>NZ_CP014205.2:1237142-1546428 GCF_001594225.2 Pseudomonas glycinae
CGAAAACGGCAATTTCCAGGTGCGCAAACACACGATCGACATGCCGCCCGGCACCCGCCGCACTTACCGCGTGACCGCCGACGCGCTCGGCCGTTGGGCCTATCACTGCCATCTCCTGTACCACATGGAAATGGGCATGTTCCGCGAAGTGCGGGTGGAAGAATGAGGACGCCGACCATGACTCGATTTGCCGCGTTTTCGTTGTCACTCCTGTCGATGGCCCCGGCCTTCGCCGCCAGCGACATGCAGGGCATGGACCACAGCCAGATGGCTGATATGCAGGGCATGGATCACAGTCAGATGGCTGATATGCAAAGCATGGACGACGGCATGATGCAGCCCGCTGCGCCGACCGAAAGCCGCACGCCGATTCCGGCACTGACCGACGCCGACCGCGCTGCCGTGTTCACCAGCCACGCCGGGCATCAGGTCCACGACAGCGCCATCAACACTTACTTCCTCGCCGACAAACTCGAATGGCAGGACGCCGACGACGCCAGCACCCTGGCCTGGGATTTGTCCGGCTGGATCGGCGGCGACATCGATCGACTGTGGCTGCGCTCCGAGGGCGAACGCAGCAACGGCAAAACCGAAGACGCGGAAATCCAGGCGCTGTGGGGCCACGCGATTTCGCCGTGGTGGGACGTGGTCAGCGGCGTGCGCCAGGACTTCAAACCCGGCGCTCCACAAACCTGGGCCGCGTTCGGTCTGCAGGGGATGGCGCTGTACAACTTCGAAGCCGAAGCCACGGCGTTCCTCGGCGAAAACGGCCAGAGCGCGGTGCGGCTGGAGGGCGACTACGACATCCTGCTGACCAATCGCCTGATCCTGCAGCCGACCGCCGAACTCAACGTCTACGGCAAAAACGACCCGCAACGCGGGATCGGTTCGGGCCTCGCGAACACCGAAGCCGGGCTGCGCCTGCGCTATGAAATCCGCCGCGAATTCGCGCCCTACATCGGCGTGACCTGGAACCGTAGCTACGGCCACACCGCCGATTACGCACGGGAAGAAGGCGAGGATCGCAGCGAAGCGCGACTCGTCCTCGGCGTGCGGCTGTGGTTCTGAATCCCATCAAAAAACAACACCGAGGTCTTGCATGCGCACATTGAAAATCTCCCTCGTCCTCGCCAGCGGTTTGCTCCTGAGCACCCTGGCCCAGGCCCATCCGAAACTGCTGTCCTCGACCCCGGCCGAAGGTGCCGACGGCGCAGCGCCCGGCAAGATCGAACTGCGGTTTTCGGAGGATCTGCTGACCCAATTCTCCGGCGCCAAACTGGTCATGACCGAAATGCCCGGCATGGCCCACTCGCCGATGCCGATGAAGGCCAAAGTCAGCGCCGGCAGCGACCCGAAAACCATGCTGGTCACCCCGCTCTCGCCTCTGCCGGCCGGCACCTACAAGGTCGAATGGCGCGCAGTGTCGTCGGACACGCACCCGATCACCGGCAACGTCACGTTCAAAGTGAAGTGAGCGATGGCTGAACTGATCAACATCCTCCTGCGTCTGGCGTTGTATGTGGATTTGCTGCTGTTGTTCGGGCTGGCGTTGTTCGGGCTGTACAGCGTTGACGCGGTGCTGCGGTTTCGGCCGATGCTGCGTGGGATGGCGTTGATCGGGGCGCTGCTGTCAGTGGCGGGACTGGTGCTGATGACCCGCGCCATGAGTGGCGAAACGGAGTTCGCGGCGCTGTGGCCGCACCTGCAAATGATGGTGCTGGAAACCGACGTAGGGCTGGCGTGGACGCTGCGTATGATTGCGCTGATCGCCGTGGTGATCTGGCCGGGATTAAGGCTGGCATCGATGGCCGGCGCCGTCGCCCTCGCCTCCCTGGCCTGGAGCGGACACGGCGCGATGGATAACGCGTGGCATCTGCTCAGCGACATCCTGCACCTGCTCGCGGCGGGTGCGTGGCTGGGCGCCATGCTCGCGTTGATCTTGATGGCGCGGCTCGACGCACTGTGCAGCGAAGCGCGCATTCGTTCGCTGGCGGATTCCGTCAAACGCTTCGAAGGCGTCGGCGCGGCAATTGTGCTCATCCTCTCGGTCACCGGCGTGGCGAATTACCTGTTCATCGTCGGCCCAACACTGGGCGAAGTCCTGCTCGGCACCTACGGCATTCTGCTGGCGATCAAGGTTATGTTGTTCGGGGGCATGCTGGTGCTGGCCGCGTTGAACCGCTTCCACCTCGGGCCGTTGCTCGAACAATCGTTGCGCGCCGGGCAGCATCAAGTGGCGGCCAACGCCTTGCGCCGCAGCGTGGCATCGGAGCTGGTGATTGCGCTGTTGATCGTGGGACTGGTGGCGTGGCTGGGCACGTTGAGCCCGGAACCGGGATGACACCCGGCAAACCCATTCACTACACTGGCCCGCACTCCCACTGCACAAGCCCGATCTCCATGACAATTCCAAAAAGCACGATGATCTTCTGCGGCCTGCTGGCCATGGCCGGCGCCGCCCAGGCACAAGAACCGGCCTCGCACCTCGACACCATTCAGCAACAGGGCCAGTTGCGCGTCTGCACCACCGGCGACTACAAGCCCTACACCTTCAAACGCCCGGACGGCGGATTCGAAGGCATCGACATCGCCATGGCGCAAACCCTGGCCGACAGCCTCGGCGTCAAGGTCGAATGGGTGCAGACCACCTGGAAAACCCTGATGTCGGACATGCAGGCCGGCAAATGCGACATCGGCGTCGGCGGCATCTCGGTGACCCTCGAACGCCAGAAAAAAGCCTTCTTCAGCAACACCCTCGACGTCGACGGCAAGATCCCGCTGGTGCGCTGCGCCGACCAGTCCAAATACCAGACCATCGAGCAGATCAACCAGCCGAACGTGCGCCTGGTCGAACCCGCCGGCGGCACCAACGAAGCCTTCGTCCACGCCTTCCTGCCCAAGGCGCAACTGGCGTTGCACGACAACGTGACCATCTTCGAACAACTGCTCGACAACAAGGCCGACGTGATGATCACCGACGCCTCCGAAGCCCTCTACCAACAAAAACTCAAACCCGGCCTGTGCGCCGTCAACCCGAGCCAGTTCATGCAATACGGCGAAAAAGCCTACCTGCTGCCGCGCGACGACATCAGCTGGAAACTCTACGTCGACCAGTGGCTGCACCTGAGCAAAGTCACCGGCAAATACCAGAAAGTCCTGAGCGAATGGATCGCCGTACCCGCGGCCCAGTAACCCTCAATCGTCATGCATCAGACCGGAGCTGTACTGGTTGAAACTGTTGCCGATATTGCTCCCGCCGAACTTCAACGTATTCACGTTACGCGCCTCCGGCGACTGACAGTCGCTGGAGAAACAACTGGTGGTCGTCAGGCCACCGGAACCGGAACAGGCGCTTAAAACCGAGACGGTTGCGACGATCAACAGCGCTTTGAGTGGGTTGTTCATGGTGTGTGGCGCTCGGGTGGGATCGGGATCTTGTAGAGGGATCGTAGGCCTGTGCGGGTGGCGGGAAGATGAAACTTGCGGAGATTTCAGCGTGGGTTCAGGTTCGGCCTTTCACAAAGGTTTACATCGGTTTTTCAGTTCGCTCGGTATAGTTTTTTGCAACTTGAGCAACCCAGAGAACCCGCAATGCCGTCGACCAGCCAGTTGGTAAATCCTGACCTGATAAAGATTCGACGGCTGTTCACAACGCCCCTCGCCAGCCTCCAGTATCCCGATGCTGCAAAACTTAATTCCCAACTGAAAACCATCATCACAACCCGCATGGCGCAAGATCGTAGCGGCGCCCAGCGCAGCAACGAGGGCGGCTGGCAGTCCGCGAACGACTTCCATGAATGGGGCGAAGAAGCCAGCGACGCCTTGGTGACATTCGCCAAAGCGTTCGCCGTGCAAATGACGGCAGTGCACAGCGAACAATTCGGACTGACCGAACCGAGTTTCGAATGGAAACTCAACGCCTGGGCCAACGTGAATACCGCAGGCCACAGCAACGCCCTCCACGGACATCCGGGCGCCTTCTGGTCAGGCGTCTACTGGGTGGACGCCGGCGGCCGAGAAGACGACCCGACCGTCGGCGGCGACCTGGAATTCGCCGACCCACGCGGCATGGTCGCCTCCACCTACAACCCCGCACTGCGAATGCGCGTCGAAGACTGCATCACCGCCGGCTTCAGCAGCACCTGCGCCGCCAGCAGCGGCACCTTCATCATGTTTCCGTCTTGGTTGATGCATTCGGTTCGACGGTTTGAAGGGACGAGACCAAGGATTTCGATTGCGTTTAATTTTGGTGCTTGAGATTCCAGAGTTGATAAGTTGCTTACGGTTCTAAGCTTCAGAACAAATCAATTCAATCTCGTTTTTTGGTGCGTTTTGAAAGCTACATTCCCGGTCGCCCTTGGAAGCAAGGCTGACACCATCGCATGACAGGACGTCAAAAATGGCTGAACCAACCACTCGGAAGACATCTTCCACCAAGCGCGATTGGGCGTTAGCGACTGAGAAAGAGCGCTCCCACGTCTATTGGGCACTGTCCGACGCGTTTGTAGACAACGAGGTCAACTACGAATCCATCGCGTGCCAGACCGAAGATTACGACCCGCAAGAGATAAAGCGAATTCTCTACGAGGAAGTCGCCCCTGTCTGCCATTCGAACCTTGAGACAGTGATCCCGATGATCTGGTCTGCTTTCAACCTTGAACAACTAACGTCTGACATCAGGGAAAATCAGAAGGCCCGAGAGCGCAGTCGTTATCGACGCCTAATAGACAAACTGCTGATACGTTGGCTTGAGTTCCGATACAGATACATATGGAAAGAAATCTCCAGGCACTATCCAAAATAATCAGCGCTATGCGCACATTCTCTACTGTCCTTCCCTTCATCGCACGGGTGACGAACCCTCCGCGACAGCAAGCTGCCCGTCTGCCGCAGAGGGTCGCAACGATCTACTTCAGCTCGACGTTATCCAGCGCCTGATTCACCGCCAAAGACCCCAACATCACCAACTGCGCAATGCCGATGGCGGTTTTACGGTGGGCGGGTTCCAGGGTGGCGGCGAAGTTGTTGAGCATTTCGGAGGCTGATCCCAGGGACTCGCTGGCGTTGGCGAGCAGGGATTCGGTGTCGTAGGCCGGGTTGGCGAAGTACATCGGGTCGCGTGGGGTGTGGCTGCCCATGATCCGTTGCTGTGGGGTGAGGTAGTGATCGAGGGCGCGCTCGGCGGCTTCGTTCAGGGTTCGTGAATCGGGGAATTTGTAGGGGGAGACTGGATCGGTTTCTGGTGGGTTGGGTGTTGGTTTGAACATGGATGAAACTCCTAACACTTTTAGTGAAGGCTTCACCCTTTCGCTACCAAACGAAGGGTGGCGGCCATGAACAGGTTGGTAGACCGGGTGTTAGGAGCCGGCGCGCCTGAAGACGCCCTGTACATGACCACCATAGACCCCCGATCGAAAGCACGACCGGAGACGGTGACGTTGTACATCTAACACACGGGCTACCAAACCCGATCACTGGTTTTCAGTGACCCGAGAACGATAAAAGCCTGGGGCTAGACGCACAAGCCGGCGGATTCTGTCTTAGGTGTAGG
Organism: Pseudomonas glycinae; assembly: GCF_001594225.2. Classification (GTDB taxonomy): domain Bacteria; phylum Pseudomonadota; class Gammaproteobacteria; order Pseudomonadales; family Pseudomonadaceae; genus Aquipseudomonas; species Aquipseudomonas glycinae. Next base: position 1,242,694 of record NZ_CP014205.2, read on the forward strand.
GGGTGGCGCAAGGTTGTGTAGGGCCTGGATGACGAGAGAGTGAGTCATTTAAACGAGTGAGTTTTTAGGTTTAAAACAGCCCCAGTTCTTGTGCTTACTAGACGCCGTATCTACCGCGGCATCTCTGTCTGACCAGTGATGGATTGGAATGGTTTTCTCTAAGACCATTGAAAAAAGGGCCTTTAAGGCATATTGAATTGGGCCCATACCATTCTCGTCCCCCCATTCAAAACCGTGCCAAGCGGATGCAGCTCTGACTAGCTTCGCCGCAGTACCTTTTTTTTGCGTTGTTTTACTTGAAAATGTTCTAGCGTGGTTGTGTTCCTCCAGCGAAACCGTGAGCATGCTACACCACCTATAAGCCTCACACTTCAAAAGGACATTGGTATGCCTCAAACAATTGAACGGTACGTCATATGGAACAACAAAGGCGGTGTAGGAAAGAGCACGATCGCTTTTCATGCGGCTACTCGTTACGCAGAAAGGCACCCTGAAAAGCGCGTACTCGTTATTGACCTCTGCCCTCAGTCCAATTCGAGCATGATGATTTTAGGGGGTGGGGAAGACGGGGAAAACCATGTTCTGAATCTCTGTACTGAGGCGACCCCTCGTACAGTCGTGGGTTACATGAGTACTGTCATCGCTGGAGGCCAGGGCGCCCCTTTGCCGGACCCATATCAATTCTTGGTTCAGGCCAGTTCCGTAAACCCTTCGGTTCCAGATAATCTTGCACTGCTTTGTGGTGATGGAAACCTCGAACCTATGTCACCCGCAGTAACGGGAGCAGCCAATGCACCAGCGCTCACTCCAGCAAGCCAGCCATGGCGTTGGGTGCATCTAATCTTCAGGTCACTAATAGACTCGTTCGCAGCCAGAGAACCAGACTCCGACCTCACAGTGTTTATTGACACCAACCCAAGTTTTTCGATTTACACAGAGTTAGCCATTTCAGCTGGCGATAAGCTAATCGTTCCCGTCAATGCGGATGACTCTTCCCGTGTTGCAGCAAACGCGCTGTTCATTCTTCTTCACGGGCAACAGCCACCACATCCTATCTATGGCGCGTGGACATTCGCCGTAAGAGCAGCAGGTTTTGGCATGGTGGTCCCAAAAATTCATACCATCGTGGGTAATAGGCTTACACAGTACGAAGGAGCAGCAAGTGCTTTCGCAGCGCTCTCCGATGCCACTGCCGACGCACTATTTCGGCAGTATCAAGCGTCTCCTCACTTCTTCACACCGCGACTCGTCATGGCTACAAACCTTCAAACCTTTCGAGATCTTTACTCCGTTGCACTTCGTGATTTCAACACAGCGGGGGTAGTAGCCGCTCATCTGGGGCGGCCACTGTCCCAACTGACTGGCGGTTATTACAACGTTCACGGACATAGCATTCAAATCAACGGCGCTCGAGTTGCAGAATGTCAGAGCGCGGTCGACAGTTTAATAAATATGCTTTGACCCCACCCTCGTTTCCAGCTTCCTCCGAACTGATAACGAGAGAAAAATGGAAATGAAAAATTGACAAATAGGTGACAAATAGGGACAGATTTATTTACCAGCTAGAAATTTAAAAATAAATCCGTCCCCTTTTGTTCGTCCCCTTTTGTTCAGAAAAAGGATTGCACATGAAGTACAAAACAAGTGATGTTTTTGGCGTCCGAAGTCAACTTATTGAGTCATATATAGAAAGACCCAGCGTTGACGAACTTTTTAGCGCAGCTTTAAAAGATAAAAATCAAGTAATAGTTTATGGATCTTCAAAACAAGGAAAAACATCTCTTACCCTCAAACATCTAAACCCTAGGGAATACGTAAAAGTTGAATGTTCCCCGCAAACCCAAGCCATCGATATTTATCGTTCAATCCTAAGACAGTCAAATATCACTTATTTCGAAAGCGATACACAAGGACTTAGCTTTGAAATCGCATCCAACATAAACGCAGGAGTAAAAGTAAAAGTACCATTCATGGGTGAGGCAAACTTCGGCGCCGGAACAGGCGACAAACAGACCCAAATCAACACATCAAAAGAACTATATATCGAATACAACTTAGAACTAGCCCAAGACGTATCTGAGCTACTTAGAAAAAAGGGGATAGAAAAATTCATAGTACTTGAGAACTTCCACTACCTCTCTTTAGAAGTACAGGAAAGGCTAGCCTACGACTTACGAGTATTCCAAGATCTCGGAGTAATTTTCATCGTACTCGGTATATGGCGAGAGGCAAATCGATTAGTACAATTTAATGGAGACCTCCTGGATCGGGTAACTGAGGTTCCCGTTGAGCCTTGGCTAGACGAAGACTTCGAGAAACTTATAGAAAAAGGTTCAAGATTACTAAACGCTGACTTTAGTAACATTCAAGAAAAACTCATAAAATCTTCATTTGACAGCGTTGGCGTTGTGCAGGAGCTTTGCAAACAATGCTGTATTGCTGCGGGCATAACAGAAACTGCCGAATCAATAGTTTCAATAACCCAAGACCATTTAACTGTAGCGCTAGCAACGAAGGCTGGAGACTATGGCGGACGACACATCCGTAATTTTGAATCCTTTGTCGACATCGCACGAAAAACAAGCAATCAAAGTGGAAAGCCATCTTTAGCCTTTCCATTTTACTTTATACATCTTCTTTTAAAGACTGATCTAGACAATATTGAACAAGGTCTATCTCGATCCACCTTACTAGAAGGCATTCGAAAAGTTCACCACAGACCAGACGATGTAAGATCCGGTGATCTTGGCGCTTTTCTACATAACATCACTCAACACCAAATAAACAAAAGAATCCAACCACCATTTGTAGACTATGATCGAGGAAGCAAGCTCTTAAAAATCATCGACTCGTCACTTTATTTTTTCTTACGTCATTGCGATCGTGAATCTATACTATCTGACATCCCACATCCAATTCTAGATTTCTCAGATGATTTACTCACTGGGTTAGACGAAACAGAATCAGCAACATAACAAACTTAAATTTTAGCGCCTGCCACACAGGCGCTAAACAACAGTAGCAATGGAGACAGACTTATTTAACACCTAGAAATCCAAAACAAATAAATCTGCCCCCTTTGCTCCTCAAAAAATTAAGGAAATAAGATGCTGAAGCATAATTTGCTGCACGGGGATGCAGTAGATGAAGGAGTTACAGGGCTAGCCAGTTGCTACAACGCCAAAGGCCAATATGTGCCGATGCATTTTGTAATCAGGCTAAGACGAGACATCCATTTAAAACTAGAAGGAGCAGTTGATGATATAGGAGTAGGAAGTGCTGTCGATTTCGATACATTGCAAGCATTCTCTACGTACTTTCACGAGACAATACATTGGTGGCAACATATAGGCTCAACGTCGGGCTTTACGCTTACCTTGTCACATCCTACCCAGACGCACATGAACTCTCAACTCCTTTCAGAGTTCTCAAAGACTACCGGACTCGTAAAATCCATCATTTCATATAACAAAGCTAACGCCACTGAATTCATCCCAACATCACGGGAATTTATCATTATAAATGAACTGCTAAATAATTTTTATGACATAGAGTTTTTCAAGCTTATCGCGTTCAACTCAAAATACGCTCAGCAGATTCAACGTAATAGTTTTTTCGAGTCCTGGGGGCATTGCAACATTGTAACCCTTATAAACCTATGGGCGGTAATATCATCCCCTTTCGATGATCACTATAGATTAAAGTTCACTCCAGACATTAATAGTTGGAAACAGGATTATGAAGACCTGCATCAGCGCCGAGTGCAGAACTTTTATCACGGGTCGCCGCTGTATGTAACGAAGATAGGCGTGCTTGAGTTATATGAAGGCCAAGCACGATTTTGCCAGATGCAATACTTATATCTGGCCTCAGGGAATAATATTGGATGGGATGAATTTGAAAAAATGGGGATGCTTGAAGGTGAGTATTACCTAGCCTTCAGTGACTTCCTCAAAGCCCTAGATATTCCAAGACCGCCCAATGTGGCATCTCCAGTAGTAGGTTTATTCCTTTTAATGGTTGACGTAGCAATCAATCCATCTCAAGGGTTCCCATTTGACATCAACAACATGGAGCGTATTGTCGAATCGGTTAACCCCGGATATAGATTTTATAGATTATGTCAGGCTGTAAATGAAATCCATCCCGAGTTAAAACACGGGATTAATGAATACTCTTGCGACGAATACATAAGAATTTCAGGCATTCTCGCGAACGCTATTGGATGCAGATCACCACACGAAATTTCGGCCGAGATTTGCACTTGGGAAACACAAGATAAAAACATCGAAACCTTAATGAAAGAAGAAGAACAATTTAGTTTTGCCCCGGCAAACATGCCTATCAGACTAATGACATCTAAGTTTATAAAATTCCAAAAAGAGAAAGTGTCAAGACCGGAATTTTTCTGTTGGCCAGGAATTTTTATGGCTGGTGAAAATGCATCTGTAGAAAACATGTCTGTCTTTGCTAGAAATCAATCGCTTTTTTGCGATGGCGTGGATGGAGATATATATCCGCGCAGTCAGGAAGGAAAGTCCGAGGAAGTCGTAAAAGACACTTTCTCTCAGTTTTATACCTGGATGGCTTTTTACCAATTTTCTCGCCAATGGATTACCGAGGATGGTCCTTTCGATTATGATTTCCTGTGGCTCACCAGCAAGTTCTCCAATGAAGAAATTAAGGATTGGGTTGATAGACATTTTACTAGGTGGTGGGGATTTTCTCCGGATGACTTTGTAAATAAAAAATTTTAGCCGATGTATTTATTCTCGAATGATCCAATAGGATTAAACAAAATAGCAACAAAATGGGGACGAATTTATTTACCGCCCCCTTCTTGCTAAACAAATAAATCTGTCCCTTTTTTTTATTCCAAAAACATACAAAACACACAAAACACACACAGACTTAAGACGTTAGCTCGCCATACAGACTGAGCAAACGACGAGAGTTTTTAGGCATCTTCAGTACATACTTTAGAAAGTGCCGATACGGACGATTTAAAAATATCTATTTCCTGTGAGATATCTTGTCGAACCCGAGCTGCGCTTTCCTTGTACCGCTCCTGATCTGCCTGAGTGTTACTGAAATATGAAGATTGTTCTTCGTAGAACGCCAAGGACTGTCTCAACTTCTGCATTCTTTCGTTGTGCCCTTTAGCCAGTTCCCCTGCACCCTGAAGATTACAATTATTAGTTGTTGCAGCCACTACTTTCGCTAGTGCGGGGGCTGCAGGTAAATAGCCACGAAAGGCAAAGCCTACTCCAAACCCGATAACAATTAGACTTAACCCAAACACAACTGAGTGAGATTCAAAATTTGATTTAAAACTCATAGATCTCCCGATATCCACAACCAAATAACCGAACACAAAAAAAGTAGAAATATTTATATACAACCAAGGAGAAAAAGAGATAACCCCACCGTCTTCTGAATCGATTAAAAAACAGCACAGGCCACACTGAATCCAACATATTTAAAGACCGTAAATCTCCTCATCCCACTTTTCAAGTTCAGCGACAAAAATACTAGCCTCGCGCTTAACGGTGGAGATCCGGGTGAAATCTTCCTGGATACTTTTCTCCCATGCAGCTCCAACCACGGAATTTTCCCTAAGGTTAATAACGTAATGAATCATTTCAATATGCATAGAGGTCAAGGGAAGATCTCTCAACATCACAGCACTAGATTGAAGCTCATTGAAAAGGTGAGGATCCTCAGGGGTAGAAGCCTTGGTCAGTACGCGACGAGTAGGAGCAAGGACACCCAATTTTGTGACCCGATTGAACAACTTCAGCTGATGATCTTTAAGCGCTATTACGGCATTTCTTGCATCTTGGCGCTGAACTCTATCCTTTTCTTTCTCAGCCTGAAGAGCGTGCTTTCTTTGAACACCAAGGGTCGCGATTCCAACCAGCATCGCCGCCACCGTGGCAACCCCCTGAAACCAAGCCTCAAGGGGTTTGGCTCCGATTGCGACTAGGAACCCCATCACCAATGAGACAGTAAAAAAGGCCAGTATATAAACCAGATAGTAATCCCATCGACCATCAGAACTCTTCATTTAACCCCCATACAAATATTGTTCTCCCAACATGGCTCTCTCAGATTCACACTGAGAGAGCTTCGGCAAAAAATTGGGATAGTTTTTTTTCACAACCTAAATCTTAGTGCAAGGTAATTCCCCAACCCTCTTATCACTAAAAGCTTGAAAAATAGTAATCAGCTAATCAAAACGCCTCAACCGGCTTCTTAACCTCAGCCAAAATCTTATTCGCCTCTAATCGCGGAAACGTAAACCGAATAATCATCCCCGAATCAGCACCCTGCCCCGCCATCACCAACTCAGCGGACCGAATATTCTCCGGTGCAGCAGCCAACGCACTCACAGCAGTGGTTTGCCCTTTAGCGTTCAGCCCTTCAAGAAACGTATAAGTCAGATTGCCCGACGCCAGGCCAACCTGTTCAAAATTGGAAATCTTCGTCGTCAGTTCTTCGGTGCTTCTCGACTTTCTCGCGGTATCGAACATATCCAGGATGGACTTTTCATCGCTCATGGAAACCAGCGTGAATGATTTGGAAAGCCCCGCGATGGCTTTGACGTACAGGTTCTGATCGAACGGGCTGATGAGTGAAACCATCATCAGCTTGTCACCGGAGAAGATCAGCGCGACGGTGAATTTCTCTTCCAGGAAATCCACATCGTCGATGCACCTCGCAGTTCCGCCGACGTCTTCGGAGCAGTCGTAGTACCCGGCCGCTTCGGTGAATTTTGCGAGTGGGGTTTGGTAGACGTAGTTCTTGAACAGCTTTTCTTCGGCGAAAGCCCCTTGGGCGGAGGCAAGCAGGGTGCCGGCGACGAGAACAGATGATGCGAGTTTTTTCAGCATGGGATCCCTTCCTCACTTTTATTGATAGCCCGATGCTATCAGTCCATTTCATGGCTGTCTTGCTTAATCCCACACTTGATGAGGTTGTATTTCCGCCGGATATCACTGAGCCCGACCGGTCATTCCTGATAAACTCCCCCACCTCCCAGCCACACCGATTCCGTACCCCCAATGCCCCCAATCACCGCCACACCCGCCCCACTCTCCCGCCGTTTCTCCGTCGCGCCCATGATGGATCGAACTGACCTTTCTTTTACCTCCCGCAAATAAAGGCCCAAACGCCTCGCCACCAACCCACGTACCAGTTGCGTACCAGCTCTGTTCTTCCCCCTCCTTGTCCCATCCTCTCTGCCGACCGCGTTAGCAAATTTTAAGCAGCGGTTCTCGGCTCCAATCCTGGCACTATCTACCGTCGGCTCAGGCGTGTTTCGTGAGAGTTAGAAATGCGCGCATGAAAGGCCAGCGAATCGCCCCTTCTGTGCCTCACTCCGTTTTCAGGTTGACCCCTGGGAAAAAGGTAATTTTGGTATCGTATAACTTCGTATAATGTATGCTATACGAAGTTATTACGCCTCGTACAGTCGTGGGTTACATGAGTACTGTCATCGCTGGAGGCCAGGGCGCCCCTTTGCCGGACCCATATCAATTCTTGGTTCAGGCCAGTTCCGTAAACCCTTCGGTTCCAGATAATCTTGCACTTTTTTTTTCTTGAACGGCGCCTATTTCGCCAAGAAGGGAAATGACACAAAAGCCTTTTAGGGAAGCGCTCCACAGTCGGTTCTGGATAGCTTAGGATTGAAATGATGAAGATTTATAAGGGTAATATTTCCAAAAAGTCATTGAATCTGTTTGTTTCGGACATATTTTTCTTGAACGGCTTCTATTTCGCTAAGAAGGGAAATGACACAAAAGCCTTTTATTGGAAGCGCACCACAGTCTGTTCTAGGATAGCTTAGTCTTGAAATTATTAAGATTTATAAGGGTCATATCTTCTAACAAGTCAATGCTGAATCAATATGTATCGGACATAAGTTGCCTTTGAGAGTTCTTTTCGTATGTAGTTAAACTGGTTTCATTGAAACAAAGAATCTCTGCTTCAAGACGTTGAACTTTCTCGTAATGTTTATTGAGATCGATAGTCACGTCTTCTGGCTGTTCAAAGCTGAAGAATATGCTCCAGATAAGCTTGTCTTTAAGGTAGGGCTGGTCGAGACAGAAGATTATTGTCTTTGCCAATAGATTGCCTAGCAGCTCGCAAGATATTGGAAGCGCGCGTTATCAGACTGTTTTTTCAATAAGTCAGTTATTTTCAAAGTTTGAAGATGTGCCGGATAGATCGTTCTTGAAGAATATGGCTGTTAGACGAAGATTATCGTCTTTGGCATTTGTTAGTTGAGTCAGGTGGACAAGATAAATGAGAAAGGGGGGCGTTATTAGATTGCAATTCAATAAAGGATTTTCCGTTTGAAATTGCCGATGATCTTCTCGATGAATATGGGGTTTGCCGATAACTTTGTGGCAGTCAAAGTTGAGTAATGTTGATAAGCATAAACGAGACAGTGGTGTAAATATTATTTACCTTCATAACACTTGCGTCCGGCTTTATGGGACGACGGTCGTTTATGGAAAGTGACCTTGGTGACAAAGTGTTGACCATCCACAGTTAAAATGATGCATTAGGAGATCACTGCAGAGATGTAAAAATTAGCTACCAAGGGATTATTCAGCTGCTGGAGTATTGGAATAGCCCACGGTCGTATGATGCAATTGACTATGGTGTGGAATGTGTTGAGAAATACATCGAGACCAAGTAGGCATGTGGAGATCACAGAAGATGTAAAAATTATGGAATGCGGATTTATCAGCTTATCAATAGTGGAATCATGCTCCATCTGGTATGATGCAATTCACAATAGAATGCTAATGAAACGAGGTGAACATCTAGACCGAGTTTTTTGTGGAGACCTATGGGGAAGAGAGTAGGAATTCAGAACAAAATTATAACTATGCAATCATGCTGCATGTGAATGATCAAGAAAACGCGAATTCTGAAAAACGTAGTTGCAGGGTGTAAGTCTATTTGTATCAGTCTGTAACACGCAGGTGAGCAAGACACAACAACATTTAATTATGACTTGATGCAATTTTCTTGGCAGGATCGTAAAATACGATCGTTTTCTGAATGATTCGATTGTCCAGCAGGGTCGTAACTCTACTTGTATTAGTCTGCCACACCAGGGTCCAATACGGGGACCAAGCAATTTTTTACTTATGCACTGACTGCGCAAGGGGTTTTCTGTCGCAGATGGTAAAATACGATCCATCTCTGAGTTATGTCGATTGTCGAGCACGGTCGATTTGTCAAAGATTAACTCCATGTCAGATTCATACATACTTGGGTACCAAGCAGCTTTAGTTAACTTATGCACTGACTGCCAAGTGGCTTTAAGTCCAGGGGTGGGATGTGACAAGCGGTGAGGTATGTTGATGTGGAAGCTACTGAACGATTTTTCGATACCATCAAGAACAATGTTGATTCATACATTGTTGGAAAGCAAGCAGGATGAGTTAACGTCGGACCTGCGACCACTAGCGCTGAGTGCATCGATTGCCTATAGTTATTCCGTAGATGCAGAAGCTACTGAAAACGGGGTTGATTTATATGATTCAATAAAACAGCCCCTTTTTGTCTCTTTTTGTGAAATTATAGTTGATGAACAATCGTCCAGGGCGACCAGTACCGATGCATTCTTCCTATCTAGTTTCATTGCGAGGTGTATATGGTTAGCCCAAGCTGACAACAGGACGACTTTATTTAATTCGATGAAAACAGCCCGAATAAGTCTCTTATTGTCTTATTATAGTTGAGAAAAATAGTAAAGGGAGCGTAGTACAGTGCTTTCTACACAATCAAGTTTCATGGAGATTTGTATATTATATGCCTAATATGATCAGTATTGGACTGACGTTATCACTGGGATGAGTTGAAAATCGAATACGTCGATAAAATATATTTGTCACAGTAGTTAACGCGAAGTAACGTGGTGTCTGGTATTTGCCCAAATAGCCGTTTCTCGGATTTGTGGTATTACATGAGAACTCTGAGCAGTCAAGGACTGTCTTATCTTTAGGGATAGCGTTGGAAATCATTTCGGAGCAAATATATGAGCGATAGTAGTTAACGCGGAAACAAGGGAATGGAATCTTTGCTGGTAGAGCCGTGTCTGCACTGTTGTTATTAAATGTGAACTCTGAGCTGTCAATGCACGCTTTTGCTTTAGTCATAGCGCTGAGAATGTGATGTGATGTTTTATGATAGCTGTGAAAGCACACAAGTCATATGGAATCTCTGCTAGCTTCCCTGACCGCACGTTGTTATGGAGTGTGATCTTGAACTTATTTCATATTGCTGATTATGTCGAGCGTGATGATTGTATTTTTATCGCAGCTCTAAATCCTGAAAGTCATCTGGTCCTTGATCACTTGCCTGACAGAACCGGTCTGCTGAGTGTTCTTCAGTGAACTCGTTTCATATTGATGAATTCTGTGCAACGGTCAAGATTTATGTGCTCCGCCCAGCTAATTCCTGGTTGTGCGATGACCTTGAGGTGAATGAGCAATCAATGCTTACTGTTAAGTCGTTCTACATGGGATTTGTTTCCCGCGATCAAGAGGCTTTAATGCATGACTATTAATTTTCATTTGCTCGGCCCAGATGAGCCCTGGTTGGGCTGATGACCATGAGAGGTATGAGCAAGCCGTGCTTACTTTTAAGTCGGCGCTGACAAGCGGCTTTGATGCGTTTATGAAAAGTACTGATTCCACTGTCCTGACCTATTGATATGATGATTTGGGACTGCCCAGTCTACCTTGGATACATCGATGCAGGTCATCAGCGTTGAGTATTTGAAATCGGCGCTCAATTAAGCTGGTGTTGACAGCGGTTGGCATTTGAAGAAGTACTCGTCATTCAGCAGTGTTCTGACCGACGCAGTATGATGATTTTGGATTTCACGTCTACTTCGATAAAGCGTTGAATGTGGATCGGCTTTGAGTTTTTGAAATGGGTTCAATTTACCTGATATCGGTGCAGCGGATGGCATCGTCGAAGCTGTATATGTGGACTTTAGCAGTTTCTGACAGAGCAAAGCCGGTGACGATTCTAGTTTTGACTAAATCAGGCTTCAACTGAGTATCCCCAATTGGATCCTGACGGTTCTCCGCACGTCGAAATCGTGTGAATCGGCCGCCATCGTCGATGCTGTCTCTGTGAATGTTTCCCGGTGTCGACTGAGTACAGCCGGGGCCGATCCAACCATCGGATAACGCATGCGACAACGGCACAAACCGCGCAACCATATCCTGAACCCGGTTTTCCGTCTGACTCGTCGGGCTCAGGCGTCAGAGATCCTGGCGGGTGGCAATGCTGGGTCGTCTGGCCTGTACAGCGCGCGTTTGAAATCATCGAGCAGGATGCGACAAGGGCACAAACCGGTTTGCGCTATGCGCCAGGATTTCCGGTTGCTAGCGGGCCCAGGCATCAGAGGGCGCAGGCGAGTAGGGTGGTGCAGTCGAAAACGAAGGTGGTGCGTTTCGATGACGACAAGGCTAGGGTGTCGGCGGCGCTCGAGCCGGTTGTGCGTTGCGCGCCGGATTGTCGAGTTGCCAGCTCGGGTTGTACGCCACTTGCAGAGTGCGCGCCGGCAAGCAGGTGTGTTGCAGGTGATCAACGAAGGTGCTGAGTTTCCACCAGCCCACGTCTATCGTTGTCAGCGTCGCTCGAGCGGTTGCGGCGTTGCGCACCAGGGTTTCGACTTTCATTCACGGATTGTTCGCCACATGCCGCGGTGCGCTGCGTCAGGTTGTTGAGTACCAGTTGATCTTCGAAGTAGTTGCAGCAGACCGATGTCTATCGTTGGCAGGTCGATCGAGCCGTTGTGAACTCGGCACCAGCGCTTCGACGTTGAGGTTCACGACTGCGGATCAGGCCGCAGTCGCTGCTCTGAGTGTGTTCCAGTACCGGTTGATCCAGCTATCGCTCAGGCTCAGGCTGTTGGCTTCGGTAGCCACGGCGCATGGCTGGCAGTATGTGAACTGGCTAAGGGTTTGACCTTGAGGGTCAAGTTGCGGGTCAGGGAGTTGCCGTACCTGAGTTTGTTCCGGCTTCGGGTTCCAGCTTTCGCTGAGGCGTCCTGCTGAGGGCTGGTAGTCACGACGCATCGCTGTGGTCGGTGAACGGTTTGCGGTTTGATGGTGAGCAAACCGCTGTGCTGCGGATAACTCGCATCGTGCATCATCTATCCCGGCATCGGCGCCCAGCGTTGATGTCGTTTTTCGTAGGTGCTGGATATCGCCCAGTTGTTCGATGCTGCACGTCTGCGATGTGCAATGGCGTCAGGCAACTGTCGTCGTACAGCGAGACTAAATGGTATATGCGCATCGTCAGGATCAGGCCATGGCCTGCACATACACATTGATGTCTTTTTCGTAGGCTGCGCATCGATGCCCAGTTGTTCGATGCGGGCGACTGTTATCTTCACTGGTGTCAGGCTGCTCGATCAGTTGTACAGTGATCGACTGACTGGTCGACGTCGCGCAGTTTCAGGATGGCCTGGGCTTTCAACGCTACACATTCTGTTTGGTCGAGGCTAACTTCGATGATCCAGCGTGTGTTGGCGGGCATTGTTTTCTTTGCGGGTGTTGCACTGGATGACTTGTCCGCGTGATCGGCTGACTCTCGAACAGTGGCTCAAGCAGTTTCAGCGTCGGGATTGTCGAACTGCGTGCCGATCTGCTTGGATAGGAAGGTGATGATCGAGCGTCTTGGTGGCGTTCAGTTGACTTCGATCCAGACTGGTGTTCAACTCGGTTGACCTGCGGCGGTGGCCGTGCAGATCGAACAGGGGCATCAAGCGAGCGGTCAGAACCGGTTTATCGAACTGCGTGATATCGTTGGATTCTGAGTGTGAGTTCGACTGTCTCGTACCAGAATTTGCGTCGACAGCAATTCACACTGGCGGTCATCTCGGCGATCTGTGCGGTAGCCATGCAGATCAGCAGGGGCAGCAATAGCTCGCGTTCAAGGTTGTCCTCGAATGTTTTGCAGCATCGTGATGTTGTTGCTGTTCCTTACCCGAATTTGCTGTCCGGCAGCTCGTTGGCACCGGGTCATCGGCGGGATGTTGGGCAGCGATTCGCTTGCAGACTCACTGGTGTTGCGTCTCGTTCTAGGTTGTCCTCATTTGAGCGCTAGCAGCGGCGCGGTTGCTGTCGGTGGTTCCTTGCCCGGTAGGTTTTGCTGCAGCTGGTTTGTCATGCGGCATCGGCGGGGTGGTCGGCGGCGGTTCGCTTTCTGATTCAGCCGGTTTTCGACTCGCTCTTTGTTTCGCTTTTGAGCGCTGGGGGCAGATCGGTCGTTGGCGGTGGTTCATGGCCTGCTGGTAGGTTTTGCAGCGCCGGTTCTATCTTGCCGGTTCTGGCCAGGGCGTTGGGACGATTTTCAGTTTGCGCGAGCGTCATTTCCCTCAGCGCCATGTTGATTAGCGCCGAGTGTAGATCGCGGTTGTCGTTCCAAGGCCTACTCGTAGGCATCCAGCGGCTCTTCGACATGCTTCGCTGCTTCTGGCCAGGGCATTGTCATGATTGTAGTAGATGCAGGCGTCATTGCTGCTCGGGACGCAGCCACAGGTGATCGACGTCACAGTCGTCGCTCGGTTTCGTACAATGCCAGCAGCCATGGCATTGCAGAACATTCAGCCATGCTTCGCTGCGCACGCGGCGAGCAACAACAGTTTGAGCAACAGCAGGCCTAGCTAATCGTGACTCAGCCACAGGTCTTCGAAGTCGAACGGTGTAGCCATCGGTGTGCAGGCAATGCGAGCCGTCAACGGCAGGCCGAGAACAGCCAGATCGGATTCCTCCCGGCGTACGCTGCGAGCAACAACAGCGGCAACCGCATTGAGTAAGGCCCTGATCGGCCCAGGCTGTCGAGTTGAACGGTCTGACCCTGATTGCGCAGGCTGGGCGATCCGTTGAGCAAACTGCGGTCTTCCAGATCGGATTCATCCAGGCGTGCGCTGCGGTAGTCGCCGCCGACCGCGCATGAAGAATTGCACCGATTGGCCACTGAGTGTCGAGTTGCGAATACCTTGGCTTTCTTCTTCGGACATCGAAGAAGCAAACAGCCGAATCCGTTCCTGAGCCAACGCACGCTGCTTCAGCAATGCCAACACCTTGCTCATCACCAGATCTGCGCCGATTGGCCACTTTCGTGCATCAGCGAATAGCTTGAGCGTTCTTCGATCCGATAGCGAAGAACTAATCAGCAGAATCCGCTCCTGGCCCAAGGCACCCAGCTTAAGCAACGCTACCGGCTTGCTCACCGCCAGATGGCGGTCTGCGCGTGGCTGCGCATTTTCAGCATGATCGAACAGCTTGCGCCGGGTCTGCAGCAGATTGCGGTTGGTCGGCAGGTCATCGGAGACAAGCATTAGCGTATGGTCAGTTCCAGCGACCACGACGAAGGCGGTCTGCGGGTTTCTGGCTGGACTGTTCGAGCCGTTCGACCAGCTTGCGCCGGAGCAGCTCCAGGATCGTCAGTAGGCAAGCGACGCTCAGTGGCGACGCATTTCAACTTGGTGTCAGTACCAGCTACCACCACTGAACAGGGTCGGCGGGTTACAGGCTGGTCTGTTCGACTCATCTGCCAGCTCGACCCGCGCGTATCTGCCAGGATCGAGAGCAGCCAAATCACGCTCAGGGCGAGCCACGGCAACTAGCTAACAGCGACCAGGTACGGAACCAGTGCAGCCAGCGTGGCGATGAACGGCGCGTCGGCAGACTCATGTGCTAGCGACGCTCGCGTTTCAGTCGGTGCAGAGAGCTTTGCAGATACAGCTCCTTGGAGCAATAGCCGTAGCAACAGGTAGTCGGGCCAGAACACACGTGCGACCAGCAGCATGCTGATCATCAGGGCGCCTGCGCAGAGGCCAGTGCTAGAGACGCTTGCGCCAGTCGGGCCTGAGTCGTTTGCAGATACAGCTCCTTGGTGACTAGCTGATGCAGCGGGTTGTCCTTGATCACTAACACACTGGTTACCAGTCGCATGCTCAGCAGTAGGACGCCTGCCAGTGACCACTGCTATAACGCTTGAGTGCCGGTTGGTCCAGAGTCGATTGTTGAGTTACCGGTTCAAGCTGAACGCCGTGGTGTCGCTTTGATCGGGCTTGGCGCTGCATACCGTCTCGGGCTCGAAATTCACGCCTTCGCTAGTGACCAGTTTTGCGATGGTCTAGCGTGTCGATTTCGCCTCCATTGATCGCGCGGTCGGGTTGCCACCAAGCAACTCCGTGACTCGGCTTTCTTCGGGATCGGACGCCGATGCCGATCAGGTCGATTTTCAGGGCCAGATCGCTGGCGTCGCCAGTATTGCGGTGTTCTAGCGGGTCGATTTCGATCCGCGCTTGATCGAGCCAGACCCGAACGGTGCACCAGTCAAACATCACTCGGCTCTGTGCCGATACGCCTGCGCAGGCGCAACAGGATCAAACCGATGGGGTCGCCAATCGCGGTGTTCTTTCCAGCGAAGTCGATCCGCGCTACATGCTGAACCAGACCCGACCGGTGACTGCCGGTCACACGTCGTAGCATTGCATGTGCAGAAAATCCATGGCAGCCGAACAGGATCCACCGCGACCAACAGATCACGTCCAGTGGCGGCAATCGGCAGGAATTCACCGAGCCAATGCTGGACGAGCGACAGGCGACTGACGTCCTCAACGAACCATAGCATGTCCATGAAATCGATGCGAGCTGGACACGTCCACCGCCAGCAGATAGATCCGGTCGCGACTGGCGAGCAATGGGCTAGCAGGTCACGCAGGAAACTCACTTTCAGGGCGAGCTGGCGGCTATCAGCCAGCAACAAGCACGAGGCGCATGAACGATGGCAGCTGGCACCACGCCGGCAAAATGGCCCGGCCACGCGACGTCAAACGATGCTTTGCAGGTCATCCAGGTGTCAACTGCCTGGTTCAGCGCCGGCGATGGCTTTGTTGTCGAGTTTGCACTCGGCAGTATGTAGGCGCCATCGACGAGCACCATGCAGCGGGTCAGACCGGCGGCAAATCCACGGTTGACGCGAAACTCCAACATATTTGCGGATCCAGGTGTCGAGTGTGTGGGTCAGGCCTGCTATGGGTTAATGGTTGCGTTTGCACAGGGGTTTGTAGCACGCCTTTGAGGAGCAGCATCCACCGGGTCCGACCGGGGCGCCGTGGAAGGGTTGTCGAGCAACTGCAGCCATTTGCGGCGCGTTGAGCGATGTGGCACTGGCTGTAGGGGTAGATGGTTGCGCACGACCGGTTTTTTCTTAATCGGAATGAAACGCTGCAGCCGCCAGACTGCCAACCGAATCACCGTCGAAGAGTAAAAGCATCAGCCACCAGTTCGGTGCGTGCAGCCAGAAGCGCAATCGGATGGCGCGGGAGATCAGCGCGCATGACCAGTTTTTTCTAGATCGTTCATCGACCATTCCGCAGCCGCTAGACTGGAAAAGGAATCACGGGCAACAGCAAAATCAGCAGCCATTTCGCTCTGAGTGCTCAGCGGCATCAGCAGGCACTCGCAGTTTCTGGGCGATCAGCATTTGCAGTTGTTCGAGTCCGTTCATCGACCTTTGCGCGGTAGGTCTGCGGGTAAATGGAAATTGCGGATGTGCTCGTACCAGTTTCGCTCTGCGTGCTCAGCGAATCTCAGCAGGCCGCGCAGCGTTCAGGGCGTAGTCCAATGGATCGGCCAGCGGCAGCGATCCGCAGATCGGCCATGGCGCGGTAGAACAGGCTCAAATTGCAATTCGAGGGTGTCGAGTTCCAGCTGCGCGCCTCGATCGGCGATCACTCTCAGCAGACTGGCGGGTGGCAGGACGTGGTCGCGTGGCTCGGACAGCAGCAGCATCCGCCGAACGCAATGGCGCGACAACCGGCTCCCACTTGCTGTTCAGCGACTGTTTGACAGTTCACGCAGATGGTAGATCACGATGCAGCAGACTTTGCTTGGTGCGGCGCAGTTTGCTTTCGTAGTGCATCGTTGACGCCGAACAGCATCGCGATCCGGCACCCGGTCGTTGTGGCCCAGTGCCTGGTAGCCGATCAGCGCCGGCGGTTGCGCCGCTAGCAGCCGACTTGAACATCAGCTGCGGCGCGGAAAAATATCGTCGTGCTCGTTGTCGACCATGAAGACCAATCGGCCGTACGCGTTCGTTATGACCCAGTGTTGGTGAGCCGATCATCGCTGCAGTCCGTGCGCGTCACGCACCGAGTTGAAGATGCGCCCGTCGTCGAAAAACAGCGGCGTGCTCTACTCGCACCATGATGAAAATCGGCCGTTCGCGTTCCTCATGAAACATTTTGAGTGATGCAGGTTGCTGAGTGGGCTGCGGTGACTCGGCAGTCGAAAAGAGCTGCACTTCGTCGCCGGCCTGATAGACCCGCATCTCGATCGAAGTCGACGCGGCTGACTACGGAATTTCGATTCGGACTGCAGGGAGGCGATCATCGAGGTCAAGCGCTGGCTACGACGTCGAGAAACCGTTGCACTACGCGCACGTGGTCGATGCCATCTGGATCAGCTTCGAACGACAGACTGATGCGGATGACGCAGTACGGACGAACAGGGAGGCGATCCTGAATGTCAAGCGACGGCTGACGACGTCGCGAATCCGTTGCACCAGCCAATCGTGATCGCATGCGCAGCGGTCTAGGGCGATCGAGCCACGACAGACTGATGCGGTAGACGCAGCACGTCGACCATTACCGGGTCGAACTTGGTCGGGTTGCGCGTGGCCATGACGCAGTTGCGACCAGGTATTCCTCCACGGCGTGCGCGCATGTACAGCGGTCGAGGGCTATCGATGCACGCGGCGCAGATCGCCTGTAGGCGATCGACTCGGCCATTTCGGGGTTGAATTTGGCCGTTTAGGGCTTGGCCCTGAGCCAGTTGCACCAGGTATTCGGCGTTCGACGGCGTGCGTCCTGTACAGACCGAGGATTTCACTTGCATGCGGCAACGATCGAGCTGCTGGCTGATCGGGCGATCGGGCTAGGTACCTTCCTGCTCGATCAGGGCTTCTGCGTGAGCCTATTACCAGAACCAGCGTTCGACAGCCTCGTCCGTGCAACGCATTTACACGTGCATCCTGAAACGTTCGAGCATGGCTTCGAGCAAGGCTGATATGTACCTTGGCCTGGTCGATCGGTTGATTTCGTCGGCCATCACCAGGTTGTGAAAGATCGGCGCCTAGCTGGAACACGAAGCTGCCGGTTTCCGGACGATATATCTCGATGTTCGGTGATGTCGTTCGGCAGCAAGTGCTGATTGCACTGCATGCGCTGGAACAGGGCTTCGATTTCGTCGGCGAGCATCAGGTTGTGAACGCTTTGGTCTTGGCTAGACCCCGAAGCTACCTTTTACCAGACGATATGATCGTCGGCGAGCAGGGTGATGATCAAGCGCTCGATGAGTATTTCCTGGGTGAGACTGACTGCGATGAAAGAAAGGTTCGCAGCGCTCAGCGAGCTCTTCATGATCGCTTTGATCTATGCCAGTTCCTGAGCACGTTCGACCAGCATGTGGCCGTTGGCGATCAGGGCGATGAGCAAGGGGTCGATTAGTTTAATCCATGGCCGAGAATCTGCGATTAACGACATTTTGCGCAACGCCAGCAGGACATGACGCTGTTCCATTGATGGACTGTTTGTGGAACGGGAGAGGTACAGGTGTTCGGATAATGCCGGGGCTGATGGCGTTACTTTAATCCAGCTCGCACAGTGATGGCGTACTAACTGTATTATGCGTACCCGTGTGGGAACTGACTTGCGAGCAATTGTAGGCCATTTGAAAAGCATGAAATGTGCGGTGATCATATGTGCCAGTATCGCTATCAAGCCAGTTCTTCAGAGTTACCTCGACTTCAGTCAGTAGTCCAGCATATCCGTATTGAAGGTGGCTTTCCAGCAGATGATGCCCGTTCAAACGCATCGACATCTGCCGCTGCTATAGGTTCGATTATCAACAAGAATGTTGTTCAGGGTTACCTTGACTTCAGTCAGATGGACGATGTCTCGCGATTGAAGGTGATTTCCAGCACATCCTCGTCCGGATATCAACTCATCAGGCATCTGTCGCGGCGATTTCGCTGTGTCAACAGAGTCATGGTCATGTTGACTTCTTCGACGTCATCACGGGATGACGGCTCACCAGTGCAGTGGTGATTTGCATGGGTCATTCCTGACTTGTCGGGCTCGACGGGTGCCACAGGAACAAGTTGCTTTTGTCGCAGTGTCAGCAGAGCATTTCCGCTGTTGTGATGTTCGTCGTACTGGACGGGTTAACGATGAAAAGGGTGGTGGTCATTAGGCTGTTAAAATCTTGACTTGGCAGTCGATAAGGGGTATCACTCAAAAAGGTGATATTACGAGTTCAGGTAGAAGCCATATTCCACAACTAACTGATAAAGGCGAACATTGAATAACAACGAAAGTTAAGGGTGCTGATTTAGAGTTTAAAAGCTTGAGTTATTCGATCAGTAGAATTGAAATCAGGCTTTGAATCACGAGTACAGGTAGCAGATCAATATCGAAAACAATAACATGTAAAAGAGAACATTGAATAACAAAGTAAAGTTAAATCTGATGATTCTGAGTTTGGAACGCTGATTTATTAAGTCTTTAGAATTAAAATACAGCTTCAAATACTAAAAGGGAATATATCAATATCGTTGTCAATGTTATGAAAAGATACTTGTATCGCGGAATTTGGTAAAATCAGACGATTGATTGGAAATCGATTATGTAACTGTTCAGTAAAATTACGAGGCTGGCGAAATATTGATCACGCATAATCAGGACTATCAAGTTTATGATTATTATTGAGCTTAGCGGGAATCTCTAAGACCAGAAGGCGATGTTATCAATTCAGTAGCTTTTCATTAAATTTTCAATGATGTGTCCGTTGTGAGCTTGATCACCGGCATAATCGGGACTATTAAGCTTGATTGCATTAGGTTATTAGTGAGGCTATCGCTAAAACGTAATTGCGTTGAATCATTGAGACTTTTCTATTTTTTGCATTGCTTTGGTGTCCAGAAAAATCGCTGCTGCAGCGATTGCGATAACCGGCTCAATGACTGATGAGCCGGATTGCATTAGGAATCGAAATCAGGTAACGTAGTTTTGGTAATAGCGTTAAGGACGGAGCAGTTTACTTGTTTCCACTGCTTTGGCATCCATACACATCAACTGCAGCATCGAAAGCGCTTCCAGTAACGCCGTCCCAGCACTGCATGAGGAACTTCTCAATCAGGGAAAGTAGTGGTTGTAACGCCATTGCCAGTCAGCGCACCAACTCCTTGGCCCGTCAGTTAATATTCTCCATGTAGGTCGCATTATCAAATGCATTCAGTCGCCGTCCCGGAACGCAATGAGTATCCTTCTGGCTGAGCCTTGCGTTCGGGTTGGTCCTGACTTTGCTGGTCAGGTCTACATGGCTTGGCGAGTCGGTTCGGATGTTCTTGCCTGAAATGTCGCTTTATGAAGATGCATCACAACGTGATGCAGGATCGCACGGGTATTTCTGCAGGCTGTATTTCTTGGCGTTCGGCAATGAACGTCACTTGCTCGCATGTGCTGCATGGCATCTGTGTAGCTTCGGCTCTTCTTGCCTGCAATGTCCTTTTGAATATCCATCGACAATTTGATGCAGGTTCGCGCCGAATTTCAGCAGGATGTCTTTCTTGGCGTCGGCAACGCATGCCTACGTGCGTTCTTGTGCTCGTCGCTCTGCTTCGGCATCCTGTTGCAAGGCGCGAGCCTTGCGTTTTCGTCGGCGATTTGTTTGGGCTTCGATAAGTGCAGTTAGGCGGGCTTGCAGTCTTGCACTCTGATCTGTGAGGATCATCTGCGTTGTACGTTGCTTCGGCAGCCTGTTGCAAGTCCAGATTTTCGGTCTTTTCGGTTTTCAATTGTTGTTGGCGTATCAGTGTGTTTTCTGAAATAACAGTTCGTTGACGATATTTGATGCCGGTGATAATCATGCGTCCGTTGTAAGTTGCTTTCAGCTTTGGATAAAGTTTTGCTTTCTTTGATGTTTAGTTCGAATTGGATGTTGGAGTTCAAGATTTTTCTTACATAAGAGTTCGTAGACGATGTTTGAATTGCGCGGGATAACCCATGCATCGGATTTCGTAATGGCTAGTTTCAGCGGATGTGATACCTGCTTATCTTTGATGTTTAGTTTAAATTGAATATTTGCTACAAGCCATTTGCATGCGTATGATGTATTCATTTTGAAGTTCGAGTTGTGAACCTATGCAAGTTCCTTGTGCATTTCCCAAGCCGGATCGTTTGTGCGGATGTCACATGTTTTAACATTTATAGGATTACCTTGATTAATTCCCACAATTCATCGGCATATAAGAATATGTTCGTGAAGTTTTAGTTGTGACATATTCAATTTGCTGTTTGTATATAAAGTAGCCGATCCTTCGTACGTAGCATGTTTTTACATTTATAGTCATTGCCATTTTGAAAGTCGACAGAAATCAGGTTGTAAGCATATGATCTGAAGTTTTTGTGGGCATTTTCTTTGCTCAGTTAGTCATAATGTAGACGAATGTGTTGTAAATACTTGTTTTAATCCGTCTAAGTCGTCCATCCACTGTTAGTGTTGTGGCATGACCGCAGGGGTACGTTTACGAGCGGAATGCGCGAAAATGTCTCAGCAGCTCAAGCAGACACATTTTCGCACCGAATAAGCTGGGCAATCGGATTATCATCCGTCCAGGCATTGTCCATGGCCCTGCTAGTGTTGTGCCATGCGGCAGCCTTCGTTTACTTGCCAATGACCGAATCATGTCGCAGCAGTGCAATGAGACCAGATTGTCTCATCCAGCTTCACCCAGCTGTCACCCTGTATGCTCTACCCGTAAATTCATTACCATGGCGCCGCGAACGGCGCCGGACAGTGGTTTTTGCACGCGATGCTTTCCATTCATAAGAAGGTGAAGCTGAGTACCAGAGATGTCGTTCTTCACCGCATTCAGCCCAGCTGACATCCAGTATCCACTGCCCGCGATACAGGCACAGGACAACAGTGAACAGGCACTGCCACAAGTGGTTTTGTACGCTGAACACTTCTTCATCAATCACAATCCCAAGCGGAGCTGACCACAGATGTCGTTCTTCACCGCAGCCATCAAAGCTGACTTGTAGCACTAACTGCAAGTGGCGCCTGGTTGAGCACATCAGTGAACAGGCACAACCACAAGTGGCGCTGTTCGTAGAACCCTTCTTACGAACATCATTTGGCTGGACGAGTTGACCCACACGTCGCGTCTCCGAGCTGCAGCATGACTGTACTGTTTCTGCGTGGACTCGGTGCGTACTGAGCTGCATCGATCACGCGCAACCGCAAGTGCACAGTCTACAGACCACCGATTCTGAACGTCACGTCGTGGCAGTCAAGGGCACATTGCTGGAAATCCTGCCAAAAGCTGCACCACTGACGAAGGCGTTGCTGGAGGAGTCGGTGATGTACCTGGAACTGAACCGTTGCGGCTACAGCATCCGAATTGACTGTGCAGACCACGGAACTGGAGCGAGCGTCGTGGGAGCAAGTCCGCGTCGCATTGCTCGGAAATCGAGCCGATAAAGGCACCACCGGTGCAGGACATGCTGCACGAGTCGCTCGATGAACCTGGCAATCGCCGTCGCTGCCGCCAAAACGACCGAAATGAATGAGCTGTCCAAGGAACTGGCAGGAGGTCAACTAGTTGACCTTCCTGGGTTACGACGAGTTCACTGATTTCGATCAGGCCGATGACGGCCAATATGCAGGAAATCCTGACCAGAACTCGCTAACCTCGGCTTCGCCGACGATGCTGACGCACCGAACTGACCAATGAAGACCGCTACCTGGAATGACTGATGGGCAACCACTTGACCTACCTGGGTTACGAAGCGTACCCTGTTGTCGATCAGGCCGAAGGCGGCGCATATCGAATCCGACCAGAACACCTTCCTCGGCCTGACCCAGACTACGTGTCGCATCGGTCTGACCAACGACGACCGCCACATCAAAGACTATGCCATGAACACCGCTTCATGAACCTGTACACCTCGTCTGTCGTACGGCGAAAGCCGTGCATGTGATCCGCGTTCATCCGTCGCAAGGTCTACCGGAACTCACGTGTCGCTCCGTGACATCGAGGCCGACGGCTCACGTGATCAAGGAACTGACTCAGGTTCTGGAAGTGCTGCCGTGTGACGACCTGTTCCAGAGTCCGGTCGACAAACGTGCGTGTCATCACCGTTGATGTCGATCGTGCAGATCGAGGAACTCGAACGACGCTCCGTGTGTTCCAGCGCCAAGACTCACGTAGGGACGTAACTGGCTCAGTTTCTGGACGTACGTGCCTCGTGACGATCTATTCCAGCCTCCGTTCGCCAGAACTATTCAGCACCGTGATGTCGATCGTGCAGCTCCATGAAGGCCACACGATCTGTGAATTCCTGCGCACATACTTGTCCGAGTCGTTTCTGCTCCTGCGTGGCCAACTGATCCTCGCGACATCTACTCGACCAACCGCATCGCCAGACGACTCGCAGCAATTGAAAAATGAAGTGCCTGCAGGCCTGCCGCAGCTGCGCATTGAGGACGTACTTCTCCGAGACCGTTGCAAGCTTCGGCGAAGCCAACTGCATCAACGTGCTGGCCGACTACCCGAAAAACTTCCTGGCCATCTACCGCGCAGCAATTGGACAACGCAGTGATCCAGGCCGTGGTCGCAGCATGCAGGACGACTATGCTCACCCTGAGCGCGAAGAAACCTTTGGCGAAGCCAACTTCTACCAACGTGCTGGCCGACTGGTCCACGCAAGGCTTCCCTGCCAGCTGTATCACGAGCGATACGCAGCGCATTCGGCCGTGTTCGACATGCAGCCGATCTTGGACAACCTGAGCGAGACGACGCTGCTGGCCATGAGTTCTCGTACCAGCCTGCTGTCACACTAACGGCCGCGAGTTCTGGACTGCACGACTGTATCACGCCGATCACCGCCGCTGAAGGCCTGTCCGACGTGCTGCCGATCCAGGAACACCACGGCCTACGCGTGCAGGATGCGTTCCCGTACCACCTGCGTCCATAGCAACTGCCGCGAATTCTGCGATCCACCGACTTTGTGTTGACCGCCGGCCTGCCATGGCTGGACGTGGCGCTGCAGCAAGTCAACGACCCGCTACCTGACGCAGATTCGCCTGGACATCGACCTTGGCTAGATCGCCGAGCACGCTGAACAATCACACCGACTGATGCTGCTCGCCGACCTGCCCTGGTTGTACAAGACGCTGTTTCGTACCTAGGCCCGCAAGCTCTGCAGCGAGGATCTGGACGCTAAGCAACAACGTCTGGAACATGGCCATGCAGCCTGCACTGAACGACATTGACATCGCTCAACGAACTGACCCGGTTGATCCAGCGTCGTTATCTGGACCTGATCACCGCAACGCTGGGCAGCGAAGATCTAGCCGACCAACACCAACGTCTAGAACAAGCCATCGTGACTTCAGCTGGACGACGTTCAAGTCCTCAACGAAGATCGCCTCGAGCTGTCGAAACCTGTGCCGCAGATCGAAATCAACGTTTACTCACCACACTTCGAAGGCGAGCACCTACGCCAACGGCCATGTAACACGTGGTAGTTCAGCTTCAAGTTCAACCGTGCAGAAGATCCTTGCGCTACCGAAGTCCTCGGCCTGGTCAAAGTTCAGCAATCTTGAATAACTCGGTCATCGTGTCGAAGGCGTGCGACGTGCGGCTTCCTGCCATGTTGCTCGTGGTGGACTGGGCTGGTCCGACCGTGACGAAGACTTGCGTACCGAAGTCCTCGGCCTGGTAACCGCATCATCAATTCGAAGCAGTTGGACATCGTACCGGAGAATGTGAAAGACGGCAACCTGCCGTATCGCCTGCCAACGTCGTGCGGCATGACGACGATGACCCGTACCTGGTGGTCGCGGCGGACAATGGCACTGCTACCGCATCTTCGATATCGGGCCTAATGGACATCACCAACAACCTGAACGACTTCAAACTCGGTGACGCGTTCGCGTCACGGTGGTTCGGCATGATTACGATGACCCGAACCTGGTGATCACGGCGGCCAAGGGCACGTGGGTCAACGTACATCGCGACATCCGCGAGCACGGCATCAATGTCCATGGACTACAGCATCAGGGTCGGTCGACGTGTTCGACATGTCCGGTGATTTGTTCGGTAACGACCAGAAGAAAATGGACATCACTGCCACAGGTTGCGTGCGTTCAACGTACATGCACCACTTTCTCGATCGCGGCATCCATATCCAGGCAGCCAGCATCACGGAGCGTCAGCGCATGTTCGATCTGGCGCGTTCGACGTGGTTCGAGTACGACGACCAGCATGATGTCCGAAGGCAGCTGCAACTTGTTGCGTAGCGTTGAAGCACATCGCACATCTCGTTATCGATCCGAAAGCGCGCTTCAGCCATCCAGCTTCGCCAAGCGTGAGCGCCTGATCGAACTGCCGTGAACGGCCTTGTCTGACTACGACCGGAGGATCATGCTGTGAAGACGGCGGTATCTTGTCACTTAGCGTGAAGAGCCATCACCGAACTCGCCACCGATGAACGAGCGACAAGGCCAACGATGCCGATACGCGTGACCGGGACCGAACTGCGCTGCAACGTCTTGGTCAAGGCGCCGGTAAGCTCTGCATGATGGAACTGGGTCGTGTGGAGTTCGGTACTCAATGGTGACAGTTCCAACACCGACATCCACGCCAATGTCGGTGACAAGGCCACTGCTGCGATTACGACGTGAACATCAACGAACTGTGCTGCAACGAAGTGGTTGAGGGCGGTAACCTCGACATGACCCAACTAAGTCGAATGGAGATCAGTCTCACTGGCGGCAGTTCCAAGACCGACTACATCGAGAAGTCTGGTGGCGTGGACTGCACCAACTACGAAGCAGACACAGGTCCAGATCCTGGCTGCCCGCCGTGGTTCATGCGCGGATCGCCGAGTACAAGCGTCTGATAAGCAACGCAAGCAGTTGGTGGCAAGCATGATCGTACGAAGTCGGTAGTCTGGTGCTGAGCGAAGAACAACAAGCCGAACTCGATGCTGCAGTCCCTGGTCTGACCCGTCCTGAGCTGTCTGTGCTGATCGTCGAGTACAAGCGTCAGATCGAGCGACCAGGAGCAGCTGCTGTGGCACGCTGGTATCGTACGATCGAGTACCTGCCGACCGACGAGCAACTGGCCAAACGGCGTTGCTGCCGACCCTGGTCAGACCCGTTCTCTGAAGCCATGCGTCGTTACTGATCTCGAAGCGCAAGATCGACCTCACGGAGCATCTGCTGAACTCTCTGGTGCCGAACGACAAGTACCTGACCTTCGTACAAAGGCACACAGCGTTCACCGGCATGACCCTGGTCAGCAAGTTGTCTGACGCCATACGTCGTCACCGTCTGAAGCGTGAGATCTTCCATCACCCAGATTGGTACCGATCAGATCGAAGCACATGGACATCACCTAGGTTCAACGGCTCAACGAGTCCACTGGAGCTGACCTGGACGAACTGATGCGTCTGGCGCCTACGTGCTACGTGCGTGAGATCTTGCATCTCCCACACTGGAACGATCAGAACGCAGCGCTTGACGTCGCAGATTTCGGTCTGCACGTGACAGAGCTGGATCTGAAGCTGGACGAACTGCTGCGTCTGGGCCATCCGCGACAACTGGCAGGCGTGGTATCCTGCGTATGTCGCCGCCGCAAGTAGCAGAACTGCTGGCGCGTAAGGTGGCGCATTACGGTCCGCACCTCTACACGCAGCTGCCGATCATCGAAGCTGGCCGAACTGCTGAGCGGCGAGAATCCAGCGCAAAGTGGCCAAGGCGTACTATCAGGCGTATGTCGCGCGCTGGATATCACCTGGTACATTTCGCAGATCAGCGTCTGGTGGCGGTTGACTACCCACCTCTACAGGCTGCTGGCCCGCTCATCGAAGCGCGCCGACGTCGACTGGCCAGGAACGCGCCGAAGTGACCATCGGCGTACTTCGCCGTGGGCAGCGCGGTGGACATCGGACGTGGTACATTACGCCGATCAGCGCCTTGCTGGATGAAGCAGAACTGGCAGGCCCTGGCCCTCGAAGCGTTCGGCGACGCCATCGACTGGTAGCAATCCGTGCCGCGATCAGCATCGCCGTACTGCAAGTATGTGGTGGTGAATCGCGACGTTGAACGCCGTCTGGCACTGAGCGATGAAGCAGAATGATGCCATGCTGCGGCAACTGCTGAGCTTGCGCCATGCTGGTGAAAATCCGTTGCCTGCAACAGCACCGACTACATTATGATATGCGGTGGCTAATTTTGAGCTGCAAGGATTTGTGTTGTTTGATCTGGCTCTATGGCAGTTAAGCCAGCTGCGACAAATATTGCAGTGATCTTGATACCTGTTTGAGTAGCCGTTGCAATGAAAACGCCCTTGCATTGAGCGATGCAGGTGCTATTTTTGACTGCAAGTTATTTGTGTTGTTTAGTATCAAGCATCTATCACATGACCAGCCAGCCTGGTCAGCAATATTCCAGTGTTCGCGATACCTGTTGAAACTTCGTTGCAACGATTCGAACTTGACCATCGCTGATGTCTTATTAATCACTGCAAGTAATGTGTTTGTAACGTATGAAGCATCGACCCATGACCTGCGTCAACTCTTTTGCCTCAAATTCTTTCGCCGACTGGATAAACTTCTGCAACTTCCGAACCTAAACATCCTGTTGCTGATTCATATCCGCCATAATGTCCTCCGAACTGCTTGAAGTCCTCACCAGACTGTGCGTGACGACAATTGCCATCAGATCCGGATTGGCCGTCCCGATATAGTCTGCATTTCCGGATACATCAACATCCGCGCTCACATTGGCGTTGCAGTTCGAGACTGTTCGAGGTAATCCACTGGCATGTGCGGTTTCGACAATGGCGACGTAGGCATCGTGGATTGGCTGCACCAGCAGGCTCTGCATGTCCGGATACACCGTTACCGAGCCGAATTGGCGTTGCAGCTAGGCTTTCAGCCAATCCACCGTCATGTCCGGTTTCGACGTGAGTGACTTAGGCGTCGTAGATCGACTACACCAGCGAGACATCTGGACCACTTTACACCTGGGTGGCGGTGTTGCGTCCTAGTAGTTGGGTGAATATAGTGTCGATAGAGGAAAGTGCTTTCGGAGCTGTAGGAAGAGACCCAGCGAGACACCGGTACCACTGATATCACCAAGGTAGTGGCAACTGCAAGTTTCCTAGTGAGTCTCGGGTGAAGTAACTTCAGTCGAGAGAAGACAGCGGTTTCGGAGCGTTGATTAAATAGAACCGGCGGACAGACGCCTCAAACTACTATCGCCAAGGTACTGGCAAAGACAACGTTACAATTGGCTGAATCTCCTGTGAAGCAACTTCAGTCTTAAAGTCAGTAAGCGTGTCTAGATTAATTACCTCGAGACCTACAACAGTCGCAACTCAGACAATTACCGCCTTTTATTTATGACTGGTAAAACAACCTAACAATTGTTTGAATGAGTATCATGCACTAGCTCTTATTGGCTGTAAGCGTTCATGATTAATTGCCACGAGCAATCAAACCGGCTTGCACATGCTAACAATTTTCGAGCTTAAATGCTCGGAACTGGCTGGCTCTTACCAGTACTATCCTTTTTTGAAAGTGATCGGTAGCACATGCTTGACCTGGGAAAGGATCATGCCTACGAGCAACGTAGGCCATGGCGTTGCTCTTGCTGTGATTTTTGGCGATCGAGGACTGGTCGGAATTGTAATCGACTTCGTATCAGTCCTGGCCTTTTTTGTCAGTGATCGGTTTTTCAGCATCTTGACCTGCAGGACCACGATTTTCTCGTACGGAGCATCGTATGCCATGGGCCAGTGCCGAATCGCTGATTGTGAGGGCTCGAGCGACTGAGCGGGTTTGTAATCAAGTTCAGGATTATCATGGCTTATTAGCTGGATACGTTTTTGAGCATCTGGTCCTGCAGGACGTAGATTTTCTGGGCCGGGGTATCGGTGCCAAGGGCCAATGTTCGGGAAGCTTTGATGGTGAGGGCCAGATCTGGGGGATTTGAGCGGCAATCAAATGCAGGCCATTGCTGGTAAGTCAGCTCGGATAAGTTTTTGAGTCGTTCATTAGATTAGTTCACGATACACGGGTTATTGAAACTGGCAATGTTCGAGACGATTGGGTGAGTAAGTCTAAAGGATTGTCAACGCATTGAAATCCACGCTATCGCTGGCCAGCCAACTGTCGATCAGGTTTATGAAGTCGTTGATTTGCTTTGTGAATGAAATACGCCTGTATGGGCGCTTCGGCTTGCCAGCGATGGCGTCAGACCGTCCAACGATTGGAACAGAGTTGCAATGCACGCTATTGACCATGTAGGACTGTCGATCCGGTCGATTACGCGCAGGGCTTTCGGACGATTGAACTGCACCTGCATGCGCCGCTCCTCCGATCTGCCAGCGGCAGCGCTGCACCGTGTAGCGGTGGTTGATCACTTCGTTGGACATTGGTCGACCATTTCTGAATCGCAGGCCGGACGAATTCTGCTCATTGAGGTATCAACGATCTTGTGCAACTGCTAGGCCAGCTCCTCCGATCGGCCGGCATCAGCCATCACCAATACGGCTGTTAATCAGTTCGTAGGCCAATGCTCACACTCCAGAATCCTGTTGGACGAATGTTGCTCATTGCGGTCTAACGCGATGTCGCAGTCTAGCGTCTCGATGGCGCCGAAACACCAAGTACATCCCGCATCTTGGGGGTTACTGGTAATAGAAGCCATCGATGGCGTACAGCCACGACCTGTTGCCGAATTTTGCGCAGTTCGATCACCAGCGGGAAATCGATGTCCAGGGACTCGATGGTGCCGAACACCGCCAAGTACAACCCGGTTCTTGGTGGCTACTGGTCCTAGAAGCCATCGATGGCGTACAGGTCGACTTCGACCATTTTTGCCAGGATTCGCTCACGGCGCTGGGCATAAATGGATAGGGAGCTTGCAGAAGAGCTTGATGAGACAACCTTCGGCGCTGAAGTTGGCCAGCGGCCATTGCGGCAGCGATGGAGGCATGCAGATCAGTGAGCTGCATGCGCGCCAGGATCACCGCTTCGCGAATCGCCTGCGGCATAAATGGTGTAACCGCGGCGGATGTGCTTGAGCAGACAGGGTTCTTCGATGAAGTTGCCGACGTAGGCGCCGATAGCGCGCATGATGGAGCTTATGCAGCGAATCAGTCGAGCTGCCCTTGTCGCGGATCATCGCTGTCGATAATCGTCGTCGATGATGATCGCGTAACCGAGTTCATGAGCTCGGGCGAGCAAAGTTTTCGCGACGGTGCCTGACTCATCGGCGATGCCTAGCGGGAACTGATGCGAGCTTGTGTCAGCGTAGATCAGTCGGGCTGCCCTCGTAGCGGAATTCGCTGTCATAGTCGACCTCGATGATGCTCTTGCGCAGTTCATGGGCCCGCGCGAGCACAGCTTCGCGCCGTGCGTGCCGAACATCAGCATGCGCCAGCGGGTAGCCTGGATGTTCCATCGTCACGTAGACTGCCGGGGCGGATCAGCCCTCGGGTAATCCGGTCGAGCTGAATCTGTTGCGCATCCAGTTGCACACCGACGATGTCGTCGTCCTGAGAGTTCACGCCACGAGCAACCGCGCTGTGCGGGTCGCTGGGATCTTCGCATCGCCAGCAGGCCTTCCGGCAGGCTGTATCAGCACTTTGGTAATCAGGTCCATCTGCCTGTAGCGCGTGGTAGCACACCACGATGTCAGTCATCCTGACAGTACACTGGCCCTTGAAAACGTGATGTGCGCGGGCGATGACGTCATAGCGCAGCGAACCGTCAGAGCTTCCGGCATGCTGTAGGAACACCTTTAGAATGGGCCATCTGTCGCATCACGTTGGAGACGCAGCTGCGCCAGTCATCCTGGGGAAACTGGCCCTTGCTGTTTGCGCTGCCACTGACGTCATAGCGCAGCGAAGCCTTAAGTGTCGTATGCCGCATGAACACCGGTGAGGAAATTCTCGCTAGGTGAGCTGCGCATCAGTGTCGGAACTGGTCATTTCGCGAGATCGGCATTTGCTTTGCGCAGCAAGCGGCGTCGAGCGCGCAGTTGACGTAAGTGCCTTTGGCGATGACGCCGGTGATTCAATTGTCGTCGGTGAGTTGCTGGTACAAGTGATCGGCCATGATCCTTGCGGCGATTGATTACGACATGCAGTTGCATAGCGAGCAAGGGGCTGGGCGGCAATTGCGTGCTGGCGGCCAGATTACTCCCGAATTCAATATCGCCGCGCAGTTGCGTAGTACAACTGACCGGCCAAATTGGCATAGGGCCCTGTGATAACTGACATGCCAGTTCGATAGCGATGTGTCTGCTGCGATCTATGTTGAATGTGCTTGCCCGATTACTGGCGAATGCAGTATCGACAGAAATGTTGTTTTACTTGAATCAGTAATCTGCCAAATTTTCATAGGGCCCTGTGGGAGCTGTAACGTTGCCCAACGATAGCGGTGTGACTGCTGACATCTATGTT
This sequence comes from Pseudomonas glycinae, assembly GCF_001594225.2. Taxonomy (GTDB): domain Bacteria; phylum Pseudomonadota; class Gammaproteobacteria; order Pseudomonadales; family Pseudomonadaceae; genus Aquipseudomonas; species Aquipseudomonas glycinae. Next base: position 1,274,293 of record NZ_CP014205.2, read on the forward strand.
GCATGTGATTGCCCGATCGCTGGCCATCCATGTCCCACAGACATGTTGATTATTACATTGCATCAGTGGACAGCCATTAAATCGATGAATTGGGGCTGTAAGCGTTGCCCAAGCAGCGCTTAGCATGAAATCACTCTTCTGCTGCACCTGAGTCCCGATCCATGTCCTCGCAACTGAATTACTACAGCGTTCATCACCGACAAGCATTCGATGAAAGCGCTGCTTGCAGGTGAGACGGATCGGCGCTTGTACGCCATCGCAGTCTGAGCATCGAACCGCGGCTTCTTCAACCTGCTCGAACGATCGGCGCTGGCCTCGCAACTCAACGGCTGTCACGCTTCTGGCGGACCGCCGGATGCCTGACGATGTTTACCAGCAGGGGCGGGAACAGTTGAGACGAGATCGGCACTTGTAGGCCCTCGCAGTCTGGCGCGACAGCGACTTCATCAACCAGCTGGAATCGGGTGGCGGTGAGCTTTGGCCCGATTCCGTCACGCTGCTTGCTGACGAGCCGGTTGCCTGACGCTGTTTACGAGCCGGCGCGTGGAACAGTTCCCACGAGACGGACGTGGTGAATGCCTGACTATGGCCGCTCCGCGACCATTAACAGCTGGAATCGCGTGACGGTGAGCATTCGCCACGCTCTGCGAGGGAATGCCTCAGGAGCCGTTGATCGCTTCCACGTGACGCGGCGCGTCACGGCTGCATTCCCACGCATTCGCGTGGGAATGCCTCTAGGTACACAGTGCGTTCAGTGACGCTGAGCGTCATTTGCTGCATTCCCACGCTCTGCGTGGGAATGCCTCTAGGGACGCTCCGCGTCCAGTGACGCAGAGCGTCACGGGCTGCATTCCCACGCAGTAGCGTGGGAACGATCAGGTAAAAGTGGTTCGGTGGCTGTGGTTTTGATCGTTCCCACGCTCTGCGTGGGAATGCCTCTGGGGACGCTCCGCGTCCAGTGACGCAGAGCGTCACGGGCTGCATTCCCACGCAGGAGCGTGGGAACGATCAAAGCTAGTTCGGCGGCCGCTGCGGTTTCACCGACGTGCCAAACGTGTTGCCCATCCGCGTACTGGTGGCCGCCGGTGTCGCCAGCCCCACCTGATTCGGCGGACGCTTGTTGATCGGCACATTCATCGCTTCCTGATTCTTCTGCGCAGCCGCCGCGCCGTCGGGGTTGTTGCCCATCTGCTGGCTCAGGCAGTCGTAATTCGGCGCCTTGTAGCCCCCCACCGTCACCTCGACACAGCCCAGCGGCTGCTCCGCATGTGCAGCGCTAAACACCGTCAGCAGCAACCCGCCGAGGGCAACTTTCCAGACTGATTTCATGCCTGCCTCCTGGCCGGCCCGAAGGGGCCGCTCTAGCTCAGGAGTCTAGTGCAACGGTGGCGCCGATCCCGTGATGGTTTTTTTGCAGTGGCCGTCACACCAGATTCATAAACAGCCCTCAGGATGACGGTTTTCAGGGATACATCAGCCGTGCAGCGAGGCCGTGCCAGGGAGGATGTTGTGCGCTCAGCGCTCATGCGCCAGCTCTGTCTGGGGCTGCTGCTTGGCTTGTTTCTGAGCCGCGCCAGCGCCGACCCGATGCCGGCGACGATGCGCATGACGCTGCACATCCCGGCCCAGGAACTGGCCCGCGCCCTTGAACAGTTCAGCCGCGCCACCGGCATGGCGGTGCTGGTCGACAGTCAGTTGAGTCGCGGTCGACGCTCATTGGCGGTGGACGGTGAATTCACCGCTGCCGAAGCGTTGCGCCGGATGCTCGGCGGCAGCGGCTTGATGGCCAAGTACAGCCGCGACGACGCGTTCACCTTGCAAGTGGCGCAGGTCGAGGACGTGCCAATGCCGGCGGAGAAACCGACCCCCGCCAGCGCAGCGGTCAACCGCAGCTACGCCACGGCGGTGCAGGCGGCCATCGAGCGCAACCTGTGCCGCTCGCCGCTGACCCGGCCCGGCAGTTTTCGCGCGGTGTTGCAGCTGTGGATCGGCCGCGACGGCGTGGTGCAGCACAACCGGTTGGTCACCTCGACCGGCGATGTTCGGCGCGATGCCGCGCTGGTAGACAGTTTTCACACGCTCAAGATCGACCGGCCCACACCCGGCGCATTGCGCCAGCCAGTCACGTTGCTGTTGTTACCCGAATCGTCAGGAAAGCGCATGGAATGCACACAATGGGAAGGAGTTTCCGGGGGATGAAAGACGCCGGACAAAGTTCGATGGTCCAGCTGTTCCTGACGTCCTACGAGGACTTTCGGGTGCGCCTGCGACGCCGTCTCGGCTCGGAGGACCTGGCCAACGACGTGCTGCACGAAACCTACCTGCGGGTCGACCGCATGGAAGCGCCGCCGAACCTGCTGCGGCCCAACGCCTACCTCTATCGCATGGCCCTGAACATCGCCGCCGACCGCCGTCAGGCCGATGCGCGGCTGCTCACCGGCAGCGAAGTCGAAGAACTGCTGCAAGTCAGCGACGAAGCGCTGGACCCGATGCGCGTGGTCGGCGGCCAGAAGGAAATCCAGTCTCTGCTCAGCGCCCTCTACGAACTGCCGGCCCGGCGGCGCCGGATCTTCATCGCCGCACGGCTGGAAGAAGCGCCGCACCTGGAAATCTCCCAGCGTTTCGGCATCTCCACGCGCATGGTCGAGAAGGAAATCAAGGCTGCCCTCGGACACTGCGCGGCCAAACTGGAAAGAAAAGTGTTTCAGCGGTTCGGTCGCGGGGCCGGAAAACCGTCTAGTGAATGAAGCTCCCGATCAACCCGTCGAGTACCTGCGCGTTTGAACATCTTCCGTCTGACACCTGCCGAGCCCACGCCTGCCGAGCGTCTGCAAAGCGAAGCCCGCGACTGGCTGATCCTGCTGACCTCCGGCCGCGCCACGGTCGCCGACGCCCGAGCGCTGCGCCAGTGGTGCGCCCAAAGCCCCGAACACGCCCGCGCGTTTGAAGAGTGCAAGGCGTTGTGGCACCTGCTGCAACCAGCGGCGGAAGCGACGCAAGCGACACGACGGTTTGGACGCCGGGCCTTTCTCGGCGGCGCGATTGCCGCGTCGGCCGCGTTCCTGCTGGTGCGCGGCACGATTCCGGGCGGGTTCTCCGGGCTTGGCGCTGATTACATCACCGAAGTCGGCCAGCAACGTCGCGTCGAACCGGCCGATGGCCTGAGCCTGGAACTGAACACCCAGACCCGTATCAACCAGCGTTCGGTGGATGAGGGCGTGCAAGGCTTTGAACTGGTCAGCGGCGAAGTCGAAGTGCAGACCGCACGACTGCCGATGGCGATGCAGGCCGGTGGCGGCTGGCTGCGGGCGAGCAGGGCGCGGTTCAACCTGCGCAACATTGATCAGCAGGTGTGCGTGACGTGCCTCGATGGCGCAGTAGAAGTGGAAGTTGAAGGCCGCAGCCTGCGACTGGAACCGGGGCAGCAATTGACCTATGACGCGCAACAGGTCGGCACCGTGCAAAGCGTCGACACCGCAGCGGTGATGAACTGGCGTCAGCAGGTGCTGGTGTTCAACGGCGCGACCCTGAGCCAGATGATCGACGAGATCAACCGCTACCGCCCAGGCATGTTGCTGCTGCTCAACCGCGAACTCGGCCAACGCCGCGTACAGGCGCGGTTCTCCCTCGATCAACTGGCCGGCGTAGGCGCATTGATCCGTGACGCCTACGGCGTCAAATGCACCGAGCTACCGGGCGGCGTAGTCGTCCTCAGCTAACTACACAACACCCACAAACACCCTAAAACCCTGTGGGAGCTGGCTTGCCAGCGATAGCGGTATGTCAGGCAATGAAATGTTGGATGTGCAGGCCCCATCGCTGGCAAGCCAGCTCCCACAGGTTTTTGAGGAGGCAGGACTTACTGCAACGGTCCCATGACTTGCCGATACTTCTCCACCCCCTGCGCCGTCTCCCGAGTCAACCGCACCTCCAACCCCAACGGATCCTCCCGCCGATTTCCACTCAACTGCCGCCACCCCTTATCCATCTCCCAAACCCGCACCTGCAAATCACTCACCTCACCCAACACCGCCACCCCCGCAGTCGGCGCAGGCAACGGATAGCGACTGCGCGCCGGCGCCACCGCGCGATACAACGTGTCCCCCTTGAGCCACCAGCGCACCCGCTGCAAAGCCCCCGGCTGATCCGCCGCGCTCCGAATGATGTCCAGCCGAAACCCCTTGCTGTCACTGCTGCGCACCGTAAGCACAGGCGGTGCCGTCGCCGGTTCATCCTCAGTGCCGACCTTCTTCGGCTCCGTAAGCTCGACCCCCGCGCGCATCTCCACGTCTCGCTGCATCTGATTCAACGCCCGCAGCAGACTGTCACTCTGCTCACCACTGGCCTGCAAATGGCTGTCGGCGCGGGTGACACTGTCCAGCCCCTTCCAGGCAATCAGACTGACCACCGCCATCAACAGAATCGCGACCATCACCTCGATCAGCGTAAAACCGTGTTGTCTGTTCATTGCACGCTAATCCGGCCCGAAGCATCGCGCAGCACACTCAACCGATTGAGCCCGTCAGACAGCGTCAACTGTAGCGGCGGATTGATCCACTCCGCGTTCAGCACCACTTTCTGCTTCGGCTCGACCCGCACCTCCAGCTTCGGACTCTGCCAGGGACGCGGCCGCAACTGCGGGTCCCGATCGAAATGATCAAAACCCTTGCCACTGTCACTGCGCCGACTGAACCGAAACCCCTTGCCATCGCTCAACCACGCAATCGGCCGACCATCCGCGCGAGCCTCAGCCTGGGCAATCTGCAGCAACTGCGCCACGCGCTCGGCGTCCTTGCGCAGCAACTGCAACGGATCGGGCTTGATACTCAAACTGATCGCCGCACTGGCGATACCGATGATCACCAGCACCACCATCAACTCGATCAGCGTAAAACCCTGCTGTCTGCACCGGTTCATCGAATGCGCACTCCCTTGCGTCCAGCCCTCTCCCAAAAAACCATCCTGCACGGCCAACATGTAAGGCGTGTGAAATAAAACCGTGAGAATTGCCGCGTAGTCTGGTCACCGGGACTAAAAGGAGATTCAGCCCATGAGATACACCGCACGCTTTTCACCCCCCCAACTCATCCAGGCCGCCGCACTGCTGGCCGCCCTGGTCGGCATCGCCACCTGGTCATCCCTGCTCCTGACCACCGCCGAATCCCACACCCCGGCGGCCACCCCGCAACTGCTCGCGGCGCGCAGCGATAACCCGGCATTGCAGTGGTTTTCAAACCGCACGGCGCCGGTGGAGATCAAGGTGAGTGGGGTGATGGCGGGGAGTCGCGGGGCGGTGGCGATACTCAGCCTCAATGACGGGCCGCCGAGGAGTTTTTTGCAGGGGGAACGGGTGAGTCCTGGGGTGAAGTTGGTCGCGGTGGAGGGGGATGGGGTGGTAATTGAGCAGGGTGGGGAGAGGGTGAGGTTGGAGGTGGAGAGGTTGGGGGAGGGGGTGGAGATGCCTAGGTTGGTTAGGCCGTGATCAGTGAGGTCTGCACAAAAAAATAGTAGCCATTTAATGTCATACCGTTGAAAATCTCTTGACCGTCGTAACTCAATGGATGAAATACCTTATGGAAATAGGAACGATCGTAAAAATCATCATGGCTATTGGCGCGATGATCGGTGTAGCAAAAATCTTCTATGAACTTTCCTCCAGCAGTAAGTTGAAACTGAGGGAAGAGTATAAATTTGCGAAAGAATTTCTCGCCGATCTAGATGAAGAAGTACCACCTCATCACCTTGCTGTTGAACGAGGCTACTACGCCTTGGCGGGAACCTCTTCTATTCAGGTTTCCGATATTAAGTACCTTATTTCACTCTCTAATCCTAACAAGTCTTTGAGCGATTACGCGCTTTCAAGGCGGTACGTAGAGTTAAATAAAAAGGTTCATAGGATTGAGTTTAGGTCAAAGTACCAGAATCGTTTTTCTAGAGTCTGGAGGAAATCATTTTATCTTCTTATTTACATCTTGGCATCCCTGTTGGCAATGTCCCCCCTTCTGCTTGCGGCACCCTTTAATCTTGGTCCGAAATTCATGCTGCTGGCGTTGGTTACAATCCCAGGCTGTGGTTTTTTTGCATTTGACGCGTTACGCAGTTGCATGAAAATCATGAGGGGTGAAGCTTTAGTCAAAGATCAGGAAAAACATGTGCCACTTATCATCGTGAAGAACGATAAAAAGATAATATAAAACAAAAAAAGAGGCGATAAAGGTAGAGAGCTGCGTTTTCTGTCTCGTTCTGAAAAATAGCTTGCGATCATTTTCTATTGGGTTTTTCGATGACTCCAGAACATAAGTTTCACTCATATGTAACAGTCGCAACCGTGATTTTCATGTTTTATGTTATTGATTTAGTTGTTCCGCGCCTGACTTTTTCACCTGAGCTAAATCAATACATCAAACCGGTGGTGATCATTTTCTCCACTGTCGGGATTTACAGGGCCCTTGCGGCGCTAGTTGTTGGCTTAGCAAAGCGTTGGAACTGGGTAAAGCGCTGGTTGCTTGGCGCGCACTACCTTGGGGGCACTTGGGTCGGAAGCTTCAAGTCTGCTAGTGGAGAGACAATTCGTACGGTAGAACATTTCGAGCAGTCTCTTTCGAAATTAAAAATCCGAGGGCAAGCTTTCAATGAATTTGGTGAATCATACGCATTATGGAACTCAGTCTCAGAGAATATAGACGCAGTTTCCGGACTCCTGACATACACTTACAATTGTGACAAAGATAGCGAAAAGTATTCGTTCCAGGGTATTGGCGTGTTTCATTTTCAGCGCGCCGATTCTACATGTGCCCCGACGAGTATTCGCGGATATTCCGCAGACTTGACCGACGGAAAGAGAACTGATAATGAGGAGCGGAAGTATTCAGACAGATTAATTGCCTTTAATGAAGTTTTGCGTGCCATAAAAATCTAGTCGGTGGTTCGGAAGATAAACTCAATAAGGGCGAGTGGATATTTCTTAAGTACAAGGTTTTCCGATCAAATTGTTATAATTCTCAAGAGTGCAAGTTGAATGACGAATGGTACAAAACCAAAGGTGGCCGCTACAGAGAAAGGTCATATTTCGCCAACTATTTGGGCGCTTGAAGAAGCATTCCCAGACTTGACTCACTTGCTTCAATCGTCTGTACTTCATGCGCATGATAAAAATGAGTTGGTTGTACTAGACACCAATGCGCTGCTGCTGCCATTTGTAATGGGCGGTAGACAATTTGGAGCAATTAAATCGACGTTTGCTAAATTAGCTAAAGCAAAAAGGTTGTTTGTGCCTGGGCGAGTGCTTCGGGAGTATATATCAAATCGGGATCGCAAAATTTCAGATATTTTGAAAGATGTTGAAGCCAAAGCCAATGGTGTAAATAACGGGATGATTAATTTACCTGATTTTTTTGATGATCTCCAAGAGGCGGCCCCTGCTCTAAACGCAATAAAAAAAATTCGCCAAGCAAATAATGAATACTCAGAGTCATTGCGCAGTTTAGTAAAGACCATGAAGGCATGGCGCGGGAATGACCCTGTGAGTTCGGCCTATCGCGAAATTTTTGTGGGTGACGCCGTAGTTGATCCAGCTTTTGAACGAGGCGAGGTAGAGAGAAAATGGAAAGAGCGAGTAGCATCTAAAATTCCACCTGGATATAAGGATGCAGGCAAAGCAGATTCGGGTATTGGGGACTTTTTAATTTGGCTTAGCATTATTGAAATTGGCAAGAAAAAAAAGCAAAATCTCATATTTGTGACAGGTGAGGAAAAAGCTGACTGGCGTGTAAGGAGCAATAATAAGGGGATTTACCTCAGGCCTGAATTAATTGATGAATACCGCAGAGAGACTGATGGAAGAAGCCTCGAATTATTAAGTTTAGGTGAGCTGCTCAGCCGTGAAGGTGTAGAGAAGGACGTAGTAGCGGCAGTGAAGGATGCCGAATCCTCAGTTTCTACCAATGAGACGTTAAGACTGAACTATTACGAGAATATTGTTGAGTTTGACTATTCGACGTGTAATGGCGAACTGTCAATCAAGGTGGCAGATAAGGCAAGCTTTAAGTTGCAGTTCAGCAAGGCAAGTGATGAAAGAATTTATGTGTATGCAGTTCCTGGAACAAAAGTAGCTCGAGTGAAACATGTGTCTAGGGATGAGGTTTTAGTGTTTGACTCTTTTGACAGTAGTTCGCGAGTATACGCTGTAGGGGTGGCAGAGGTTTTTCTAGTTAAAAATTTCGACGGAAGCATATTGGCTGCTAAAATAATAGAGATTAAAGATGACACTCGCGATTCTGATGAGGATGGTGTCACCTTTATTTATCGAACATTTGCTCCTGGAGTTACGGTGTACGCCCCGTAGGATTAAATAATCTTACTTTTGATAAGTGGTTGCTAAATAAGGCGGTCATGGGGGGGAGGCAACTAACCGGTGTTGGTTAGAAAGGAGACTGGTTTATTTTCCGAGAATATTTTGGTCATGCTATAGAAAATAGTTAATAAGGCTTCGTTGGTCAAGGTGCAGAAATGAAAAAATTTAGTAATTTTTTTTACAAAGAAGATTTTGATAGTCCAAGCTCTCCACCAAGTTTGCATATGCGAAATGTTGCTTTGGTTTGTTTTGGCGTGATACTGGTTTCTGTTCTTTCGTATGCTCTGGTTTTGATTTTAAAGACCTGGCCAATTGAAGAGTATTCAATAGCGAAGGCTGGAACTTTTGGAGATAGTTTTGGCGCGTTAAATAGCTTGTTCACGGGTCTTGGTTTCGCTGGACTACTTGTCACGATTTTCCTACAGCGCGAGGATATAAAGCTTACAAGAATGGAGCTTTCCGAAACTCGCACTGAAATAAAGCTTCAGAGCAGAACTTTTCAGCAGCAACAGTTTGAAGAGTCGTTTTATCGCCTTCTTACGCTTTATAAAGAAAATCTAAGTCATCTATCAATAAGATCGGAGGCGGCAGTAGGTGAACGAATTTATGGAATTGATGCGCTTAGTGTTCTTCAGCAGAAATTTGATGAGGCTTGTGCCGCGCACCGTATGTTGATTTTTCCCTTTAATCCTGAGGGGGATGATCAGGAAGATTACATATATTTACTCTATAAAATTAGTAGTGCAATCTTCTTTCGACAAACAAGATATACCGAGACGTTGAACACAATTTTGTCTTTGGTTGAGGATGATTGCTTTTCGCCAGAAAGGCAGGAGCACTATCTTAATATATTGTCTTCTCAGTTTACTATCTATGAGGTGAAGTATCTGTTTTATCAAGCTTTTCTGAATCCGAACTACAAAAGATTGCGCTCTATTATTTCAAAGTCGCCGTCCTTCCGAGAACGCTTTTCTTCGTCAAGCATTCCTCCGAGCCATTTTAAGAGCTTTGAGCTTTTATGGGAGGTGCGTTTGGTCCAAAAAGAATTTAATTCTGATCGGCTTTTTTCAAGTGATCGTTTTAGAGCTGCGCGGAAGCGAGCTGCTCAACGTCGTCAAAAAAAACGGGGCGTTGATGGGGTAAGGTTTGTATGAGTAAAGTGGAGTGGCGTATATAGTTATAATTCAATTTTGGGTGTGAGAAGGATATGGCTGCTAATCGTCCTACAAATGAACAAATAATCGCAGCGTTAAATAAGTCCGGATTTCTCTTTGAGCAAGAAGTTGCGACCGCTCTGGAAGAGGAGGGGTTTCATGTTGAAACATCTTGGCCCTATTTGGACCTGGATACGAAGAAATCTCGGGAGATCGACCTTCGTGCGGTGAAAACTTTTCTTCATGATGAGGAAAGGAAAATCCAAGTTTTTGCAGAGCTTCTAGTTGAATGTAAAGACTCCAGTTGTCCTTTTGTTTTTTTAGAACGCCCTAAGAATAAACGTGAATTGGTCACGCTTCGTCCCAAAGAGTACATTTTTCCTTGTAGGTTTTATCGAGAAAATATTGGTCCTAACTCCTTTAGAGAAGTGCCTGCGTTCAGTCATTTAGGGCTTGCTTCATCTCACTACTATTTTCAATCCCCGAACAAGGCTACCCAGTTCTCGAAAGTCGTAAGAAAAGGAAGCGACTGGGTTGCTAATCATGACGGAATTTATGACTCGATATTTCTTCCAATGGTTAAAGCTTTGGATATGCGTCTTAAATCCCTTGGTTTAAATAATACGGGCGATTGGCGTGTTGTATGGTTGGTTTTTCCTGTGGTGGTGCTGCGCGATAACTTGATGTCACTTACTCTAGATGGTGAGGAGAAAACTTTAACGGAGCGAGGCAGGATTACATTTGTGCGTAATTTAGATTCGGATATTCTAAAAGGTGACTATCTTGTTGATTTTGTGACATCCCATTATTTACGAAGTTACCTTGAGTCCGATGTCGGGCGTTTTGCGACCGCCGTTGCGAATCTTAGTGTCTCATCTCCCGCTCTAATTAGAGGTGACAAAGTACTTAAGTAAACCCTCAGAAGGCGGTGCTTACCTTTAAGTAAATCGACCCCTTTGTATCAGTAGTAAACTGTCTGGCGGAGGAGCGAGAGATATTTATTACTGCAAGTGTTGGCTACGAATCGACAAACCTGAAAACCTAGGACGACATCGAAATCCTTTTAAAATAGAGCTCTTCATTTGGCCGAGGCTGTCAATTACGACTGACAACCTCGGCCATTTTCTTTCCAGCTATTGATCTACAGCGCTCAGCCGCTTACGCCTTCACCTCAACATGATCCAACGCCTGATTCACCGCCAGCCCCGCAACCATAACCACCTGCGCAATTCCCAGCGCAGTCTTGCGGTGCGCAGGCTCCAGGATTGCGGCGAAGTTGCTGAGCATTTCGCTGGCGGAGCTGAGCGATTCGCAGGCGTTGGCCAACAGGGATTCGCTGTTGTAGGCGGGGTTGGCCAGGAACATGGGGTCGTGTTTGGTGTGGCTGCCCATGATGCGTTGTTGCGGGGTGAGGTAGTGGTCGAGGGCGCGTTCGGCGGCTTCGTTGAGGGTTCGGGAGTCGGGGAATTGGTAGGGGGAAACTGGGTCGGTTTCTGGTGGGTTTGGTGTTGGTTTGATCATAGATGTAACTCCTCATGCTTCAAAAAGGGAGGCCATCCAATTTCGCTACCAAACGAAGGTGGCGGCCATGCTCAGGTTGGTAGACCGGCACATGAGGAACCCGGCGCACCCGAAGGTGCCCTGTGCATGACCACCATAAAGCCGAGACGAAACGACGCCGCGAATGGTGATGCTGTGCAACTCTCATGTGCGGGCTACCAAACCCGATCACTGGTTTTCAGTGACCATGGAACGATAAGACCCGCGCACTAGACGCACAAGCCGGCGGATTCTGGCGTAGTCGTAGGCAATGACGCAAGGCGTTGTAGCCTTGAGGAAGTAACGATGGGTGTCTTTAAACAGCATTCAAAAAATCGGTTAAACAGGCTATCGGCTCAGCGTCCGTTCGTGCGGTAGAGGGAGGCAGCCAGTGATCGAGAAGGGTGAAAAACCAATACAAGAGAAATGACCGTTGGTCGTAAACATCCGAATACCTGTCAGATCTGACAGGTGACGCTTCCTGCGATCCTCGATTGAATCACTCCGTCAAACCAAACCCACGAAACGGAGTTACTGACATGTCTACATCCAAGTCCAATGCCACCGCGATCGTTTCTATCAAGGATTCCAAGGGTGAAGTACATGAAGGCGGAGTGACCCCTGATACCCGTGTGACAGTCGCAGGTCTCGCGGAACCAGGGACAACAGTTGAAGTGCGTGATGGAACAATCTCGAAAGGTAATGTCGCTACCGACGTAACAGGGAATTGGCAAATGCTCATAAAAGGGCTGGCCGTGAGCGTGCACAGCATCACCGCCTTAGCTGGCGGATCTGTGTCAGCTCCCAGAACATTCACTGTGGTTGAAAAGTAGAGAAAAGATTCAATGGTTAAGTGACGATCGGGAGATTTCAGGCGCGAAGTTCTCAAGGATCCCGATCTCTCCCCTCGGGCCTGGCGTTTGAGCAGGCCCGAGCTATGGGGTTTCCGGGCGACTGAGCAACGTTTCAATCCGCGCCAGCGCCGGCGCCTCCTTGCTGCGATCAAAAACCTGCACCCCCACTTTCAACAACCGCCCAATCTCAGCCCCCCCAATCACCTGCTCACACCGCAACAACAACCGCCCCTGATCACACTCCATTGCCTTAACCCCCATCGGCAACCGCCCCTCCAACCGCAATTCCGCCATCCGACTCTGCGCCGCAATCATCGCAATCGAGCGATCCCGCAATATCCCGCTGCTCTGCGTCATCAACCCCGCCACCCGCACAGCAGCGGACATGGCGACGGCGATGATCGCCAGCGCGACGAGCACTTCAATCAGGGTGAATCCGGCTTGCGGGGAGGGGGTGCGCATCGGGGGCTCGGGCAGTCGGGCAGCCCTTGACGCTAACGCCCGTGCTTGACGGCTTGACGACGAAAACACCCGAGGATTTTCAACATCCCTGACATATCTTCTTGCAACACTGCGCGTCGAATCGAATCAAGCCAGGGAATGACGAGATGGATATCGCGCAATTCAAACAGCCCAATCGACCGAGCCGGATGCCCCGTGGGCAGCAGGGTTTCACGCTGATCGAGATCATGGTGGTGGTGGTGATTCTCGGGATTCTGGCGGCGATGGTGGTGCCCAAGGTGCTCGACCGGCCGGATCAGGCGCGGGCCACGGCGGCGAAGCAGGACATTGGCGGGTTGATGCAGGCGCTGAAGCTGTATCGCCTCGACCACGGCACTTACCCGAGCCAGAGTCAGGGCCTGAAGGTGCTGGTGGAGCGGCCGGCCGATGCGAAGAACAGCAACTGGCGCTCGTACCTGGAGCGTCTGCCGAATGACCCGTGGGGTCGTCCTTATCAGTACCTCAATCCCGGTGCCAACGGCGAGATCGACATCTTTTCCCTCGGCGCCGACGGCCAGCCTGACGGCGACGGCGTGAATGCCGACATCGGTTCCTGGCAGTTGTAAGGCCGGTCATGAACAGCCAATCGAAACAGCAGGGGATGGCGATCATCAGTGCGCTGCTGATTGCGGCGGTGGTTGCGGTGATCGCTGCCGGCATGCTGACGCGCCAGAGCGTTTCGACCCGTGCGCTGGAGGCCGAACAACTGCGCGTGCAAGGCCGTTGGGTGTTGCACGGTGGGTTGGAGATCAGCCGGCAATTGTTGTGGGATGCGCGGCAGCGTGATCCGCTGACCCGACTCGATCAACCCTGGGCGCAGCGGTTGAACACCCAGGGTTTCGAGGGGCGGCTGGAGGACGAGCAGGGCAAGTTCAACCTGCGCAATCTGGTGGCCAACGAGCGGATCGATGACGCGCAGGTGCAGGCGTTCGAGCGTTTGTGCGAGTTGATTGGAGTCAGCATCGGCTTGAGCCGGCGCATCAGTCAGCGGGTGATCGGCTCTTATCCGCACCTGTTGAATGCCCAAGTGGTGGACAAGCCTGTGGCGAAAAATACGTTCGACAGCGGGCGCGCCACGTCGCCGTCCGCGTCGCGCAAACCGCAATCGCCGACCTTGCCGATGCTGCGCACGCTGGACGATTTGCGCAGTGTCGACGGGGTCAACGATGCGCTGTTGGCGAAGCTCGCGCCGTACCTGACGGTGATTCCGGCGACCACCTGGCTCAACGGCAACACGGCCACGGCGCCGGTACTGGCGGCTTATGTGCCGGGGCTGTCGCTGGAGCGGGCGCAGGCGTTGATCAATGAGCGTGACGCCGGGCGCTGGTTTATCAATCGCGGGGATTTCGTCAACCGTCTGCGACTGCCGCAATTGGAGATCACCAGCGTCAAGGTCGGTATCACCAGCGACTGGTTTCGGCTGCGTGGGCAGGCGCGGCGCGATCAGCGACGAGTGAGCCTCGATGCGTTGTTGCATCGCAGTCAGGATCGTTTGCCGCAAGTGATCTGGTCGCGGGTGGGCGTATGAGCCAGTTGCGCGTGAGTCTGCCGCCGCTGGCGGAGCTGAGTCTCGACAGTGAAGTGGAGTGTGTGTGGCTGGATCGTCAGGGGCAGGTTGTTCGCCAGGAACGCATGCGGCTCGGCGCGCTGCCGAAGCAACCGTTGGTGTGTTTTCTGCACCCGTCGGACAGCCTGCTGGCGAGCATTGATCTGCCGCCGCTCCCCGCGAACAAAACTGCTGCGGCGGTGCAATGTGCGGCGCAGGCCTTGATGCTCGGTGACAGCGCCGAGATGCACATCGCCCACAGTGCCCGCAATGAAAGCGGCCAGGTGCAGATTGCCTGGGTGGCCCGCAAGGATTTGCAGCACCTCGGGCAATTCGGTTTGAACATTAAAGGCCTGTACCCGGCGGCCTACAGTTTGCCGGTGATGGCGGGCGGCGTCGGTTGCCTGCACGACGAGCATCTGTTGCTGCGCCACGGCCCGAATGCGGCGCAGGTGCAGCCGATGATCGACGAAGCGTGGCTGCTGGAAACCGGTCTGCCGGCGCACTGGATCGGTGACGGCGCGCCTGAGGCGGTGCAATCGACGTTGGCCGACATACAGCAACTCGCCGGCCCGTTGCCGAACTGGGGCCTGCACGGCGGCCTCCAGCAACCGGGCACCGAATATCGCGGCTGGGGCAGGGCGCTTGGTTGTTGTGCGCTGGCGCTGGCGGTGTGGGTGATCGGTTTGAACCTGTACGCCGCCCGCGAGGCCGGGCAGGGCCAGCAGCTCAAGGCGCAGATGGCGCAGCGGGTGAAGCAGGCGTTCCCCGAGTTGCCGGTGATCCTCAATCCGCTGCAACAGGCCCGTCAGCAAATCGCGGCGCGCCAGCAAGGCGCGGTGGATGCGCCGGGGCAGGATTTCACGCGGCTGGTGTCGCAGGCCGGCAGCGGCATGCCGTCCATGGCCGGTGCGGTGCAGCGGCTGGAGTTTGTCGACGGTGCGTTGCAATTGAGCTTGCTGCCCGAGGCCCGGCGTTCGGGCAACGACAAGGATTGGCAAGGCACGCTGGCCCAGGCCGGCATCAGCATCAGCCCGAATGACGACGGCTGGGTCCTGCGCCCGGCCGGCGAGGCGACCGCCGCCACCGACAACGACGACAGCAGCGGAGCCGAAGATGAATAGCCCATCGCTTGCGAAATTCCGCGCCGGCTGGCAGCACTTCAACGCTCAGTTGCAGGCCCGTTGGCAGCCGTTGGCGTTGCGGGAAAAACGCATGGTTGGCGGCATGGCGGCGCTGTTGCTGGGGCTGTTTGTGTGGGTGGCGTTGATTCAGCCGCCGCTGAAGAAGATCGCCGCCTCGCAAGTCGAAACCCCGAAACTGCGCGCCCAGGCCGAAGCGCTGGAAGTGCTGTTGCGCGACGTCAGCGTGCGCCCCGACGGGCAGAACCTGGAGCAGTCGCTGCAACAGACCTTGCAGGCCAGCGGACTGGGCGGCCACTACCAATTGGCGGCCGCGTCCGCCAGCTGGCAGTTGACCTTCGACGCGGCACCGGCCGACGCGGTGCTCGACTGGCTGCTGAGCCAACCGCGGAATTTTTCACTGCAAGTGGTCGAAGCCCGTCTGCAACGCGCAGACGCCGTCGCGACCGATGACACCGCCGGCACTCTGTCGGGCACCGTACGCATGGATCAGGCGCTGGGCGCTAAGGAAGCTTCATGAAGGGGTCAGGATCCAAACGCATGGCGTTGCCGATGCTGTTGATGGCATTGAGCGCGTGCAGCAACACCACGCCACCGAATCAACCGCCGCTGCTGGTGGACAGCGAACTCGGCCGGCCGCTGGCCAACACCCAGCGCAGCGGCGACGCGGTGCTCGACCGCGAGCGGGCGCAGGCCCAGGTAAAACCGGCGCCGAAGCAATTGCACAACATCACCGAACGCGCCCGCAGCGGCGGTTCGGCGCGGGGCACGACGTTGCCGGCCAATCCGTTGGGCGATCAACCGGTGACGCTGAATTTCGTCGATGCCGATATTCAAGCGGTGGTGCGGGCGTTGTCGCGTTCCACCGGCCAGCAGTTTCTGGTCGATCCACGGGTCAAGGGCAACCTGACGCTGGTCTCCGAAGGGCAGGTGCCGGCGCATCAGGCCTACGACATGTTGCTGGCGGCGCTGCGCATGCAGGGTTTCAGCGTGGTCGATGTCGGCGGTGTGGCGCAGGTGGTGCCGGAGGCCGACGCCAAACTGCTCGGCGGGCCGATCTACAGCGCCGACAAACCGGCCGGCAATGGCATGCTCACTCGCACGTTCCGCCTGCAATACGAGAATGCGGTGAACCTGATTCCGGTGCTGCGCCCGATCGTCTCGCCGAACAACCCGATCAACGCCTATCCGGGCAACAACACCATCGTCGTCACCGACTACGCCGAAAACCTGACGCGGGTCGCGCAATTGATTCAGGGCATCGACACGCCGAGCGCCATCGACACCGATGTGGTGCAGATTCAGAACGGCATCGCCGCCGACATCGCGCCAATGGTCGCCGACCTGCTCGACGCACCGGGCAACGATCCAACGCAGAAAATCGCGGTGATCGGCGACCCGCGTTCCAACACCATCATCATCCGCGCCGGCAGCCCCGAGCGTACGGAGCTGGCGCGCAACCTGATCTACAAACTCGACAACGCCCAGAGCAACCCGAGCAATCTGCACGTGGTGTATCTGCGCAACGCTCAGGCCGGCAAACTGGCCCAGGCCCTGCGCGGTTTATTGACCGGCGAGAGCGACAGCGGCACCAGCGACAATGCGCGCTCGGTGCTCAGCAACATGGGCAGCTCCACCAACTCGGGCGGTGGGCAGAACGGCCAGAGCGGTGCGCAAAGCAACGGCAGCACCTCGACCACCAACAACGGCAGCACCGGTGGCAGTTACGCCCAGGGCAGCAGCGCCACCAGCGGCAGCAGTAATGCGCAAAGCAGCGAACAGAACGTCGCCTTCAGCGCTGGCGGTGTGACCATTCAGGCGGACGCGACCACCAATACCTTGCTGATTTCCGCGCCGGAACCGCTGTATCGCAACCTGCGCGAAGTCATCGACCTGCTCGACCAGCGCCGTGCCCAAGTGGTGATCGAAAGCCTGATCGTCGAAGTCGGCGAGGACGACGCCAGCGAATTCGGCGTGCAATGGCAGACCGGCAACCTCGGCGGCAAAGGCGTGATCGGCGGCGCCAACCTCGGCGGCTCGGGGATCAACGTCAACGGCAAGACCAGCCTCGATGTGCTGCCGCAAGGCCTGAACCTCGGCTACGTCAACGGCACCGTCGATATTCCCGGGATCGGCAAGATTCTCGACCTGAAAGTGCTGGCCCGGGCCCTGAAGAGCAAGGGCGGCACCAACGTGCTGTCGACGCCGAACCTGCTGACCCTGGACAACGAAGCGGCGAGCATTTTCGTCGGCCAGACCATCCCGTTTGTCAGCGGCAGTTACGTCACCGGCGGCGGGGGCACCAGCAACAACCCGTTCCAGACCGTGACCCGTGAAGAGGTCGGTTTGAAGCTCAACGTACGTCCGCAGATTTCCGAGGGCGGCACGGTCAAGCTCGACATCTATCAGGAAGTCAGCAGCATCGACGAACGCGCCTCGGCGGCGGCCAATTCGGCGGGGATCGTCACCAGCAAACGCGCGCTCGACACCAGCATCCTGCTCGATGACGGGCAGATCATGGTGCTCGGTGGTCTGCTGCAGGACGGCTACAGCCAGAGCAATGACGCGGTGCCGTGGCTCTCGAACATTCCGGGGCTGGGCGCGCTGTTTCGCAACGAACGCCGCTCGATCACCAAGACCAACCTGATGGTGTTCCTGCGCCCGTACATCATCCGCGACAGCGCGGCGGGGCGCAGCATCACGCTGAACCGTTACGACTTCATGCGCCGCGCTCAGGGCGGTCTGCAACCGGAGCGCAGCTGGGCGATGCCGGACATGCAGGCGCCGCAATTGCCGGCCACTGCCCAAGGCGTGCCAGCACCGGTGTCCGGCCCGCGCGCGACGATCAAAGCGGTGCCGCTGCAATGAGCGCATTGCCTTACGCCTGGGCCAAGGCGCAGCGGATTCTGCTGCGCGACGGCGTGCTGACGGTGTGCCCGTCGACGCCGGGCTGGTCGATCAGCGAGGTGCGGCGGCAGTTCGGCGCGGCCAGGCTTGAGCGGGTGCGCGATGACGAACTCGACGGCTTGCTCGCCACGGCCTACGCCGACACCGGCAGCGCGGCGGCGGTGGTTGGCGCGGCGGAAAACGAAGTCGACCTCGACCGCCTGATGCAGGACATGCCGGAAATCACCGACCTGCTCGACACCCAGGACGGCGCGCCGGTGATCCGCATGATTAACGCGTTGCTCACCCAAGCGGCGCGGGACGAGGCCAGCGACATTCACATCGAACCGTTCGAAACCCATTCGGTGGTGCGCTACCGGGTCGATGGCACCCTGCGCGACGTGGTCTCGCCGCGCAAGGCATTGCACGGTGCGCTGGTGTCGCGGATCAAGATCATGGCGCAGCTCGATATCGCCGAAAAACGCCTGCCGCAGGACGGCCGCATTGCGTTGCGCGTAGCGGGGCGGCCGATCGACATTCGTGTCTCAACCGTGCCCACCGGTCATGGCGAGCGGGTGGTGATGCGTCTGCTGGACAAGCAGGCCGGGCGCCTGCAACTGGAAACCCTGGGCATGGACGCGCAGGTGCTGGCCAAACTCGATCACCTGATCCGCCAGCCCCACGGCATCGTGCTGGTCACCGGCCCGACCGGTAGCGGCAAGACCACCAGTCTGTATGCAGCGCTGGCACGACTGGATGCGAGCACCAGCAACATCCTCACTGTGGAAGACCCGGTGGAATACGACCTGCCGGGCATCAGCCAGATTCAGGTCAACGCCAAAATCGACATGACTTTCGCCCTGGCGTTGCGGGCGATTCTGCGGCAGGACCCGGACATCATCATGATCGGTGAGATCCGCGACCTCGAGACCGCGCAGATCGCGGTGCAGGCTTCGCTGACCGGTCACTTGGTGCTCGCGACTCTGCACACCAACGACGCGGTGTCGGCAGTCAACCGCTTGGTCGACATGGGCGTCGAGCCGTTTCTGCTGGCCTCGTCGATGCTCGGCGTTCTGGCCCAGCGCTTGGTGCGGCGGCTGTGCAATCAGTGCAAACAGGAAGACCCGGCGACGCCCGGCACCTGGCGCCCGGTCGGTTGTGCGGCGTGCAATCACACCGGGTACAGCGGCCGGACCGGCATTCATGAATTGTTCTGCATCGATGACGACATCCGCACCCTGATTCACCAAGGCGCAGGGGAGCAGGCGTTGCGTGCGGCGGCGAGCAAGGCCGGGATGTTCAGCCTGCGCGAGGACGGCGAGCGCTGGATTCGCAGCGGTGCCACGGCGCCGGAAGAAATCCTTCGTGTGACACGGGACGCCTGATGAATCGCTATCGTTTTGAGGCCGCCGATGCCAGCGGCAAGATCGAGTCCGGGCATTTGGAAGCGGAGAGTCAGGGCGCGGCGTTTGGCGTGTTGCGCGGTCGGGGTTTGACGGCGTTGTCGGTGGAGAAGGAAAGCAATGTCTCCCAGCATGGCGGCGGTGGATTGTTCAGCGCCAGGCTCTCGGATAACGATCTGGCGTGGGCCACCCGCCAGCTGTCGAGCCTGCTCGGCGCCAGTCTGCCGCTGGAAGCTGCGTTGAGCGCCACGGTCGAGCAGGCCGAGAAAAAGCACATCGCCCACACCCTCAGCGCCGTTCGCGCAGACGTACGCAGCGGTATGCGCCTGGCCGAAGCGCTGGCGGCGCGGCCACGGGATTTTCCGGAGATTTACCGGGCGCTGATCGCGGCGGGCGAGGAGTCCGGCGATCTGGCGCAGGTGATGGAGCGGCTGGCGGATTACATCGAAGAGCGCAACAACCTGCGCGGCAAGATTCTTACCGCGTTCATCTATCCGGGCGTGGTCGGGCTGGTGTCGATCGGCATTGTGATTTTCCTGCTGAGTTATGTGGTGCCGCAGGTGGTCAGCGCGTTTTCCCAGGCGCGGCAGGATCTGCCGGGGCTGACGCTGGCGATGCTCAATGCCAGTGATTTCATCCGCGCTTGGGGCTGGTTGTGCGCGGGCGTCATGGCCGGTGCGTTCTGGAGCTGGCGTCTGTATCTGCGCAATCCGGCGGCACGCTTGAGCTGGCATCATCGGGTACTGAAGCTGCCGCTGATCGGGCGCTTTGTGCTGGGGCTGAACACTGCACGGTTCGCCTCGACGCTGGCGATTCTCGGCGGCGCCGGGGTACCGTTGTTGCGCGCGTTGGAGGCGGCACGGCAGACCTTGTCGAATGATCGTCTGAGCCTGAGCGTCAATGAGGCCACCGCCAAGGTGCGAGAGGGTGTCAACCTTGCGGCCGCGCTGAAAGTGGAGAACGTGTTCCCGCTGGTGCTGATTCACCTGATCGCCAGCGGCGAAAAAACCGGTGCGCTGCCGCCGATGCTGGAACGTGCGGCGCAAACCCTGTCCCGCGATATCGAGCGCCGGGCGATGGGTATGACGGCACTGCTTGAGCCGCTGATGATTGTGGTGATGGGCGGGGTGGTGTTGGTGATTGTGATGGCGGTGCTGTTGCCGATCATTGAGATCAACCAGTTGGTGCAGTAGTAGTGTGTCTGTTGGTTGGATGTTGTCTGTGCGGGCGCTATCGCTGGCAAGCCAGCTCCCACAGATTTTTGTGTTGGGAAGAAAATTGCATTAACAACACCGACCACTGTGGGAGCTGGCTTGCCAGCGATAGGGCCAGTCAGAGCAATAAATAATTCAGCATTTTTGCAAAGGATTCTCCATCACCCGAGCCTCGATCCAGCCATCCTCGGGTTCTCCTTTCTGTCATCTGCAACGGCCCTTCAAGGGCTGTGGCCGATTCCCCCGAAAAGCTTGCCGTAGACACTCCGCATAACCCTGAAAACACCCGAGAAAATCCCTCGAAAATCAGCCTGCACCTCCCGAGGTTTTTTCCTTTATCTGTCACCGGAAACTGCGAATTTCTCAGTGCGACTTAACCACGGACCCCGCAATGCGAAGGTCGGCGGTGAGTCTTCCCAGTGTCATGCAAGACCCCTGAAAACCTGTGTTCACACCCAACGTTGAAAAGGAGATTCTTCATGTTCAAGCGCACTCTGATCGCAGCTTCCCTGACCGTCGCTGCCCTGGCTTCCGCCCAGGCCATGGCCGCCAACGTAACCGGTGGTGGCGCGACTCTGCCTGCCGCTCTGTACAAAGGTTCTAGCAACAGCATCCTGCCAGCCAACTTCAGCTACCTGGGTACCGGTAGCGGCACCGGCAAGACCGCTTTCCTGACCAACAACTCGGCACTGTTCAGCACCACCGGTTCGGTTCACTTCGCCGGTAGCGACTCGATCCTCAGCGCTTCGGAAATCAGCACCTACAACACCAACTTCGGCGCTTCGTACGGCCCGCTGATCCAGCTGCCTTCGGTGGCCACTTCGGTTGCCATTCCGTACAAGAAATCCGGCCAGACCGCTCTGAACCTGACCAGCGCTCAGCTGTGCGATGCCTTCTCCGGCGCCAAAACCACTTGGGGCGATCTGCTGGGCACTTCCGACACCACGCCGATCCGCGTTGTTTATCGCAACGTTTCCAGCGGTACTTCGGAAATCCTGACCCGTCACCTGAACGCGATCTGCCCGACCAAATTCGCCACCAACTCCACCTTCACCAATGCGCGTCTGCCAGCCGGTTCGACCCTGCCTTCGAACTGGGTAGGCGTGGCCGGTACTGCTGACGTGGCCACTCAGGTCAACGCCGTTGACGGCTCCATCGGTTACGTCGGTCCGGACGGTGTGAACGCCGCCAGCAACGCAGTGGTTGCTCGCGTCAACGGCGTACAGCCAACCACCGCCAACGTTTCGCTGGCACTGGGTTCGGCGGCTCTGCCAACCACCCCTTCGAACCCTTCGCAGTGGGTTCCGGTTGTTCCTAACCCAGCCAGCGGTTACCCGATCGTGGCTTACACCAACTTCATCTTCGGCCAGTGCTACAAGGACGCCACCGTGGCCGCTGATGTCAAAGCTTTCCTGACCACCCACTACAGCAACCCGGGCAACAACGCTGCCACCATCGCTCACAGCTTCACTCCGGTTCCAACCAACTGGAAAGCGGCTGTGACTGCCAACTTCGTCACCAACACCTCGGGCAACAACCTGGACATCAACAACGCCAGCGTCTGCAACGCTATCGGCCGTCCTTTGTAAGCCTCGCTTCACGGCAATGAAATGGCAGCAGCCTTCGGGCTGCTGCCATTTTTTTTGGCCGATCTACACCTCGTTCATGAAGTTTGTGTGACATCCGTTCGGTCGCGGCCCCCGCCAACCGCCTATGTCGTAACAGCAGGGGCAAGCCGACCTGCGGCCTCATGTGGCAAACAAAAAGGATCTCGTAGTGATGCTCGCTCGCCCATCCCGTCGCAGTACCCGTGTTCAGCCTCAGCAGCTCATGGCTGCCGATCCGGCGCTGTGGTTGCTCAAGCCCCTGGCGCAGGCGATTGCCTTGTGCCTGGTGGCGGGCAGTGCCGAGGCGGCGACCACTTTCAGTTCGGGATGGTTCGCCGCCAAGGGCGCGGCACAACAGGCTGCCGCAGCACGCCCGAGCGTGGGCGGATTGCCGGGGATGACGCCACCGCTGGCGCAGCAGCAAAAGGCCAATCAGCAGCTGCAACGCTCGATTCAGACACTGAACAACACCGTGGCTGCGATTGCGGCGCAACAGGCCGCGCAGGCGGCCGGTCGTGCGGCGGCGCTGGGCACGGTGCAGTTTGTGCCTGACGGTCTGGGCGAGGGCGGTCTGAAGGTCGATAACAGCCTCACGCAAGGTTGGCAGAACGCCAAGGGCCCGCAGCAGACTCAGGTTGATGGCAAGACCACGGTGAAGATCGAGCAGACCGCCGACAAGGCGATCCTCAATTGGGAGACCTTCAACGTCGGGCGCAACACCACTGTCGAGTTCGCCCAACAGTCGAACTGGGCGGTGCTCAACCGGGTCAACGATCCGAATGCGCGGGCCAGCCAGATTCAGGGCCAGATCAAGGGTGACGGCACGGTGATGCTGATCAACCGCAACGGCATCGTGTTCAGCGGCACCAGTCAGGTCAACGTGCGCAACCTGGTGGCGGCGGCGGCCAACATCACTGACATTCAGTTCCGCGACCGCGGCCTGTATTTCGACAGCACCGGCAGCCAACCGACGTTCACCGAGGCGGCCGGCAAAGTGCTGGTGGAGCGCGGCGCGTCCATCGAGACCGCGCGGCCGGCCAAATCGACCGATGCCGGCGGCTATGCCTTGCTGCTCGGCAGCGAAGTGCAGAACGACGGCAGCATCAACACCGCCAAGGGCCAGACCGTGCTCGGCGCGGGGGATCGCTTTTACATCCGCAAAGGCTCGGGCACTGAGGGCAATGGCTTCTCGACGACGTTCGGCAACGAAGTCACGCCGGGCTTCAAGACCGGCAGCGCTGCCGGCAAGGTCAGCAACAACGGCCTGATTCAGGCCGCGACCGGCGACATCACCCTGACCGGCCATGAGGTCGTGCAAAACGGCGTGTTGCTGGCCAGCACCTCGGTCGCCACTCGCGGCACGATTCATTTGCTCAATCCGGCCACCGACACCCAGGGCAGCGTGACGCTGGGGCAGGGCAGCGCGACGGCGATCCTGCTCGACAGCAGCGATCTGACCGCCCTCGACAGTCAGCATCAGGCCGCCCTGACCGGCGTGACACCCAACAACAAGATTCGCAGCGACCAGTCGCGCATCGACATCCAGAGCGGCGGCAGCGTCGAGTTCCAGAACGGTTCGATCACCCTGGCCACGGGCGGCCAGGTTGCAGTGGCGGCGCAGCGTCGCAGTCTGGTGCGTGACGGCGCATTGATCGATGTCTCCGGTGCCATCGGCGTGAAAGTCGCGATGGAATCCAACAGCATCAAGATCAACGTCCAGGGCAACGAGCAGCGCGATGCTTCGGTCAATCGCGATAAAGGTGCGCTCAACAGCAATGACATCTGGGTCGATGTGCGCGAACTGGTCTACGTCCCGGCCGGCACCAACGGCTACGCCACGGATCGCTGGTACACCGCTGGTGGTCTGCTGGAGGTCGGCGGTTACCTCGGCACCCAGGGCCACAGCATCGGCGAGTGGATGGCTCAGGGCGGCACGGTGAGTTTCGCCGGCAATGACGTGGTGACCGAGAAGGGCTCGCTGATCAACCTGTCCGGCGGCACGCTGGACGTACAAAGCGGCGAGATTCGCCAGAGCTGGCTGCGTGGGGCCGACGGGCGCCTGTATGAAGTCTCAAAGGCGCCGGGGGATCTGCTCTACACCGGGCTGTACAAGGGCTATGAAGACAGCAGTGAGCGCTGGGGCCAGACGAGTTATTACTACAACCCGTTGATTGCACCGTCCAGGCGTCAGGAGTCGGGTTACACCGTGGGTCGTGATGCCGGGCAACTGGTGATCGGTACCCGCAACGCCGTGCTTGAAGGGCAGATGCTCGGCGAGGTTTATCAAGGCGAGCGCCAGACTCAGGCCCCGCGTGCGGTGCTCGATGGCTATGCGCAGAGTCAGACGGCGCTGGCGCGGCGCGGGCAGTTGATTGTCGGCAGTTATGACCCGGCGTACGTGGCGGCTTCCGGTGGTTTGCTCTACGGCCTCAACCCGTTGTTCGATCAGGTGCATGTCGGCGGCGAACGTCCGCTGGCCGGCGATGACCGGGAGCTGACCGGCGCCGTATCCGATGCGCGCAACGGCAAGCTGTTCCTCGATGCCGGGCAACTCAGCGACTGGCAATTGGGCGCACTGAAAGTGGCGGCCAAAGAACGGATCGACGTGCAAGGTGCCGTCACCGTCGACCATGGTGGCGACATCACCCTTTACGGGCCGCAGGTGCAGGTCAACGCGAACCTGACCGCGCGCGGCGGCAGCCTGCACCTGGGCAACGTGCTCAATCAGCTCAACACCGATCGCCTCACCGACACCCGACTCGTCGCGCCGACCGGCAAGGCCACCCGCGTGAGTGTGGCCGAAGGGACGCAGCTGGATACGCGCGGTCTGTGGAGCAACCTGCGCACCAACCCGGATGATGCCGCGAGCCTGGCGTATCTGAATGGTGGCGTGGTGTCGATCCGCAGCAGCGGCGATATCGAAATCGGTGCCGGCAGTCTGCTGGACGTGTCTTCCGGTGGCGTGATTCTGGCCAACGGCAAGACTCGCGGTGGCAAGGGCGGTGATGTGACGCTGGAGTCCAGCGCCTTGTCCGCGCCGGGTGACAGCCACCTGACCCTGGACGGCCAACTGCGCGGTTACGGTGTGTCGGGTGGTGGCCGATTGCTGATTCAGGCGCGCGACATCCTCATCGGCCAGTCCGGTAAACCCCTCGCCGACAACACATTGCAAGTGCAACCGGAGCTGTTCGACAAAGGCTTCTCTGCCTACAGCCTTATCGGCCTCAATCGCCTCGATGTGGCGGACAACACCCGCGTTGACGTGTTGATGCCGGTCTACCGTTTTGGTGACGCAGCTGCGAATCAGGTCAGTGGCACCGCGCCGGGGCAGGCGCTGGAATTGTGGACGCCGACGCTTTATCAGGAAAATCCGCTCAAGGCGCAACTGACCCAGCGTGCCGGCGCCAGTCTGGCTTTGCAGGCCGGTTCCAGTGAGGTCGCGCTGGTCGATCCGACTCGTAACACCCTGACCCTTGGGCAGGGCTCGCGCATCAGTGTCGATCCGGGGCAACGCATCAATCTGCGCAGCGCCGGTCAGCTCACGGTCGATGGCCAGTTGAATGCGTGGGGCGGCACGATCGATATCCGTCAGCAGCAATTCGGCTCGCTCGATGTCGCTGATTCCTCGCAAACGGCAGACAGGCAAACCCACAACCGCTCGATCTGGATCGGCGAGCACGCGGTGCTGGACGTGGCCGGTCGCGTGGCCACCGGCATCGATGCGCTGGGAAGGGTGTATGGCCAAGTCGGCAAGGGCGGCTCGATCATCATTGGCGGCGAAACCGATGCGAAGAAGGCCACGGCCACGTCGGCCGACGCCTATGTGATCGTGCGAAACGGTGCGCGACTGGAGGCCTCCGGCGCACAAGCGATGCTGGATATCGCCGGACAGGGACCGACGCTGGTTGCCACGGATGGCGGGCGAATTTCGCTGAGTTCCTACAACGGCCTGTTCATCGACGGCGACCTGCATGCTGCGGCTGGTGGTGCCGGGGCGGCGGGCGGGCGACTGGACATTGCGCTGGAGACACCGATTTATCTGAGCAGAGACGCGAGCAACGACGTTCGCGTGCCGCGCGAAATCGTCATCGGCCAGGACGCCGGCCCGTCGCTGTTGCCGACGGGTCTGCAAGCGGGCGAAGCTTCGCCTGCGTTGCAATACGGGCGCGCCCGGCTGGGCGCCGATCAGTTGATGTCCGGCGGGTTCGATAACCTGAGTGTGCTGAGCAACGGTCTGCTGTCGTTCGACGGCAACGTCGATCTGCACATGAATCAAAGCCTGAGCCTGTATGCCGGGGCCTTGTCGCTGGCCGACGGCGCGCCAGACAACGTACGGATCAACCTGTCTGCGCCTTACGTGCGTCTGTCGGGTACGGGCAAATATTTCGAGGCTCCCGGCAACATCCGGCCACGGGTGATGAACAATCCGACCACCGAAGTGGCGCCGGCACACTTCACCGCCACGGCAGACCTGCTGGATCTGGGCAACAGTCTGTCGTTCGGCACGGCCGGGTCAATCGTGCAACTGAGCGGCCCGGCACTGGAGGTCGGGCGGCGTGGCTTTGAACAGGTCACGCTCGACAGCCGGGGCGATCTGCGCTTTCTGGCGCCCACCGGCAACGTCGAGAAAACCGAACTCTGGACGCCGGGCGACCTGAGCCTGCGTGCCGCGCAGATCTACCCCGCCAGTGATGTCACCGCCGAGGTGCGCGTGGGTTATCAGAGTGTCCAGCGTGACGCCAATCCTGAGCGTACCCTGCGAATCAGCAGTTCCGGGGCGGCGCCGGCCGCGTTGCCTTACTCGGTCTTCGGCAACCTGACGCTCGCCGCCGCGCATATCGAGCAGGGCGGGGTGATCCGCGCGCCGCTGGGCATGATCAATCTGGGTGACAACCTGGTCCTCAACACCCGGACACTGCATCTGTTGCCCGGCAGCCTTACGTCGGCCAGCGCCGCCGGGCTGGTCATGCCTTACGGCGGCACCACCGACGGCATCGACTTTCGCTACAACGGCAAGTCCGTGCTGCTTCGAGGGATCACCGCCGAAACCGCTGGCGTGACGCTCACCTCGAAGTACGTCGATGTGCAAGGCGGTGCGTTGATCGACCTGTCGGGTGGCGGTGATTTGCGCGGTGCCGGTTTCGTATCCGGGCGTGGCGGTTCCACCGATGCCCGCTACAACCCGCTGGTGCGCAATGCCAGTGACGGCACCTTCAGCCTGCCGGGCCTGGCCAGCAACCCGGTGTACGCCATCGTGCCGGGGAATCAGAGTGCTTATGCGCCGATGCTCGCCGAGGCGGGGGCGGTCGATCCGCGCATCGGCCAGCAGGTCACCATCGGGGCTGGCGTGCCGGGGCTGGCGGCGGGCACCTATACGCTGCTGCCCTCGACCTTTGCGCTGTTGCCGGGAGCCTTTCGGGTCGAGGTCAACGGCCAGGCGGCAGCGGGCGCAACCAACGCTGCGCTGCCACTGCGCAATGGTTCGTGGACGAGTTCGGGACGGATGTCGATTGCCAATACCGGCCTGCGTGACAGCCTGGCAAGCCAGGTCATCCTGACATCCGCCGACGTGCTGCGCCGTTATTCGCAGTACAACGAGACCTCTTTCAGTCAGTTCATCCAGAGCGATGCGACGCGCCGGGGCGTGCCTCGGGCCCTCGCGCCCATGGACGGCAAATCCCTGAGACTGAATCTGTCCCAGGGCGCCGCACCGGCTAACGCGCTCGATTTCAACGGTCAGGCGCTGTTCCAGCCGGCCACGGGCGGCGTCGTCGGGTCGGCCGTGGTGCACGGCGCGGCGAACTTCGAAATTCTCGGTGCGGGGCATTCAATCACGGAAGGTTTTGCCGGTGTGTCGCTGTATGCCGACAGCCTCAATTCGCTCGGCGCCGGCCGCTTGACCCTCGGCGCGCAACCGACGATCGATTACAACACGTCGGGCAACATCATCGCGTTCAGCGGTGATACTGCAACGATCACCTTGCGTGACGGCGCCGTGTTGTCGGCACCCGAAGTGCTGCTGCGCACCACCCGGGCCGATGGCGGTATCACCCTCGAAGCCGGTTCGGGTATCAACACTCTGGGGCGCGGCAAAGCGCCTTACGATTCCAGCACCGGCTTCATCTATAAGCCGGGTGCGGCGGGGTTGCTGGTGGTGTCGAACGGCTGGACCAATGTGCTGGCGCCTGAAGTGACCGTCAGGACATCCGGCGCGGGCAACATTCTCATCGGCCATTGCTCGACGGCAATGTGCAACAACCCGACGCTGCTCTATTCCAACGGCAGCATTACCGCCGCCACTGACAAGCAATTCGAACTCGACGAAGCGGTACGCTTCGGCACCCGCCATCTGACGCTGGCCGTGGGTTCGGTCAATGCCGGCAGTGCCGAGGCCTTGAGTGCCGCCGGCAACCGGGTGCCGACCGGTCTGACCCTGAACCAGAATGTCTTGAATCGCCTGTTGCGGGGCGATACACAGTTCGGCGCGCCGGCGCTGGAAACCCTGAGCCTGACCAGTCGCGATGCATTCAATTTCTACGGCAGTGTCAGCCTCGATACCCTGGATCCGCAGACTGGCGTCAGCAAACTGCAAAACCTGATCCTCAGCACCCCGGCCATTTACGGCCTGGGTGAAAGCGGCGACGTGGCAGCCATTCGCACCGCCAATCTGATCTGGAACGGTGCGCCTCAGGATCCAGGCGCGGTGATCACGGGCGGCGCCGGCACCGGTCGCGGCGCGCTTGATATTCAGGCGCAACGGATCGAGTTCGGCTACGGCCCCGATCCGCAGGCCAATGGCCTGGATGTGAACAAGCGGTTGGTGCTGGGTTTTGCCGACGTCAATCTCACCGCCAGCGATCGCATCACCGCCAACCACAAGGGCAGTCTTGAGGTCTATCAGGCGCAGGGCGCTTTCGATCCGGTCACCGGTTATGCCCACAGCGGCGGCAATCTCACATTGCGTACGCCGTTGCTGACGGGAGAGGCGGGCTCGGTCAACCTGCTCAAGGCCGGTAATAACCTGACCCTGACGGGGGCCGGCACAGCGACTGCCGCCAATGCACTGGGGGCGCAATTGACCCTTGATGCGCGCAATGTCTTGCTGGACAGCCGCATCGCCCTGGCCAGCGGCAAACTGGTGGTCAAGTCCGAGGACGATCTGACCCTCGCCAGTGGCGCGAATCTGGACATGGCCGGTCGCACGTTGCCGTTCAACGATGTGAACAAGTACAGCTGGGGCGGTGATGTGGCGCTGTACAGCCGCGACGGCAATATCCGCCAGGTGGCGGGCTCGCGAATCGATCTGTCGGCGCAGAACCATCAGGCCGGTAACCTGAGTGCCGTGGCCCTGGCCGCCGATGCGGGCATGGTCGATCTGCAAGGCGATATCCTCGGTGCCAGCAGCGGCTATTACGATGCCGGCGGC
The DNA here is from genome assembly GCF_001594225.2 of Pseudomonas glycinae. GTDB lineage: Bacteria > Pseudomonadota > Gammaproteobacteria > Pseudomonadales > Pseudomonadaceae > Aquipseudomonas > Aquipseudomonas glycinae. The sequence continues at coordinate 1,303,918 of NZ_CP014205.2, forward strand.
ACACTGGTGCCGTACAGGGCCGGTGGCGTGGATATCCGCGCGCAGCACCTCAATGGCGATCCGAGCCAGCAATTCGCGGCCCTCAATCAGCGTTTGAATGCGGGGCAAGTCTTTGGCAGCCGCAGCTTGCAGCTCAAGCAAGGCGATCTGTTGATCGGCGACGGGCTCAAGGCTGGCGAGGTCAATGTGTCGGTGGACAACGGTCGGCTGACGGTGGCTGGCCTGATCGATGCCAGTGGCGAGCGGGTCGGCAGTATCCGCCTGTCGGCGCAAAACGGCCTGACCCTGGCGGGCAATGCGGTGCTTGACGCCCATGGCCGTGTGTTGCGGGTCGACAGCTACGGCAAGATTATCGACGCCCCGAACCGGGCGATGGTCGAACTCAACGCCGGGCAAGGCGTGCTGACCCTCGGCAGCGGTGCGCGCATCGATTTGCGCCATGGCACCGAAGCCGTTCTTGGCACTCTGCCGGGGCAGTCCGACGGGTTGCTGCGCGGCACGCTGGAACTGAACGCGCCACGCCTGGGGGCGGATGACATTGCGATCGAAGCCGGCGGCGCACTGAGTATTCAGGGAGCCCGCTCGATTGGCCTCAACGCCACGCGCCGCTATACCGATGCCAGCGATGGCGCGGACCCGGCGGCCAGTGGACGGCCGTATCAGGTGATCGATCAGGCGTACCTCGATCGCATTCACGGCGACAGCACGGCGTTCATCAATGCGGCACTGGCCAACGGCAACCTGCTGAACAACAAACTGGCCGGCCTGAACAACGCCACTTATGCCGATGCCTTCCATCTGCGGCCCGGGGTCGAGATTGCCAGCAAAACCGCCGACGGTGATCTGGTGGTGCAGGGTGATGTGGACCTGTCCGGTTACCGTTACGCCAGCCTGAATCCGCACACGCAGAAGACTTCGGTCTACGGCTCGGGCGAGGCGGGTAACCTGGTGATTCGCGCGGGCGGCAACCTCGATATCCACGGCAGCCTCAACGACGGTTTCGCGCCGCCGCCGGAGACCGTGGACGATGCCGGCTGGAAATTACTGCCGGGGATTCAGCCGTTCGGCGGCGATCTGATCGTACCGGGAGCGGGCGTTACGCTCGCGGACGGTACGGTGTTCCCGGTCGGCGCCACGTTGAACTACGACCTCCCGTTGCAAGCGATGACGCTGGCCAGCGGCACGCTGCTGCCGACCGAGGCAACGCTGGCGGCGCCTTACACCTTCGGCGCCGGCACGGTGCTCGCCGGCTCGGTTCGCGATGCTTCGGGCAACGTGCTGTATGCCGCCGGTACGCTGCTCGCCGACAGCGTGACTTTGCCCGCGGGCAGCCGGTTGGGAGCGGGTATCCGCTTGAATGACGCAACGGCGCTGCAAGCCTTGCGCTGGCCGAAGGGCGTGCCGCTGCCGGGCAGCGTCGAGGCCGGCGACAACGGGGTCAAGGGCGTGCGCCTGAGCGGTTCGCTGGCTCTGTTGCGCGGCTCGCTGATTCCGTCGATGACCGATGTCGTGCTGGCGGACGGTACGCCGTTCATCGAGTTGCGGCCATTGACCGGTACGACCCAGGGGCGCAATTGGGCGGTCGCCAGCCTGTTGCCGGCCGGCAGTGCGTCATGGTCGATGCGCGTGGTGGCGGGAGCCGATCTGAGCGCCGCGGATAGCCGGGCGATCAAGCCGGTGTCCAGCGATGGCAATCTGCGCCTGGCCGACACCCATTACGGCCTGACCGTGACAGAGAAACCGCCGACCCTGGTCTGGGGCGAGGGCAACCTGGGCGGCTTCACGCCCGGCGACCCCGTCCCCGAGGATCAAATGATGTGGTGCGACTGGGCGCCGAACTCCTGTGTGCCGGCACCGCGCTGGGTCTGGGCACCGGACAACTGGATGGGCATGCCGCCTGGCTCGCCGATGACCGACGATGAAGTGCTGTCCTGGTGTGGCGCATTCCCGGAACTTTGCGTTGAAAACAAACCAGGTACCACCGTAAAGACCCACACCCAGATGTTCAGCGTGCTGCGGACCGGGACTGGTGATCTGGACGTGCTCGCCGCCGGCGATCTGAGCATGGATTCACCGTATGGCGTGTATACGGCCGGCACTCAGTCCCAAGACATCGATCCGCGCTTCAACCAGCCTCGCGGACGGCTGTCGGACAACGGCTCGGTATTGGGCAGTGCGGGCGGCGCTTACGAAAAATGGGTCAGTGGCAGCGACAGCCTGTATCAGGCCTGGTACCCGCAAATGGGCGGCAACCTGACCATCAATGCCGGTGGCTCGATTGCGGGCGATGTACTGGGGCGTCGTGGTTTGTCGCAAACCATGGACACCCGTGAGCAGGTGCCGAGTGTGGCCGTGGGCAACTGGCTCTGGCGTCAGGGCACCGGCAACAGTGATGTGCCGACCGCGTGGTGGATCAACTTCGGCAGCTATGCGACGCAACCGTTGCCGGATCAAAGTGTTGATACCGGCCCGTACCTGGTCGGTTTCACCGGTTTCGGCACCTTGGGCGGCGGCAATATCAGCCTGCGTGCCGGGGGCGATGCCGGCATGCTCAAGGCGATGGGCGACGGTAACAAGACCAACCTTTATCCGCGCGGGCAGGGGCTGGTCGTGGCGGTCGGCAGCACCGGGCGCGTGGGCAGCGATGGCAGCCTGCAATTGACCGGTGGCGGCGACATGGACATCCGCATTGGCGGGGCGGTCAATCCTTCATTGCAGGCCCGGGCCGGAGAGAACGGCATCGGTGTCGCACAACACGATCTGCAAGGCGCGTTGATCAACCTGCGCGGTGCTGCGCGACTGGCCAGCGGCGCGCTCGGCGGGATCAATCTGCAATATGGCGCCGAAGCCTCGACCCAGGATCCTCGCGAAGTTCGCCCGTTCGACCCGTTCACGTCCACGATGGGCAGCGCCTCTGGTGGGCTGGTGCTGATTCCGGGGGATTCGGGGATGAGTCTCAGCACGCGCGGCGATCTGGTGTTGGGCGGCGCGGCGGACCCGGGTCGGGTGCGCCTGCAGAACTCCACCCCGTTCACTACGCAAGACGGTGTCGTCCATGAGGGCGGCGGCTTGACGGGCTTCTCGTTGTGGACCGATCACACCGCCATTGACCTGTTTTCGGCAGGGGGCAATCTCACACCGAGCACTCAACTGGGCGAAGTCACAGGTCAGGGTCCTGTCACAGGGCGCAATACGTCGCCGACCGATGGACGCTTCGTGTACCCGTCGATTCTGCGGGCGGTGGCGGCGCAAGGTTCGATTTATGCCGGACCTTCTGCAGTCTACAGCCAGGGCAGTGGTACGGTGCCGGCAACCGGGTATTCGCTGTTGCTGGCACCCTCCAGCACCGGGCAACTGGAGTTGCTGGCGCAGGACTCGATCTACGCCGGCGGCTATGCGATCAATCAGTCGGGCGCCAGTCCGCTGTCCATCGCTACGCCGTTCGCGCCGGCCTTCAACGGTTACGGCAACCACACGTCGGCCACGCCGATCATGAGCAATCACAACAGCGACGGGGTGTCGCCGGACAAGAATCTGCGCTATCCGTTATTCGCTTTCGGCGCCAACAGCTACTCGGGCTTGGGCGACGTCCACGCACCGGCGCGGATCTATGCCTTGAACGGTGATCTGGTGGGTGTTCGCAGCGGTGAAACGCTGACGTTCAGCTTGTCGAAACGTACCTGGTACGAAGCAGCAGGCCCGGTCTGGATGCTGGCCGGGCGCGATGTCGTGGCGTCCGGCACTTTCCTGGGCAACCCCACGACCGTCTCTGCTGCCGAGATGGGCGTACCGCCGTCCGAAACCATCACCTCGACCGGCAACCTGTTCGTGCATGACGACCCTCGGGACGTTTCGCGGGTATCGGCAGGGCGCGACATCCTCTACAGCAGCTTCGACATCGCGGGCCCCGGCGTCCTGGACCTCAATGCCGGGCGCAATATCCTGATGGAAAACCGCGCCAGCATCACCAGCCTCGGCTCGTTGGTCGCCGGTGATCAGCGACCGGGCGCCAGTGTGGTGTTGCAGGCCGGTGTGGGCGCGCAAGGGCCGAATTATTCGCGGTTCATCGCCCGTTACCTGAACCCGCAGAACCTTGCCGACCCGAACGCATCCCTCAACGGGCAACCGGGCAAAGTGGTCAAGACCTACCTCGACGAGTTGCAGAGCTGGTTGACCCTCGGTTACGGCTTCAGCGGCAACGCCGAACAGATGCAAGCGTTCTTCGCCGCGCTGCCGAGCGCCGAACAAGCGATCTTCGCCCGTCAGGTGTACTTCGCCGAACTGCGTGCCGGTGGCCTCGAGTACAACGATGTCGACGGCCCGCGCAAAGGCAGTTACCTGCGCGGTCGCAACGCCATTGCTTCGCTGTTCCCGACCACCGATGTGGCCGGCAATCCGATCCGCTACGACGGCGACATCACGCTCTACGGTGGTGCCGGGGTGAAAACCCTGTTCGGTGGCGATATCCAGATGCTCACGCCGGGTGGCGGTCAGGTGTTCGGCATCGAAGGCGCCGCGCCGCCATCGACGGCGGGGATCATCACCCAGGGTTCGGGCAACATTCAGCTCTACTCCCAGGGCAGCATTCTCCTGGGGCAGAGCCGGATCATGACCACGTTTGGCGGCTCGATCCTGGGCTGGTCTGCCGAGGGCGACATCAACGCCGGTCGCGGCTCGAAAACCACCGTGGTCTACACCCCGCCGAAACGCGTGTACGACACCTGGGGCAACGTGACCCTGTCGCCATCGGTGCCGAGCACCGGTGCCGGTATCGCCACGCTCAACCCGATTGCAGAAGTGGCGCCGGGGGACATCGACCTGATCGCGCCGCTGGGCACCATCGATGCGGGCGAGGCGGGGATTCGCGTCTCGGGCAACGTCAACATCGCCGCGCTGACGGTGGTCAACGCCGCCAACATCTCGGTGCAGGGCAAGGCGACCGGCGTGCCGGTGGTCTCGGCGGTCAACACCGGCGCGATCACTTCGGCCAGTTCCGCTGCCTCGTCGGCCACCCAGGCGGCGGAAGACGTCGCCCGACAACAACAAGCCGCCTCGCGCCAGAACCAGGCCTCGGTGTTCACCGTGCAGGTGCTCAGCTTCGGCAACGAACAACTGGCCCCGACTCGCGACGGCGCCAGCCGCGCACCGACACCGGGCTACAACCCCAACAGCCCGGTGCAGGTGCTGGGCGCCGGGGCGCTGGATGAACAGGCGAAGCAGCAGCTGACCGAAGAGGAGCGGGGACAGCTGACGTTGTAAAGGACTCTCGTGTAGTACGCTTCGGGCGGCCGTTTGGCCGCCCTTTTTTTATGTAGATGAGGTTCGTGGGTATTGTCGTCGGGTGTGGACTAACGTCAGTATTTTGATGCGCCCGTTCACTCGATAGACCAGCAGATAGTTCGGATTGACCACCATTTCCCGAGTGCCTGGCGCTCGACCGGATCGGTAACCATAAGGGATTGATGAAAGCCTTTGCGTTGCTGCACCAACCTTGTGCTGCAGAGCCGCTGAAGCGTTGGAGTTGTATTGTTCAACGTAATCGATAATGTCAGCCAGATCGTCCAGAGCTTGATCGCTCCATTCAAGCGGCAGCGCGTCGATTCTTGCGTCTCTCTTCTAATTAGTTGGTCGAGCCGCACCATGGCTTCCTCATGGGGAATGCCCGGGCGAGGATCATCCAGTACAGCCTGCACCTTGGCACGAAACCAGCGATCGTAGCTCTCTGCCTCTTCTTCGGATTCGAAGTCAGAGTAAAACGGGGAATGCAATATGCTCATAGTGATCTCCGTGATCAATTTCAGCAGTCTAAGGGGGAAAGGGCCCATTGTCGTCACTGGCAGACGATGCACCCCATGAGCCCTGTAGGAACTATGGGGTAGCGGCGCCCAGTATCTGCAAGTCCCCCCTTTGAAATCTGCCGGACGTTTCCCACCGTTGTCCGGCAATCTCGACCGCCGCTGTAGGCCTATTCCCACCCTCTGTTTTTCAGGTTTCCAGCCTACAAATCCGCGCGCGCCTTCCTACAAATGCACTCAGAACGCATACGGAATACTCACCTTCGCCCACAACATTTCGCCCTCTGGCCGGTTCTCCACGTCGAATTCCTTGGCCCAGCGGATCTCGGCGCTGGCGTACTTGAGGAAGGTGAAGTGCAGCGCCGGGCCGATGGCGAAGACCTTGCCGCGCACGCCGTCGCTCACGTCTTCGCCGGCGAACTGCACGGTGTGGCCGAACTGTTTGTCGTCGGTGGTCTGCTTGAGGTAGTAACCGTTGATGCCGAGCATCAGGTCGTCGGTGATCTTGTAGCTGGCCGAGTAATCGAAGTGGAAGATCTGCCCGGACTTGTAGTCGGTGTCCTTGTTCTTCTCGTTGAAGCTGTAGGTGGTTTTCATCGACACCTCGGTGCGCTCGGTCGGCAGCCAGGTGAAGGAGAACAGCGGTTTGTAGGTGTAGAAGTTGTTACTGGTGTTGGCCAGCCGATCGACGCTGTATTCGCCGGTGGGCACGGTGATTTCCACGGCGGCGCCGAGGGTCAGATCCTTGCCCATGTCCCACAGGATGATCGGCGCGATGGTGGTATCGCCCATGCCTTCACGGGTGTCGCTCAGGCCGAACGCCGAGACTTCCTGCTTGAGCCACGGCTGGGCGATGTAACCGGCCAGACGTCCGCCGAAAATCCGCACCGGGCTCAGGTAGTCGAGGCGCGGGATGACGGCAGTGGATTCGATCTCGACATTCGGCACCTTGCCGCCGAGCGAACTGATGTTGAGCTTTCGTGACTTGTAATGGTTGTAGTAGAGGTTGAAGGCGACCATGTTCTCCGGAAGGCTGTCGACCTCCAGCGGCAGCATGAAAAAGCCGTCGGTGCCGGGGCCGATGTTGTCGACGCCGGCTTCGGTGGCCAGCACCGGCAGGGTCGCGGCGCAGCCGAGCAGGCTCAGCGCCAGTCGCACAGGGAATGTCGCGCGATTCGGGGTCATGTCCGTCCTCATTATTATTGTGTTTTGGGCGCAACGCCGGCACGCAGGGTGCCCGGCCACGATAGAAATAAGCTCTTGTCGCACAACAGGGCAGGGTATTGGCGGACACGGAAGGGGGCTTCTGCGGACAGTCCTTCAACCCTGTGCTAACTTCCTTCGACATAACCGGTTACAAAAATAACAATTCAGCGTGATCCGGGATGTCAGCCTCCATGAACGTAAAAGTCCAAGACCCCACCTTCGAACTGGCGCTGGTGTCGCCATTTCTCCTGCAAACCCTGGCCGAAGTCGCCGCCAACAAGGGCGTCGAGCCGCAGAGTCTGTGCCGTGGCCTGGGTTTTGATTTCGACGACCTGCAGGATCCGGCGCAGCGGATTTCCTATCGCCAGGCCGTGGCGATGATCCAGCGTGCGCTCAAGGCTTTGCCCAATCAGGGGCTGGGGCTGTGGGTCGGCGCGCAGAACGTGCTCGGGACGCTGGGTCTGCTCGGGCATGTGCTGTCGCTGTGCAAGACCTTGCGCGATGCGTTCGAAATCGGGGTTCGGCATCAGCACACTTCCGGCGGGATTGTCGTTTCCAGCGTCGATGTGGTGGGCGATCAGGTCTATGTCGATGTTGAGTGCCGGCTGCCGTTTGCCGAGGTGCAGGTGTTTGCCGTTGAAGAGTTTTTCGCCAGCCTGCTGGTCTATGGCCGGGCGCTGGTGGGCGAGACGTTCAAGCCGATAGCCGTGGAGTTCATGCACGCCGCGCCGGATTACGTCGATGAATACCGGCGGCTGCTGGGGCCGGAGGTGCGCTTCGGGTGCCTGCACAACCGCATGTTGATCGACGTGCAATGGCTGGATGTGAACCTTCCCAACCATCATTCGCTGGCGCTGCGTCAGGCGGTCAAGTTGCTGGAGCTGGAGGCGGCGCAGGTTCACCAGAAACTCGATCTGATCCAGGCGGTGGAGCGGGCGATTGCCCGTGACTTGAGCCGGGGCAGCCATATTGAAAAGATTGCCGGCGACTTGAACATGAGCAGCCGAACCTTGCGCCGGCGGCTGACTGAACACTCACTGACGTTTGAAGCATTGCTGGAGCAAGTGCGTCAGGCGCGCACCATGAGTTTGCTGGCTAATCCGGACATGCCGATCGAGCGGATTACCGAGGAGGTCGGCTATAGCGATGTGCGCAGTTTTCGCCGGGCGTTCAAGCGCTGGACGGGGAAAAGCCCGAGTGCGTGGCGCAGTGCTTCGATTTGATCTGAGACCGATGGCCCTCACCCCAGCCCTCTCCCGGAGGGAGAGGGAGCCGATTGGGGGATATTCGAGAGATACGCCGACCTGAAAGTTTTTCAGCGAATCCCTATTCAACTCTGTCTTTCACGTCGCTGTATCTCCAACAAACAACCCGGTCAGTTCCCTCTCCCTCCGGGAGAGGGCTAGGGTGAGGGGGCCTTTGAGGCTACCCAACCCATTTCAATCCCCCACAAACCCTCCGCCTACAGTTAAACTCCGCGCTCTTTCCAAGGAGTCGACATGAGTTACTACCAGCCGGGCATTCTCGCCACCCCCGTTCCGCCACAAGCACGTCACCTGTTTTTCGCCCTCGAGTCGGTTGAAACGCTGCCGCAGGCGATCGACAACCTGCTGAACCTGGTGGACGGCAAGTCGGCGGTGGTCGGTTTCGGTGAGTCCCTGGCCAAGGCCCTGAAGGTGAACATCGACGGCCTGCGCAGCTTCCCGGCGCTGACCGGTGTCGGCGTGGAAAACCCGTCGACCCAGCACGCCCTGTGGGTCTGGCTGCACGGCGTCGACCGTGGCGATCTGCTCAACCGCAGCACCGCGCTTGAGGCCGCGCTGGCCCCGGCGCTGCGTCTGGTGCAGATGCAGGAAGCCTTTCGCCACAAGGACGGCCATGATCTCACCGGTTATGAAGACGGCACCGAAAACCCGCACGACGAAGCCGCCATCGCCGCCGCACTGCAAAGTGACGGCGCGGACGGTCTGGTCGGTGGCAGCTTCGCCGCGATCCAGCAATGGCAGCACGACCTCAAGGGTTTCCATGCGTTGTCCGCCGAGGACAAGGACAACATCATGGGCCGTCGCCTGAGCGACAACGAAGAGATCGACGACGCTCCGGTGTCCGCTCACGTCAAGCGCACCGCCCAGGAAAGCTTCGCCCCGGAAGCCTTCGTCGTGCGTCGTTCGATGCCGTGGATCGAAGGCGACCGCGCCGGCCTGATGTTCCTGGCGTTCGGCTTCTCCCTTGATGCCTTTGAAGCGCAACTGCGGCGCATGAGCGGTCTGGAAGACGGCATCACCGACGGTCTCTATCGCATCAGCCGGCCGATCACCGGCGGCTACTACTGGTGCCCGCCACTGCAAAACGGCCACCTCGATCTGCGCGCACTGCGCATCGGCTGAGGCACAAGCATGAACGTGGTGCGTTGGGGAATGATCGGTTGCGGCAGCGTCGCTGAACGCAAGAGCGGGCCGGCTTTCTACAAGGCGCCCGGATCGGCGTTGGTGGCGGTGATGGGGCGACGTCTCGAAGCGGTGACCGAATACGCCGCGCGCCACGGCATCGCCCGGACGTACACCGACGTCGATGCCCTGATCAACGACCCCGAGGTGGACGCGGTGTACATCGCCACGCCACCCGACAGTCACCACGCCTACAGCCTGAAGGTCGCCGCCGCCGGCAAGCATTGCTGCGTGGAAAAACCCATGGCGCTCAATGCCGGGCAAAGTCGCGAAATGCAGCAGGCGTTCGCCGATGCCGGTTTGCACCTGTTCGTCTCCTATTACCGCCGTTCGTTGCCGCGTTTCCAGCAGGTTCGGCAGTGGCTGGAGCAGGGCCGCATCGGCCAGGTGCGGCACTTGAGCTGGACGCTGACCAAGGCACCATCGCCCAAGGATCTGGACGGCAGCGCAAACTGGCGCATCGATCCGGCGGTCGCCGGGGGCGGGTATTTTGCGGATCTGGCCAGCCATGGTTTTGACCTGTTCCAGTACCTGCTCGGCGACATCGTCGAAGTCGCCGGTTTCACCGCGCGTCAGGCCGGGTTGTACGCGGCGGAGGATGCGGTCAGCGCCAGTTGGCGATTCGCCTCGGGCGCACTGGGCATGGGTTGCTGGAACTTTGTTGCGGATCGCCGTGAGGATCGGGTCGAGATCATTGGCAGCCAAGGGCGAATCGGCTTTTCGGTGTTCGACGAGCATCCGGTCGAGCTGCATGCCGACGAGGACATCAGCCTGGAAATCCCCCATCACGAACACATCCAGTGGCATCACGTACTCGGTATGAATGCGCAGATTCGCGGTGAGTCCCGGCACCCGGCAATCGCCGCCGAAGCCCTGAAGACTGATTGGGTCATGGATCAGATCCTCAAGCGCCACTGAAGGCGCATCTAAGGTTATACCCAAACAATATTTCTCAAGCTTGTCATAACGTCTCTAAGATCACGTCATAACTCGTTATAACAAGTGATCCCGTGATGACCGATAACGTTCTCTCCTTAAGCAGCGTTCCTCTGCACACCCAACTGCGCGACGTATTGCGTACCCGAATTCTCGACGGCGAATACCCGCAGGACAGCCAGATGCCGTCCGAAAGCGAGCTTGGCACGCTGTTCAAGGTCAGCCGCATCACCGTGCGCCAGGCCCTGGGCGATCTGCAGAAAGAAGGGCTGATCTTCAAGATCCACGGCAAAGGCACCTTCGTCGCCAAACCCAAGACCTTCCAGAACGTCAGCACCCTGCAAGGCCTCGCCGAGTCCATGACCGGCCGTGGCTACGAGGTGATCAACCGCCTGCGCAGCTTCAAATTCATCGCCGCCGACAAACTGGTCGCCGAGCGTTTGCAGGTTGCCGAAGGCGAAACTGTTGCGCAGATCAAACGCGTACGGCTGATCAATCGCGAGCCGATTTCGCTGGAAATCACCTACCTGCCCAAGGCGGTCGGCGAGCGTCTGGAGAAGGCCGATCTGGTCACCCGCGACATCTTCCTGATCCTCGAGAACGACTGCGGCATCGCCCTCGGCCATGCCGATCTGGCCATCGACGCGGTGCTGGCCGACAGCGACCTGACTCAGGCGCTGAACGTCGAGGCTGGCTCGCCGATCATGCGCATCGAGCGTCTGACCCACGACGCCAACAGTCAGCCGCTGGACTTCGAACACCTTTACTACCGTGGCGATGCGTTCCAGTACCGCCTGCGGATCGACCGGCAAAAAGGGGCGTGACCATGACCCGCAACACCCTCGAACAGGAATACGACATCGTCGTGATTGGTGGCGGCACCGCCGGCCCCATGGCCGCAATCAAGGCCAAGGAACAGAACAAGGAGCTGCGCGTGTTGTTGGTGGACAAGGCCAACGTCAAGCGCAGCGGCGCGATCAGCATGGGCATGGACGGCCTGAACAACGCGATCATCCCCGGCCACTCGACGCCCGAGCAGTACACCAAGGAGATCACCATCGCCAACGACGGCATCGTCAATCAGGCGGCGGTCTATGCCTACGCCACCCACAGCTTTGAAACCATCGAGCAGCTCGACCGCTGGGGCGTGAAGTTCGAGAAGGACGAAACCGGCGATTACGCAGTGAAGAAAGTCCACCACATGGGCGCCTATGTGCTGCCGATGCCGGAAGGGCACGACATCAAGAAAGTCCTGTATCGCCAGTTGAAGCGCGCGCGGGTGAGCATCACCAACCGCCTGGTCTGCACCCGTTTGCTGACTGACGAGGAGGGCGCCGTCAACGGTGTGATGGGCTTCGATTGCCGCACTGCCGACTTCCATGTGATCAAGACCAAGGCAGTGATCCTCGCGTGTGGCGCTGCCGGGCGCCTCGGTCTGCCGTCCTCGGGTTATCTGATGGGCACCTACGAAAACCCGACCAACGCCGGCGACGGTTACGCCATGGCGTATCACGCCGGGGCCGAACTGGCGAACCTCGAGTGCTTCCAGATCAACCCGTTGATCAAGGATTACAACGGCCCGGCCTGCGCCTACGTCACCGGCCCGCTCGGTGGCTACACCGCCAACAACAAGGGCGAACGCTTCATCGAGTGCGACTACTGGAGCGGGCAGATGATGTGGGAATTCCACCAGGAACTGGAAAGCGGCAACGGCCCGGTGTTCCTCAAGCTCGATCACCTGGCCGAGGAAACCATCCAGAACATCGAGGAAATCCTCCACAGCAACGAGCGCCCGAGTCGCGGCCAGTTTCACGCCAATCGCGGCACGGATTACCGCACGCAGATGGTCGAGATGCACATCTCGGAAATCGGTTTTTGCAGCGGCCACTCGGCGTCCGGCGTGTGGGTCAACGAGCGCGCCGAAACCTCGGTGAAAGGCCTGTACTCGGCCGGTGACATGGCCGCCGTGCCGCACAACTACATGCTTGGCGCGTTCACCTACGGCTGGTTCGCGGGTCACAACGCGGCAGAGTTTGTCGCCGGGCGCGAGTTCTCTGCGCTGGACGCCGAGCAGATCGCGAAGGAAAAGGCCCGGGTCTACGCACCGCTGGATCGCGAACACGGTCTGCCGCCAGCCCAGGTGGAGTACAAGCTGCGGCGCTTCGTCAACGACTACCTGCAACCGCCGAAAGTGACCAAGAAGATGGAAATCGGCCTGCAACGCTTCAGCGACATCGAACGCGATCTCGACGAGATGAAGGCCAACAACGCCCACGAACTGATGCGCGCCATGGAAACCAGCGTGATTCGCGACTGCGCCGAAATGGCTGCCCGCGCTTCGCTGTTCCGCGCCGAAAGTCGCTGGGGCCTGTACCACTACCGCGTCGATCACCCGCAACGGGACGACCGCGAATGGTTCTGCCACTGCCACCTGAAGAAGGGCGAAGACGGACGCATGACCAGTTTCAAGAAAGCCGTCGAGCCTTACATCATCCCGCTCGACGCCGAGGAAATGCAGGCCTACGACCGCCTCCGGGTCGGCGCATTCGCCGCTTGAGGCATCACTAGAGAGAGTCCGAACCATGGCCTACCAAGCCCAGGAAATCTTCTTCCGCTCCAATGCCCCCGTCACCGTGGACGAGGACAAATGCATCGCCGAAAAGGGCTGCACCGTGTGCGTCGACGTCTGCCCGATGGACCTGCTGGCGATCAACCCGGCCACGCAAAAGGCCTACATGGCCTTCGATGAATGCTGGTACTGCATGCCGTGCGAAAAGGACTGCCCGACTGGCGCCGTCAAAGTGGACATCCCTTACTTACTGCGTTGACTGAATGGACGCCATCGCTGGCAAGTCGAATCGTCGCACCGCAGCTCCCACAGGGATCTGCAGTGGGGCACAAATATTGTCGACACCGAAGAAACTGTGGGAGCTGGCTTGCCAGCGATGAGGCCACCCCAGACAGCACAAAAGCCATCCGTAAACCCCGGACGCTGGATTCACCCAACACCCCTCGTTTCCCACCGCGCCCTGATCGCGGCGGAGACGAACATCCTATAAATGATTCGAGGGGATTCAACCATGTTGCGTGCAGCAATCGCCGGTCTGGTACTGGCTTCGTTCACCCTGTCGGCCTCGGCCGAAACCATCCGCATTGCCATCGGCACCCAGGACACCACCATCAACTGCGCCGCCGGCGGCCTGTTGATTCGCGAGCTGGGCCTGCTCGACAAATACCTGCCTCACGACGGCGCCTACAAAGACGCCAAGTACGACGTGCAGTGGAAGAACTTCACCAGCGGCGCACCGCTGACCAACGAGATGGTCGCCGGCAAACTCGACTTCGGCGCCATGGCCGATTTCCCCGGTGCGTTCAACGGTGTGGCGTTTGAAACCGCGGGTAAACACAGCCTGTTCATCAGCGTGCTGTCGGGCAGCATCAAGGGCAGCGGCAACGGCATCGTGGTGCCGAGCGCGTCCGGCGTGCAGTCGCTGAGCGAGCTCAAGGGCAAGACCATTTCCGTGCCGTTCGCGTCCACCGCCCACGGCATGCTGCTGCGCGCGGTGGCGGAGCAGGGCTGGGATCCGCTCAAGGACGTGAACATCATCGCCCAGCCGCCGGAGGTTGCAGGTTCCGCGCTGCAGGCCGGCAAGATCGACGCCCACGCCGACTTCGTGCCGTTCGCCGAACTGTTCCCGAGCCGTGGCTTCGCCCGCAAGATCTACGACGGCGCCCAGGCCAATGCGCCGACCTTCCACGGTGCGCTGGTCGATCAGGCCTACGCGAAAAAGTACCCGGAAATCGTCGTCGCCTACCTGCGCGCCAGCATCGAGGCCAATCAACTGTTGGCCGCCGAACCTGAGAAATACAGCGAACTGATCGCCAAGGTCACCGGCGTCGATGCCGAGGTCAACTACCTGTTCCACGGCCCGCTCGGCGTGCAGACCCGCGACCTGAGCTGGAAGCCGGAGTATCGCCAGGCCGTGGGTACGGCCATCGACACGCTGAAGCTGCTGAAGAAGGCCGATCGCGGGCTCGACCTGAACACCTTTATCGACGATCAGTACATCCGCGCGGCGTTCAAGGCCTCGAATCTGGATTACACCGCGCAACTGGCCAACTACGCGCAGACGCCGTTGAAGTCGGTCGATGCGGCGACCGGGAAAGCAATTTCGGATTTCAGTCATGTTGCGGAAATCTGGGTGCGGGGGGAGGACAAGGTCCGGCGTTATGCCTCGGCTGAAGAGGCGTTCACGGCGCTGGCCGGCCTGAAATCGGAAGGCAAGAACATCCGTGCGGTGTATGCCCAGGCGAGTGACAGCGGGATCAAGTTGCTGGCGGAGCAGGCGTGGTTTGCCAGTGATGCGAAGGGGCGGCTCAGCGCGTTTTTGCTCAAGGGGCAGGCGCAGCAATTTGCCTCGGCGCAGGGCGGGAAAGTCCTCGACTTCACGGATGCCACCACCCAAGCGGTTGCCACCCGTTAACTCAAACGTAGATCGTTCCCACGCTCCGCGTGGGAATGCCGCCATGGACGCTCTGCGTCCGCTTTGGATGTGACGCGGAGCGTCACGGGATGCATTCCCACGCGGAGCGTGGGAACGATCAGAGGTGATATATGTTTTCACGCTGGATCCCCCGAGCCGCCTCATTGCTGCTCTGCCTGCTCTTCTGGCAACTCGCCGCCAGCCACCACTGGAACCTCGGCCTCGTCACCTTCGCCAACGTCCCGACCCCGCTGACCGTGATCGAAGCCGCGCTCGGCCTCGGCGACTCCGGCAAGCTCATCCAGCACCTGACCGCCAGCCTCAGTCGGGTCTTCGCCGGCTACCTTGCTGCGCTGATCATCGGTATCGCCCTGGGCCTGGCCATCGGCCGTTCGAAGTGGGCCGAAGACCTGCTGCTGCCACCGCTGGAAGTACTGCGCCCAATCCCCGCCGTGGCATGGATTCCACTGGCCATCCTGATGTTCCCATCCTCCGAACTGTCGATGGTCTTCATCACCTTCACCGGCGCGCTGTTCCCGATTCTGCTCAACACCGTGCACGGCGTCGAGGGCGTCGACCCGCGCCTGATTGCCTCGGCCAAAAGCCTCGGGGCCGGGCGTCGGGCGATCCTGCTGGAAGTGATCCTGCCGGGTGCCGCACCGAGCATCATCACCGGCCTCGCCATCGGCATGGGCACCTCGTGGTTCTGTCTGGTGACCGCCGAAATGATCTCCGGCCAGTTCGGCATCGGTTACTACACCTGGGAGTCCTACACCATCCAGAACTACGCCGACATCGTGGTCGGCATGTTGCTGATCGGCGTGTTGGGCATGGGCAGCAGCCTGCTGATCAAACGCCTGGGCGGGCTGTTCACGCCCTGGCATCGACCACGAGGAAAAGCCTGATGAGCGTGATGCAAACCCCGGAAGGGCGGATCGATATCCGCCAGTTATCCATCGTCCTCGGCGAAGGCCGGCAAGCGTTTGAAGCGGTGCAGGGGCTGGACTGCCAAATCGAGCCCGGCCAGTTCGTGTGCATTCTCGGCCCCTCCGGTTGCGGCAAGTCGACCTTGCTCGGCGCGCTGGCCGGGCATCTGCAGCCCCATGGCGGACAGTTGAAAGTCGACGGCACCGACGTGTCCGGCCCGTCACCGCAACGCGGCATGGTGTTCCAGCATCACACGCTGTTCCCGTGGCGCACGGTGCGCGACAACGTTGCCTTCGGCCTGAAGATGCGCGGCATCGGCAAAGTCGAGCGCCATCGCGCCGCCGATGAAATCCTCAAACTGGTCGGCCTCGAAGGTTTCGCCGAACGCTGGCCGGATCAACTGTCCGGCGGCATGCAGCAACGGGTGGAGATCGCCCGGGTGCTGGTCAACCGGCCACGGCTGTTGCTGATGGACGAACCCTTCGGCGCACTGGACGCGCTGACCCGGCTGAACATGCAGGAACTGTTGCTGGACATCTGGACGCGGATTCGCACCACCGTGGTGTTCGTCACCCATGACATCGACGAAGCGCTGTTCCTTGCCGACCGCTTGCTGGTGATGAGCGCACGGCCAGGGCGAATCATCGAAGACCTGCGCCTGGATTTCCCCCGGCCACGCACCACCGAACTGGTCACCAGCCACGAGTTCTCGCGCCTCAAGCGCCACTGCCTCGACCTGCTGCGCCACGACAACGACCGACCGCTGCCGCGCCTCAATCCGCTCGGCCTGCCTCCCGAAAATTCCTTGCCGAGATTTGCCCTGTGACCTCATTTTTTGCTGTGACCGATAACGACGACATTCTTGCCCTGCAACCACGCCTGACCGCCGATGACGCCGGTGTACGGCGGATTGCCCTGATCGATCTGGCTGACCTCGAAGAACCGGACGGTCTGCTCTGGCTGGTCGAACGTCTGGCCGAAGACCCCGCCGAAGAAGTGCGTGCCGAAGCGGCGCGTTTGCTGGAGGCCTGGGAAGACGAGCCGGTGGTTGAAGCGCTGTGCCAGGCACTGACGGATCCGTCGCCGGCGGTGCAGGCCGCTGCGGCGCAGAGCCTGAGTCTGCTCAAGACCGAAGCGGCGGGCAGGGTGATTCTACCGTGGACCGCCCATGCCGAAACCGGCGTGCGGATTGCCGCGTTCCGGGCCTTGCGCGAGTTGCGTTTCTCCGGCGCTGCGTCGGCCGCGATTCAGGCGCTGAACGATGCCGACGCCAGTGTCCGCCGCGAAGCCGTCGGCGTACTTGGCTGGCTCAAGCAACTCGACGCGTTGCCGGCACTGGCCCGCCTGGCGAGTGATGACCCGGACACCGAAGTACGTCGCGCCGCCACCGGCGCCCTGGGCCTGGCAAGTGACGCCGAAGTGCTGCCCGCATTGCGCCAGGCCTTGCAGGATCAGGCCTGGCAAGTGCGCGAAGAAGCCGCGACCACCCTTGGCAAGGTCGGCCATACCGACGCGGGCCCGGCGCTGATCGAAGCCTTGGCCGACGACTACTGGCAGGTACGCCTGCGCGCCACCCGCAGCCTCGGGCGCCTCAAGTACGTCGCGGCCCTCGACGCGTTGATCGACACCCTCGGCCATCGCATCAGCAACCTGCGCAAGGAAGCCGCGCTGGCCCTCGGCGAACTGAACGATCGCGGGGCCGTGGCCGCGTTGCAGGCCGCGCAGGACGACGGCGACCCGGAAGTGCGCAAAGCCGTGCGGATTGCCTTGAGTCAGCTGCAATGAATCCGCTGTCGGTCGGTAATTCCCAAAGCGAACACCAGTTACGGCTGAGCTGGCCGGATGGCCGCGAGCAGCTTCTCGACCATGCCGAACTGCGCCGCCAGTGCCCGTGCTCGCAATGCCGGGCGTTTCGCCTGCGGGGCTCGCCGCCCATGGTTGACCCGCGTGTGCGGGTCATCGAATTGAACGCTCAGGGCTACGGCCTGCAACTGGTGTTCAGCGATGGTCACCAGCGCGGGATTTACCCGTGGGCCTATCTGGCGCAGCTGGAGGGGATCACTGTCCCGCCGTCATCGCCGGCCGACAGCCATGGAAAATATCCAGCCCCGGCTGATACAGCGACGTCCTGACTTCGAACAACCCGAGCACCGAATGGAACAGGTTGTCATGGCTCAGATCCGGCTGGCTGCTTTTGCCTTGCAGGCAGCCACGGTCGATGCCCAGTTGCGCCAGGGTGTTGTTGCCGAACCACATCACCATCGGCACATGGGTCTGCGCTTCCGGCGCCAGCGCATAGGGCGCGGCGTGCAGGTACAGGCCGTTCTCGCCAAGCGATTCGCCATGGTCGGACACATACAGCATCGACGTATCGAGATGGTCCTGATTGCGCTTGAGCAGCTCGATCACCTTGGCCAGGAAATGGTCGGTGTAGAGGATCGTGTTGTCGTAGACGTTGACCAGTTCGTCACGGCTGCAACTGCCTAACTGATTGGTGTGGCAGATCGGTTTGAAGCGCTCCATGTCCTTGGGGTAGCGCTCGTAGTATTCCGGGCCGTGGCTGCCGTCGGCGTGCAGGACGATGATCGCGTTGCCCTTGAGGCTGTCGATGTAGCCTTGCAGGTCGGCCAGCAGCGCTTCGTCGAGGCAATTGTTGCCGTCGCAGAACGGTCCCGGCTGATTCTTCGCGATGTCGCGGTTCGGCACCCGCAGGCAGGTGCCCTTGCAGTCGCTGTTGTTGTCCAGCCACAGCACCTGCACGCCGGCCCGTTGCAGGATGTCCAGCAGGCCTTCGTAGGTTTTGCCTTTCTTGTCGCTGTAGTCCTCGCGGGGGAACATCGAGAACATGCACGGCACCGACACCGCCGTCGAAGTGCCGCAGGAATGCACTTGGGTGAAATTGAGGATGTCGAGTTTGCTCAGCTCGGGGTTGGTTTCGCGTTCATAACCGTTAAGCGAGAAATGATCGGCCCGAGCGGTTTCGCCGACCACGAACACCATCAGCGATTTCTTCTCGCGGGAGGCCGCCTTGGCGCTCATCACCGCGTCTTCGCCGATGGCCTGCACCACAAAATGCTTTTTGATCCCCAGCCGTTGCTTGGTGTATTTGCTGATCGCGTAGATGTAGTTGGTCGGGTTGATGAAGTGGGTGAGCTTGTCTTCCTCGCGAAAGATCGGCGCGTAGGTCGAATAGAACGCGCCCACCGAAGCGCCGATTACCAACACACAGGCGACGATCACCAGCACCTTGTTCAGCAAGCCCCGAAAGAACGGCCGATACACCACCGGCCAGCGCCAGATCAACACGGCCGGCAACACACCGAGCAACAGCACGTAAGCCAGCAGTTTGCCGCTGAACAGCGCGGTTGCTTCCCCGGGATTGGTTTCGAACACGTTCTGGATCATCACCGTGTCGATGGTGATCCCGTACTCGTTCATGAAGTACGCCGCGCAGGCCGAGAGCAGGGCCACCAGAGTCAACGCCGGTTTCAGCGTCCAGCGAAACGAGACCAGCGTCAGCAGCAGGGTGATCGCTGCCCAGAGAAACAGCCCGAAAGACGCGAAAAACGCCAGTTTCTGTGCGCCTTGCAAGGTGATCAGCGTTCCCAGTGCTTTCCAGGTCGCCAGGTTGTACAGCGCCACCAGTGCCAGGGAAAACAGCAGCACCAGGCGGGTTGGAGTGATGGACGGTAAACGCAGTCCTTTGCCCAAAGCCATTTCGATACTTTCCTCTACGTCAGTCGAAAACCCATACGGTTACGCGCGTAACTGTAGAAGAGCATTGGTAAAAATTCCGTAAACATCCGGTAACAAAATCACGGTAAGTGCAAAAAAAACGTGGGCGCCAGCAGGCCGGCTCCCACGGACAACTGCGGCGGTTCAGAAGGATTTGCTGACGCTGGCGACGACCGTCGCCGTGCACACGTCCTTGAAGCCCCAACTGCTCAGACACTGGCTCTGCGAAAGGTCGGTGTCGATGTAGCTCAGGCCGAGCACCACGCCGGCCAGGTTGTGGGTCAGTTTGACTTCCCACTCCCGGTAGGACTCTTCGCTATGGCCGGACGCCGAATACATATGCGGATCCTTGAAGTCCATGTTGCCGTAGCGCAGCTTCAGCCCGGAATCGAACGGCAATTCGGTTTCATAGCCGATGTAGCTGTAGAGCGAACTCTGTTTGCTGTCGATGCCCGGCGCGTCACTGGAGTAATAGGCCGCGAGTTTCACGCCGTAGGCGCTGAGAGTCGAATACACCTCGCTCTGGTTGAACTGGCTCTCCTTGGGATACGCGTATTTGATGTAGCCCAGATCCAGGCTCACGGCCTCGGTCGCCTGCCACAGCCAACCGGCGTAGTAATCGACTTCCTGACGGGTTTTCAGGCCGCCACCGAAATCGACGTTCGAACTCCAGGCGCCAAGGTACAGGCCGCTGCTGTGGGCCAGGGTCAGACCGGCCTGCACGGCCGGGTCGTTCTGGGTCTGGGAGATGCCGCGGGTGCGGTAGTCGCTGGCCAGGGTCAGGTCGACCAGCACCGCGAAATCATCGTTCAGGGGGATTGAGTGGCTGCTCAAAGGCAGCAGGCTCAAGGAAGTGAGGGCGAGCAGGGGCAAGGCTTTCATGTGAAGTCCCGTTGTTGTGGTTGTTATGGGCAGGAAGCGGGCAAGGCTGCGCCGGACCCCGGCGACGGGCGCGGGGTCGGGCAGCGGGTACGGCGATTGTTATTAGAGGGTAGGGGCGTAGACCTGGCGGCCGGCGAACCAGGTTTGCAGGACCTGAGTGTCATGCAGGGCCTTGTCGTCGACGCTGAATACATCGCGATCGAGCACGATGAAATCGGCCTGTTTGCCGGGGCTCAGCGAGCCGATCTGTTGCTCCAGGCCGATGGTCCGCGCGGCGTTGGCGGTGTAGGCGTAGAACATGGTTTCGCGGTCCAGGCGTTCGTCGGCGTTGAGCACGCCCAGCGGCCCGGTGCGGGTGATGGCCTGGGCCATGGCGTTCCACGGGTTCGGCGAGGACACCGGCCAGTCGCTGGCGCCGGCAATCGTCGCGCCTTGTTTGAGCAGCGAATGCGCCGGGTATTGATAGCGAAAGGCGAGGGCGCTGACGTAAGGCTTGATCATGTCGGTGGTGTAGTCGTCGGCGCTGGCCCACAGCAGTTGCATCGAGGCAATCACGTTCAGCGGCTTGAAGCGGGCGAACTCCTTCGGGTTGACCATTTGCAGGTGGGTGATCGAGTGCGTTACGCCGCTCTGCCGGTCCTTGCGCGCCTGGGCGATGCCGTTCAGCGATTCGCGCACCGCGCGGTCGCCGATGGCGTGGATGTGCACCAGCCAGCTGCGCTGATCGATGGCACTGACCAGTTCGCCGAAGTGCTGCGGGTCGATCAGCAACTCACCCTGTTTGTGCGAGTTGCTGTAGGGATCGATCATCGCCGCGCTCTGGGCCGGGTATTCGATCACGCCGTCAGCGAAGATCTTGATCCCCGGCAGCGTCAGGTTGGGGATGCCCTGAAACTGCCGGCGAACCTTGTCGAGGGTGTCGAGATCGGCCGGAACGCTTTTCGGGTTGGCCACCAGCAGCGCGGCGACGTGGGCAGTCATGCCGCCGCTTTCCGACAGGGCCTTGTAGGCCGGCAGCACGCCGACGGTTTTCTCGGTGGGCTTGAGGGCGAACACCGGCTCGCCCGGCGCGGCGTTGGCGGCGGGGTCCATCCACGCGGTGATACCGAGGCTGTTGTTGAAACGCACCGCCGATTGCGCTGCCTTGAGCATGTCGGCCGGGCTCGGCACTGGCATTTTCGAGGCCACCCGATCCCAACCGGCGTCGACCACAAAGCCGTCCGGTTCACCGTTGGGCAGTTTGCCGATGGTGTCTTTTTCTGCGTCCGGCAGGGTTTTCAGCAGCGCGGCGTCGATACCCGCACGTTTGAGCATCACATTGTTGGCCCATGCGGTGTGGTGATCGCTGCCGGTGAACACCACCGGCACGTCGGTCCATTCGCCGTGGTTGAAGATTTTGCCCAGCGCTTCAGCCTTGGCCCAATACGCCGAACTCATGCCGGCCACGCTCAACACATCGCCATGCCGGGCCTTGCCGTCGTCACGCCAGCCGCGCAGGCGTTTTTCCAGTTCATCCAGACTGACTACGTCGTCTTCCATATTGGCCGAGACCATTTCCAGTCCGCCGAAAATCGCGTGGGAATGGCTGTCGATCAGGCCGGGCATCAACGCCTGACCTTTCAGGTCGATGACCTGGGTGCCGGGTTCGATCAAGGCCTTGATCTGCGCATCGCTGCCGACTTTCAGCACCTTGCCGTTCTCCACGGCCAGCGCCTGAACCTTCGCTTGAGCGCGGTCGGCGGTGAAAATATTGCCATTGAACAGCACCAGATCGGTGGCGGCCATGGCTTCCATCGAGGCAAAACTCATAGCGGCGATCAGCAGATTTTTTGTGAAAAGCGGGATGAATCTTTTCATTGAACATTTCCTTGTTATTGCGTCTGATGGCCAGATTAGTGGCTGCCAACGCCCGACAGAACGCCTCCCTCACGAAAAACGTTTTTGCCTGAATGGAAAAAGCATGGACAAGTTGGGTGCATTGAAAATGTTCGTGGTCACCGCGCAGCTCGGCAGTTTCAGCCGCGCCGCCGAGCAACTGGGCAAGACCCCGTCGGCCCTGACCAAAGCGGTCAATCATCTGGAATCTGAACTTGGGGCGCGGCTGTTCGAGCGCAGCACGCGGCGGATTCTGCTGACCGAAATCGGTCGGCTGTATCTGGAAACCGCACGCCAAGTGCTGCAACGGCTGGACGAGGCCAGCGAGGAAATCGAGCAGTTGCAGCACGGTCTGCGTGGCAGCCTGAAAATCACCGCACCGCTGGCTTACGGGCGAGCGTTTCTCGATCAGGTGTGTGACGGCTTTTTGCAGCAATACCCGCAGATCAGCCTGCAAGTGGATTTGTGCGACGAATTCGTCAATCTGCTGGAAAGCGGTTACGACCTGGCACTGCGCGAAGGGCACGATGATTTGCCGGGGTTGATCGCGCGAGTGGTCGGCAGCAATCGCCTGGCGCTGTGCGGCAGCCCCGAATACCTGGCGCGCAAGGGCTTGCCGGTCACGCCGCAAACCCTCGATCAGCATGAATGGCTGCTGTACCGGCATCCGTTGCTCAGTCGCGAATTCTGGTGGGCCGAGCGCGACGGCCAGCGCCTGAGCCTGGCGCAACCGGCAGCGCCGCTGTTGCGCAGCGACAATTACGACCTGCTGTTGGCCAGTGCCCTGGCCGGGCGCGGCTTGCTGCATACACCATTGTGGAGCGCTGCGCCGTACATCGCCGACGGGCGACTGGTGCGGGTCATGGCGGATTACGAGATCGACCCGGACAGCTTTGGCCCGCACATTCTGGCGGTGTACCCGAGTCATCGGCGGGCTACGGCCAAGGTTGTGGCGTTTATCGACTACATCGCAGGCTTTCTCGCCGAACGCGGTTTGAACTGACTCCGAGCTTCTGATCGTTCCCACGCT
Organism: Pseudomonas glycinae; assembly: GCF_001594225.2. GTDB lineage: Bacteria > Pseudomonadota > Gammaproteobacteria > Pseudomonadales > Pseudomonadaceae > Aquipseudomonas > Aquipseudomonas glycinae. Next base: position 1,327,235 of record NZ_CP014205.2, read on the forward strand.
CCGCGTGGGAATGCAGCCCGTGACGCTCCGCGTCACTGGACGCGGAGCGTCCCTAGAGGCATTCCCACGCAGAGCGTGGGAACGATCAGTTACAGGGTTTGAGCTGACTGGCGGTGCTTGTCAGGAAAATCCCACAGGAGTACAAATGTACTCCATGACGACTCTGACTCCCCGCCGTACCGCCATCCTGACCTTTATCCGCGAACGCATCGCCGAACACGGTCAGCCCCCAAGCCTCGCTGAAATCAGCGAGGCTTTTGGTTTTGCCTCCCGCAGCGTGGCGCGCAAGCATGTGCTGGCGCTCACCGAAGCCGGGTTTATCGAGGTCAACCCGCATCAGGCCCGGGGCATTCGCCTGCTCGGGCAACCGGCGCGACCGGAATTGCTCGAAGTCCCGGTGCTCGGCCGGGTGGCCGCCGGTGCGCCCATCGGTGCCGATGCCGACCTGCACAATCGGCTGATGCTCGATCCCGCGCTGTTCTCCCGCACGCCCGACTACATGCTGCGGGTGCAGGGCGATTCGATGATCGAGGACGGCATTCTCGACGGCGACCTGGTCGGCGTGCGACGCAACCCCGAAGCGCTCAACGGCCAGATCGTGGTGGCGCGGCTCGACGGCGAGGTCACCATCAAACGCTTCGAGCGGGTCGGCGATGAGGTTCGCCTGTTGCCGCGCAACCCGGCGTATCAGCCGATTGTGGTGCGGGCCGATCAGGATCTGGCCATCGAAGGGGTGTTCTGCGGTCTGGTGAGGCAAGGCTGATGGGTGCCGTCGTTGCGCTGGATACGCTGTTCAATGGCGGCCAGGTCTGGAAGGGCCGGCCTGCGCCACCGGCCGCCAGCCCGCAACCCACCGGGCACGCGGCGCTGGACGCAGCGTTGCCCAGTGGCGGCTGGCCGGAAGCGGCACTGAGCGAAATCCTGCTGGCCGGGCCCGGTGTCGGTGAACTGCAACTGGTGTGGCCGACCCTGGCGCGGCTGTCGGCGGCGGGGGAGCGCATTGTGCTGGTGGCGCCGCCGTTTGTGCCGTACCCGCAGGCCTGGGCCAATGCCGGGGTCGATCTGCGTCAGTTGTCGGTGATCCGGGCCAGCGAACGCGATGCCTTGTGGGCGGCGGAACAATGCCTGCGCTCGGGCAGTTGCGGCGCGGTGCTGTGCTGGCCGCACAAGGCCGATGACCGCGCCTTGCGCCGTTTGCAGGTGGCGGCGGAAACCGGCCAGACCCTGGCGTTCGCGTGGCGCCCCTTGAGCGAAGCGGTCAACCCGTCGCCGGCCGCGTTGCGCATTGCCATCGATGCGCGGCCGGCGCAGTTGCGCGTGCTCAAGTGCCGGGGCGGTCTGGCGCGCAGCGCACCGATTGCCTTCACCGTGGGGCATTGAGGTCGCCATGCGCTGGGTTTGCATTCTGTTTCCGCAATTGGCCCTCGACGCCGTGCTGCGTCAGCGGCCCGATCCCGAGCAGCCGTTGGCGCTGCTCAGCGGCCCGGCCCAGCGCCGGGTGCTGCAAGCGGTCAACCCGGCGGCGCGGGCCCTGGGCTTGCGTCCGGGGCAGTCGATGACCGCCGCGCAGGCCATGAGCAAAGGGTTCGCCACTGTCGATTACGATTCGGCCGAGGTCGAGCACTGGCAGCAGTTTCTCGCCGCCTGGGCCTATCGCTTCAGCGCCCAGGTCAGCGTGCATTACCCGCGCACCGTGGTGTTCGAGATCGAATCGAGCCTCGGTCTGTTCGGTTCCTGGGCGCAGTTCGAGGCACGCTTGCGCACGGAGCTGACCGAGCTGGGTTTTCGTCATCGCATCGTCGCCGCGCCCAATCCGGTGGCGGCGCGGGTGTTGGCCAACGCCTACGACGGATTGGTGGTGCCCGACGGTGAAGCCCTGCGTCATCATCTCGGGCAATTGGCGGTCGACCGCATCGGCCTTGAACCGAGCGTGGCCACGGCGCTGTCGCGCATGGGCCTGCGTAACCTCCATCAGGTGCAGAACCTGCCGCGTCAGGCCCTGGCCCGACGTTTCGAGGCACCGATGCTCAAGCACCTGGACACGCTGTTCGGTGCACGGCCGCTGGCGCTGGCGTTCTACCTGCCGCCGGATCGCTTCGACGTGCGCATCGAACTCAATTTCGACGTGCAGTCCCATCAGGCGCTGCTGTTCCCCTTGCGCCGCCTGACGTCCGATCTGGCGGCTTTTTTGTGCGGGCGCGACAGCGGCGTGCAGCGCTTCGATCTGCACCTGGAACATGCGGGGTTGCCGGACACGCTGATCAAGGTCGGCCTGCTCAGCGCCGAACGCGATCCGGCGATGCTCTTTGAACTGGCCCGTGGTCGATTGGAGCAGGTGCAGGTCGAAGCCCCGGTGCGCGGTTTTCGTCTGCGCGCCGAGGACCTGCCGAGTTTCGTGCCGCAGTTTCAGGAACTGTTCGACGACCGTCCGCAGCAGACCTTGCCCTGGGAGCAATTGCGCGAACGCCTGCGCGCACGGCTGGGGGATGAAGCGGTACAGGGCCTGCGCTTTCAGGCCGACCATCGCCCGGAGTGCGCGTGGCAGAACGCCGACGACAAACAACGTTGCCCCGCATTGCCGGGCGTGCAGCGTCCGGGCTGGTTGCTGGGCGAGCCGCAGTCCGTGCCGGAAGGTTCGGCGCGCATTCTCATGGGCCCGGAGCGCATCGAGTCCGGCTGGTGGGACGGTGACGACGTGCGCCGCGACTATTACCTGATCCAGAACCGCGCCGGCCAGCAAGGCTGGGCGTACCGGGCAGTGGGTGAGGTCGGCCCGTTGTGGCTGCAGGGCTGGTTCGCATGAACCAGGGTTATGCCGAGCTGCACTGCCTGTCGAATTTCAGTTTCCAGCGCGGCGCGTCCAGTGCGCTGGAACTGTTTCAGCGCGCGAAAAAGCACGGCTATCAGGCGCTGGCGATCACCGATGAATGCACCCTGGCCGGGATCGTCCGTGCCTGGCAGGCGGCTAAATCCGTGGAGCTGCCGCTGATCATCGGCAGCGAAATCCGTATCGAGAACGGCCCGAAACTGGTGTTGCTGGTGGAGAGCATCGAGGGTTATCAGGCGTTGTGCGGCTTGATCACCCAGGCTCGGCGGCGTACCCGGAAAGGTCAGTATCAAATACTGCGCGAGGACTTCAGCGAACCGTTGCCGGGATTGCTGGTGCTGTGGGTGCCGGATGCGGTCGATGACGTGGAAGAGGGTCGCTGGCTGAAGCAGACCTTCGGCGAACGACTGTGGCTGGCGGTGCAGTTGCATCGTGGGCAGAACGATCAGCAGCGGCTGGCCGCACTGCTGAGTCTGGCGGATGAACTGCAGATTCCAGCCGTGGCCAGCGGCGATGTGCACATGCACGCCCGTGGCCGACGGGCCTTGCAGGACACCATGACCGCGATCCGTCACCACGTCCCGGTGGCCGAAGCCGGATTGCGCCTGCACCCCAACGGCGAGCGGCATTTGCGCAGCCTCGATGTATTGCGCGAGCTGTATCCACAGACCTTGCTGAACGAATCGCTAAAGCTGGCCCGGCGCTGCACCTTCGATCTGGGCGAGTTGCGTTATCAATACCCCAAAGAGCTGGTGCCCGAGGAACACAGCGCCAGTTCCTGGCTGCGCCACCTGACCGAACAAGGCATCGCCTGGCGCTGGCCGCAAGGCGCACAACCCAAGGTGCTCAAGCAGATCGACGATGAGCTGGAGCTGATCGCCGAACTCGGCTACGAAAGCTACTTCCTCACCGTGCACGACGTGGTGCGCTTCGCCCGGGAGCAGAAAATCCTCTGTCAGGGCCGGGGCTCGGCGGCCAACTCGGCGGTGTGTTTCGCTTTGGGCATCACCGAGATCGACCCGGACCGCACCACTCTGCTGTTCGAGCGTTTCATGTCGAGGGAGCGCAACGAACCGCCGGACATCGACGTGGATTTCGAGCACGAGCGCCGGGAAGAAGTCCTGCAATACGTGTTTCGTCGTTATGGTCGCCGTCGTGCCGCGCTGACGGCGGTGGTCAGCACCTACCACGCCTCCGGTGCGATCCGCGATGTGGCCAAGGCGCTGGGGCTGCCGCCGGACCAGATCAATGCGCTGGCCGACTGCTGCGGTCACTGGAGCGATGAAACGCCACCCGTGGAGCGCCTGCGCGAGGGCGGTTTCGACCCCGAAAGTCCGCTGCTGCACCGGGTGCTGAGCCTGACCGGGCAACTGATCGGCTTCCCCCGGCACCTGTCGCAGCACCCCGGTGGTTTCGTGATATCCGAGCAACCGCTGGACACGCTGGTGCCGGTGGAGAACGCCGCCATGGCTGATCGCACGATCATCCAGTGGGACAAGGACGATCTCGACGCCGTCGGGTTGCTCAAGGTGGATATCCTCGCCCTCGGCATGCTCAGCGCGATCCGCCGCTGTTTCGACCTGCTGCGCCGTCATCGCCATCAGGACCTGAGCCTGGCCACCATCCCGCCTGAGGATCGCCCGACCTACGACATGATCAGCCGCGCCGACACCATCGGCGTGTTCCAGATCGAGTCCCGGGCGCAGATGTCGATGCTGCCGCGCCTGCGCCCGCAAACCTTCTACGACCTGGTGATCGAGGTGGCCATCGTCCGGCCGGGGCCGATCCAGGGCGGGATGGTTCATCCGTACCTGCGCCGTCGGAATCAGGAGGAAGAGGAAACCTATCCGTCACCGGAGCTGGAAGTGGTGCTCAAGCGCACCCTCGGTGTGCCGCTGTTTCAGGAACAGGTGATGCAGATCGCCATCGTTGCCGCCGACTATAGCCCCGGCGAAGCTGACCAGTTGCGCCGCTCCATGGCCGCGTGGAAACGCCACGGCGGGCTGGAACCGCACAAGGAACGACTGGCCGCCGGCATGAAGAAAAACGGCTACAGCCCGGAATTCGCCGCGCAGATCTTCGAGCAGATCAAGGGCTTCGGCAGTTATGGTTTCCCCGAGTCCCACGCTGCCAGTTTTGCCTTGCTGACCTATGCCAGTTGCTGGCTCAAGTGCCACGAACCGGCGGCGTTCGCCTGTGCGCTGATCAACAGCTGGCCGATGGGTTTCTACAGTCCGGATCAGATTCTTCAGGATGCGCGCCGGCATCATTTGCAGATCCGCCCGGTGGATGTACGCGCCAGTGACTGGGATTGCAGCCTGGAGCCGATTGCCGGCGAGCAACCGGCCATCCGCATGGGCCTGCGGATGATCAAGGGCTTTCGCGAGGAGGATGCCCGGAGCATTGAAAAGGCTCGGGCGAGGGGGGCGTTTGCCGATGTCGCCGATCTGGGTGAGCGGGCCGGGCTCGACAGTCGCGCCCAGGCGCTGCTGGCTGATGCCGGGGCGTTGCGCGGCCTGGCTGGTCACCGCCATCGGGCACGCTGGGAAGTGGCTGGGGTGCAGAAACAGCTCGGGCTGTTTGCCGGGTTACCGAGTCAGGAAGAGCCGGATGTGTTACTGCCGACGCCGAGTGTCAGCGAAGACCTGTTCACCGACTACGCCACCCTTGGTACCACGCTGGGGCCGCACCCGCTGACGCTGTTGCGCAACGAGTTGCGGGCGCGGCGCTGTCGCAGTTCCCGGGAGTTGCTGGAGGTCGAACACGGCCGGCCGGTCAGCGTGGCGGGGCTGGTGACCGGGCGTCAGCGGCCGGGCACTGCCAGTGGCGTGACCTTCGTGACCCTGGAAGACGAGTTCGGCAACGTCAACGTGGTGGTCTGGCGCGATCTGGCCGAGCGTCAGCGGCAGGTGCTGGTGGGCTCGCAATTGCTCAAGGTCGATGGCCGCTGGGAGCGTGAAGGCGAGGTGCGGCACCTGATTGCCGGACGCCTGAGCGATCTGACTCCGCTGCTCAACGGCATCCGCGTACAGAGCCGCGACTTCCACTGACAACCCGAACTGATCGTTGATCGTTCCCACGCTCTGCGTGGGAATGCCGCCATGGACGCTCCGCGTCCACTGTGACGCAGAGCGTCACGGTATGCATTCCCACGCGGAGCGTGGGAACGATCAGCACGAGCAGCACGCGGAGCGTGGGAACGATCAGCACGAGCAGCACACGGAGCGTGGGAACGAGTAATAGCTTTCAGCGCTGTGGCCAAAACCGCTCGCCACCCCCCGGTGCCTCCGTCCACGCTTGCAACGAGCGGGTCGGCAGGTCGAAGTAGTCCCGGGTCCGTGCATAACCATGCCCGCCCATGCGCCCGATCGCATCCAGCCCCAATTGATCGATGTACAGGGTTTTCGGATCGATCAACTCGTCGCGCACATGCGCCATCAACACCTCGCCAAAAATGATCTCCCGCGACTGGCCGATGTTCAGCGCCATCATCCGTCGACATTCCAGCGCCACGGGTGCTTCGCCGATTCGCGGGCATTTGACCGAAGTGCCGGGAATCGCCGTCAGCCCTGCTGCGGTCAACTCATCGAAGCCCGGCGCGAACGGCACGGCGCAGACGTTCATGGCCTCCACCAAGGCGTCACTGACGATGTTGACGGTGAACTCCTGATTCATCTGGATATTGCGCGTGGTGTCCTTCGGGCTCTGGTCGCCGTAGTTCTCCACGCCGAGCGCGAGAATGGGCGGGTCCGCCGACAGCGCATTGAAAAAACTGAACGGCGCGGCATTGACCCGGCCTTCGCCGTCGATGGTGGTGACCAGCGCAATCGGGCGCGGCACCACGCTGCCGATCAGAATCTTGTACTTTTCCCGTGGGCTCAGTTGGCTGAAATCGAAGCTGTGCATGGCAGTGTTCTCTAAAGAAGTGGATCGATGGCGCTCAACGGCGCCTCGGCGCTGTAGTCGTCGGCGAACGCAATGGCCGGCTGGAACAGGGTTTTCCAGTCCGGTCGGCCAAAGGTCCGGTCGCTGTGGCTGCGCATCAGTTTTTCGTATTGGCGCTGGGCCTGACGTTGCAGAGTGGGGTAGTCGACGCCGATGACCTGACCGTCGTGCATCACGCAGCGACCGTCGATGTAACTGGCGATGCAGTCGTCGCCGCGCCCGGCCAGCAGCAGGTTTTTCAGTGGATCGAACAGCGGGCCCAGGTGCAGGCCGCGCAGGCTGAACACGGTGATATCAGCCTTGGCGCCGGGTGCCAGGCGACCGAGGTCATCACGGCCCAATGCCTTGGCGCCGCCGAGGGTCGCGGCGTTGTACAGGTCGAGGCTGCTGGTCAGCGATGGACCACCTTCCATGAGCCGGGCGATGTTCAAACCGTGGCGCATGTTGGCCAGCAAATCCGCCGGCCAGGTGTCGGTGCCGAGGGCAAAGTTGATGCCTTTGGCCCGATAGCGGCCGAACGAATTCAGCGCCTCGCCATCACGGGCGAACACCAGCGGGCAGTGCACCAGACTGGCGCCGCCGTCGATGACCCGTTGCAAGTCGTCATCTCCCGAGGTGTAAATGCCGTGGGGCAACAGGCTGCGCGGGTTGAGCAAATCCAACCGCTGCAACCAGCCCAGCGGCGTGGTGCCGCGCAACTGTTCGACCATCGCTGCTTCGCCGGGCGCCTGACAGCAATGCAGACGCATCGGTGCGTTCAGTTCGCGGCTCAAGGCGGACGTACGCTGAAGCAGCGCCGGGGTGCAGGTCTGGATGCGATCCGGCAGCAGCGCACCGCGAATCAACCCGGCGTGGGCGCCATCGAAATCCTTGAAAAACCGTTCGGCCGCGTCCAGCCCCGCCAGGCCCCGAGCCTCATCCCAGTGATGGGCGAGGGTGCCGTCGGCGCGCCAGTAACTCATGCCGCTCATGTAGCAGGGGCCGAGATAGGTGCGCAGTCCCAGTTCGCCGGCCACGTCGGCGACCGCCGCGAACTCGTCGTAGGTCTCCGCCCATTCGCGGTAGTACATCGAGGTGATCGGCATCGCTGTGGTGATGCCGTTGCGGATCAACTGGGTGAAGGCGTAGCGGTATTTGAAGACCTCTTCTTCCGGGCTGAACGACTCGTGCGGGCCGGCGGCCAGATACTCCGCCGACCACATCCGGCCCATGGCGCGCTCGTCGCCGTTATCCAGGGTCAGCACCGTGGAATCGAGATCGCCGAGGGCGTCGAGGTCGATGAAACCGGGACCGATCAGCGCATTGCCGTAGTCGATCCATTGATCCACCGGCCCTTGGTATCCGCGCCCGACAAACTCGATCCGTGAACCGGCGAACACCACTTCACCATCGCGCCACAGCACATGTTGCGTGCCGTCGAAACCGACCACGCAACCGGCCTTCAGGCCGATCCGTTTCACAGACGGCTGCCCAGCAGACGACCGCCGCTGGCGATCAGTTCGCCGCCGCGATAGACCTGACGCACTGGCCGCGCGACTACCGCTTCACCAAGGGTTTCGACCGGCATCAGCAGAAAGTCTGCCGGCCGGCCGATTCCAAAACCATACTCTTCAACACCCAATGCGCGGGCACCGTTCACGGTCGCCGCGTCGAACGCCGCCGCCAGTTCATCGTCCTTGCCCAGGTCAAAACGGAACGCCAGCAGCATCGCCCGTTCCAGCATGTCGCCATTACCCATCGGCGACCACGCGTCACGAATGCCGTCGGAACCGAGGCAGACGTTGACGCCTGCCTCGCGCAGCGCCAGAAATGGCGGCACCGCGCAGTCGGCCGGTGCCGAACTCATCAGCGAAATCCCCAGCGCCGCGAGGCGTTCGGCGACCGGTTTGACCTGACTCCACGGCAGCATGCCGAGGCAATAGGCGTGGCTGATCATCACCCGGTTCTGCAGGTTGAAACGCTCGGTGTAATCGGCGATCCGGGCGATCTGCCACAGGCCCAGTTCACCTTTGTCGTGCAGGTGAATATCGACGCCGCGCTGGAATTCGCGGGCCAGTTTGAACACGAAATCCAGTTGCGCGATCGGGTCGTTGTCGATGCCGCAGGGGTCGAGGCCGCCGACATTCTCCACGCTCAAGGCCATGGCTTCGCGCATCAGTTCGGCGGTGCCGGGTCGGCTGATCAGGCCGGTTTGCGGGAATACCACCAGTTGCAGGTCGATCAGGTCGCTGTAGGTTTCGCGCAGGTGTTGCATGGCCTCGACGTGGCGCAGGCCGAATTCCGGGTCGATGTCGACGTGGCAACGCATCGTCAAAGAACCCCGGGCGATGCAGTTTTCCAGCAGGGCGCCGGCGCGTTCGGCGATCGGCGCCTTGACTTCACGCAGGACGCGGCGCTCGTTGCTGATGTAGTCCTTGAGCGTCGGGCCGGCGCTGTTCGGGCGCCAGGGCTGGCCGTACAGGGTCTTGTCGAGGTGGACGTGGCTTTCCACCAGCGGCGCGGTCAGGAGCTGGTTCTGGCCGTCGATGTCGGTGGCGGCCAGTGGAGCATCGGAGGCCGGGCGGCGTTGGGTGAACTTGCCGTTTTCGATCAGCAGGTCTTCGGCGGGGGCGCCGTAGGGGCGGATGTTTCTGAGCCAGCGGGGGTGGGACATTTCATACCTCTGTTTCTAGGTTGTCTGGGCGGGCCTCATCGCTGGCAAGCCAGCTCCCACAGGGATTGGTGTCGCTCACAGATCCAGTGTGAGAGTTGGCTTGCCAACGATGGCCGCAACTCGGTCTTGAGTCAGGTGATCAACCCTTGAGCTTCGACCAGATCCGATCCTGCAGCTCCCGCGCCTTGTTGCTGCATTCCTTCTCCGGCCGCAGCCGCGAGGCGTATTCCTCGGGCATGTTGATCGCGTCCATGACCTTCCATTTCGCATCCAGCAACTGATCGCTCTGAATCCCGTTGGCATAGGCAATCGCGTTGGACACGGCCGCCGCGTTTTCCGGTTTCATCATCCAGTCGATGAAAATCTTCGCGTTGCCTGGGTGCGGCGCGCTTTTCGGTACGGCGAAGTTGTCCTGGAACATTGCCAAGCCTTCTTTCGGGTACACGTACTTGATGGTGCTCTTCTGCAACGTGGCGCGGGCCGTCGAGCCGTTCCAGTTCTGCATCATGATCACTTCGCCCGAGGCCATGCGGTCGACGGTGTTGTCGGAGCTGTACATCTTCAAAAACGGTTTCTGTTTTTGCAGCAGTTCGAGGATGCGTTTGGCGTCCTGCGGGTTTTCCGTGCATTCGTCGACATTCAGGTAATGACTGGCGGCGTTGATCACGCTGCTGGAGGTATCGAGGGCGGCGAGCTGGCCTTGCAGTTCCTTGCGCGGCTCGAAGAATTCTTTCCACGAATCATCGAGCTTGCCGCCCGGTACCCGTGCGCTGTCATAGGAAAACCCGGTGGTGCCCCACAGGTACGGCGCCGAAAACTTGCGGCCCGGGTCGAAGCTTGGGTCGCGGAACGGGCCTTTGACGTACTGGAAGTTGTTCAGGGTCGGCGCGTCGATTTCCAGCAGCAGGTCCTGCTTGATCAGCGTCTGCATGATCGACTGCGACGGCACGATCACGTCATACGCGGCGCCGCCGGCCTGCAACTTGGCGAGCAGGGTTTCGTTGCTGTCATAGCCGTCCATGGTGACCTTGATCCCGGTCTCCTTTTCGAACTTGGCCAGCAGGTCCACCGGGTAGTAATCAGTCCAGTTGTAGAAAAACAATTCCTTGGGCTCGGCGGCGTGGGCGCCGAACGCGATGAAACAACTCAGGGCCAGACCGGATACTGCCAGACGCATGTTTTTCACTTTCATGAGCGCGCTCCAGGTTTATTGTTGTTTGCCGCGTTGGCCGAGCCAGAAGGCCAGCACCACCAGCACGATGGAAATCACCAGCATCAGGGTCGAAATCGCGTTGATCTCGGGCGTTACCCCGGCCTTGATCGCCGAGAAGATGTACACCGGCAACGTGGTCGAACCGGGCCCGGCGACGAAGAAGGTCATGATGAAATCGTCGAGGCTGACCACGAACGCCAGCACCGAACCGGACAACACCGCCGGCCACAGCAGCGGCAGGGTCACGCGGCGAAACACCTGCCACGGATTGGCGTACAGGTCGTTGGCGGCCTCCAGCAGGCTCTTGTCCAGATCGTTGAGCCGTGCGCGGATCGGCAGGTAGGCGAACGGAATGCAGAAGCCGATGTGCGCGACGATCACCGTCATCAGCCCAAGCTTGATCCCCAGCGCCATGAACAGCAGCAGGGTGGCCACGGCGGTGACGATCTCCGGCAGAATCAGCGGCAGGTTGATCCCGCCCTCGACCATTTTCTGTCCGTAGAACGGCCGGTAAGTCGCCAGGGCTGCGAGCAGTGCAATCGTCGTGGCGCAGACTGTGGCGATGGTCGCGACGATGATCGAATTCAGCGCTGCGGTCTGGATCGATGGATTGGCCAGGATCCGCCCGTACCAGGCGAACGAGAACTCGGTCCACACCGTCGCCGAGCGGTTGGCGTTGAAGCTGTAGGCGATCAACACCAGGATCGGCACGTACAGGTAGGCGAAGATCAGCAGGCTGATTTCCCGGGTTGCGGGGAGTTTTTTCAGGTGCAGAGAGATCATGCTTTCGCTCCCCGGTTCAGGGTTTTCGCCGTGCTACGGCTGTAGAGGGCGTAGAGCACCAGGGACAACAGCAGAATCCCCAGCAACAGGAACGACAGCGAACTGCCCAGCGGCCAGTTGCGCGCGGTGCCGAATTGCTGCTGGATCAGGTTGCCGATCATCAGGGTCTTGCCGCCGCCGAGGATCGCCGGGGTGATGAAGGCGCCGAGGCTCGGCACGAACACCAGCAACGCGCCGGCAATCACGCCAGGCATCGACAGCGGCAGGATGATCCGGCGCAGCGCATGCCAGCGGTTGGCGCCCAGGTCATAGGCGGCTTCCACCAGACGCCAGTCGAGTTTTTCCAGGGTCGAGTAGATCGGCAAAATCATGAACGGCAGGAAGCTGTAGACCAGACCGACGCTGACGGCGAAGTCGTTGTAGAGCAGGGTGATGCCGCCGGCACTCGGGAACAGCGCGTTGAGGCTCTGGGCGACCCAGCCCTGTTCGCGCAGGATGATCAGCCACGCGTAGTTGCGGATCAGCAGGTTGGTCCAGAACGGAATGGTGATGAGCAACACCATCAGATTGCGTCGGCGCGGGGTCAGGCTCGACATCCACAGCGCCACCGGAAAGCCGAACAGAAAGCACAACACCGTGGTGCCACCGGCCTGGAACACCGAGCGCAACAGCGCCTGGGCGTAGACCCAGTTCAGCTCCAGTTCGCCGTCAAAACCTTCCTGGAAAAACAGCTGCACATAACTCTGCAGTTGCCATTGAGCCTGCCAGTCGACACCACCGTAGGTGTTGCGCGGCAGCAGGCTGATGTAACCCATGATCCCCAGCGGAATGGCGATCAGGGCGAGCAGGGTCAACACCACCGGGCTGAGCAACAGCGCGCGGTTGAGGGAGGGGGAAGTGCTGCTGACGCTCATCTCAGGCCTCCATCAACAGGCAGGCCTGGGGCGGCAGGTGCACTGACACGCTTTCGCCGACGACGCGACCACGGTTCAGGCCTTCGTTGTTTTCCCGCAGCATGACTTTGATGTCGTTGTTCAAGCGGCACTGGTACAGCGTCGCGGTGCCGACATACAGCACCGCTTCGATCACACCGCGCAGATGATGCGGCTGATCCGCTGCAACCAGTTGCGAGCGCTCGGGCCGGAATGCCAGCTGCACGCTGCTGCCATTGACGCCTTGGGGCGGGCAGGGGATTTCCACCGGCATGCCGTTGGGTACGAAGATGTTTTCGTTGTGTTCGCCGCGTTTGAGTTGGCCGGGAAGGAAATTGATGTCGCCGATGAACTGGGCGACGAAGCGGTGCTGCGGGCGTTCATAGATGTCGGTCGGGGTGCCGATCTGCAGGATCTTGCCGGCGGACATCACCGCGATCCGGTCGGACAGGGTCAGCGCCTCTTCCTGATCGTGGGTGACGAAGATGAAGGTAATGCCGGCTTCCTGCTGCACGCGCTTGAGTTCGACCTGCATTTCCTTGCGCAGCTTCAGGTCCAGCGCCGACAGCGGCTCGTCGAGCAACAGCACTTTGGGCTTCGGCGCCAGGGCCCGGGCCAGAGCCACGCGCTGCTGCTGGCCGCCGGATAATTGCGCCGGTTTGCGCCCGGCCAGGTGCTCCATCTGCACCAGCGCGAGCATTTCGTCGACCCGTCCGGGAATCGCCTTGCGATCAAGACCCTGCATCTCGAGGCCGAAGGCGATATTCTGCGCGACACTCATGTGCGGAAACAGCGCGTAACTCTGGAACACCGTGTTGACCCGACGCTTGAACGGCGGCAGGTGATTGACCGTTTCGCCTGCCAGACGGATCTCGCCGTCGCTGACGTGTTCGAAACCGGCGATGGTGCGCAGCAGGGTGGTCTTGCCGCAGCCCGAGGGGCCGAGGAGGGTGAAGAATTCGTTGTCGGCGATGTTCACCGACACGTTGTCGAGGGCAGGCGCGAGGCCAGGGTCATCAGAATACCGCTTGGATACGTTACGCACTTCAATGGCTATTGGTTGACCCATAATGGTGCAATCCTCTAATTATTGTATGCAATATCTGAATGCAATTTAGAAATACCCGGATTAATCTGCTGGCGCAACCCCCCATTTCCCTGACTGAGTCGCTCGTCGGGCAGCGCTGCCAGCATTGAAGGAGTTTTCAGATGACCGAGAAAAAACCGGAAACCACGGTCGACCGCGTCTACCAAGGGGTTTACGAGGCGATCAGCAAACGTTCGCTGCGTCCAGGGATGAAGCTGGGCGAGGCGTCGCTGGCAGAATTGTTCAATGTCAGCCGCACGTCGGTTCGCGCGGCGCTCAAGCAATTGGAGGCCGACGGACTGGTCACCACCGAGCCCAATAAAGGTGCGTCGGTGTCGCTGCCCAGCGATGAGGAAATCCGGTCGCTGTTCGAAACCCGGCGTCTGGTCGAGATCGGTATCGTCACCGAACTGTGCCGGCGCAAGGACTCTGCGGTGATGCAGGACTTGCGCGATCATTTGCTGCTCGAGGACGAAGCCCACGAAGCCGGCGACCACGAGCGACTGATCCACCTGCTGGGCGAGTTCCACATCAAGCTCGCCCGCAGCCTGAATAACCCGGTGCTGCTCGACTGGTTCCAGAAGTTGATTTCCCGCGCCTCGCTGTACGCCGCGGCGCTGGATGACGACAGCCACGAAGCCTGTCGCGACGACGAACACCTGCGCCTGATCGAGTACATCGAGGCTGGCAATCAGAGCGCCGCCATCGAGCTGACCTGCATACACCTGGACGGCATCCAGAAGGCGATTCTCGACGTCGCTGCGAAGCTCAAGACCGGCTACCATCCGCTCAAACATCTGATCGAAGTCTGAACGTCGAGCCGGGGTGAAATCGGCTATACCTCTAATGAAACCATCGTTGCCCGATGCGCTCGAAACAGACGGGCGCGACGTTTGATCGCGCAGCGATAGATCCGGATCAACCACAAGGCGTTGAAGCAGCTGATGCAGTTTTTATCCGATAGCCATGGGTGTGACGGCTGGCAAGGCGAGATGGCCGGGCGAATCCGTGCGTTCGACTGGAGCAGGACCGATCTGGGCCCGCTCGAAACCTGGCCGGCCAGCCTGTGCAGCACAGTGCAATTGATGCTGGCATCGCCGCTGCCGATGGTCATGCTCTGGGGCCATGCCGGCTACATGATCTACAACGACGCTTACTCACGATTCGCCGGCGGACGACATCCCTACCTGCTCGGATCGCCGGTGGAACTGGGCTGGCCGGAGGTGGCCGATTTCAACCGGCATGTGGTCGACACCTGTCTGGCCGGCGGCACCCTGGAATATCGCAACAAGGTCCTGGTGTTGCTGCGCGACGGCGTACCCGAGGATGTCTGGCTCGATTTGTATTACAGCCCGGTGGCCAACGATGCCGGTGTGCCTTCGGGCGTCATGGCGATGGTGGTGGAAACCACTGAACTGGTGCTGTCCGAACGCTTGCGTCAGGCCGCCGAAGACGCTTATCGCGCCGATAACGAGCGGGTGCGACTGGCATTGAATGCCGGGGCACTGCTCGGCTCCTTTGTCTGGGACGTCAGAAACAACGTACTGTCGGCCGACGAGCGTTTCGCCCGGACATTTTCCTATCCGCCTGATCAAGACCTGAGCAATCTGCCGCAGCATATCGCCGAAGCGCACATTCACCCGGACGATCGCAATTGGGTAAAGGAGTGTGTGGAGAATTCGGTCCGCACCGGCGAGCCCTACAACGCCGAGTACCGGGTGGTGCGTGCCGATGGCAGTTGTCTGTGGGTGCTCGCCAGTGGCGCTTGCGAATTCGACGAGCAGGGCCGACCGTTCCGTTTTCCCGGTGTGCTGATCGACATTAACGAGCGCAAGGCGGCTGAAGAGTCACTGCTCAAGTTCACCCGCAACCTCGAACAGCGTGTCGCGGATGAAGTCGAGGCGCGCCTCGCCGCCGAAGAGCAATTGCGCCAGTCGCAGAAACTCGAATCCATCGGCGGCCTCACCGGCGGCGTGGCTCACGACTTCAACAACCTGCTGCAAGTGATCGCCGGCAACCTGCACCTGTTGGCGCGGCATGAACCGGACAATGCCAACGTCCAGCGTCGGGTCAGCGCTTCGCTGGCGGCGGTGGAGCGTGGCGCCAAGCTGTCTTCGCAACTGCTCGCGTTTGCCCGGCGTCAGCCGCTGTCGCCGGCCGTGTGCAATCCCCGGCAAATCTTCGACGGTGTGGGCGAGTTGCTGCAACGGGCGCTGGGCGAAACCATTCAGATCGACGTACAACTGCCGGACGAACCTTGGCACATCAACGTCGATCGCAATCAACTGGAAAACGCCATTCTCAATCTGGCGATCAATGCCCGGGATGCCATGAAGGGCGAGGGCACGATTGTGCTCGGTGCCTCGAATCTCTCACTGGATCGGGCGTTCTGCTCGGGCAAAGGCATCGTGCCGGGGGATTTCGTCCGGGTTTCGGTCAGTGACAGCGGCGTGGGCATTGCCCCGCACATGCTCGAGCAGGTGTTCGAACCGTTCTTCACCACCAAGGCCGACGGCCAGGGCACCGGTCTCGGTTTGAGCATGGTGTTCGGTTTCGTCAAGCAGAGCGGCGGTCATGTCGAGATCGACAGTCGGATCGGCGAAGGCACGCGGGTGCAGTTGTACTTCCCGCGCAGCCTGCGCCCCGTGCTTGATGACTCGCCGAGCGTCAATTATCAGCAGGCGGGCGGTCACGAGACGATCCTGGTGGTCGAGGACAACGAAGCGGTGCGCACCTCGGCGGTCGAGCTGTTGCGCGAAGAAGGCTACCGCGTGCTGACGGCCGGCAACGGTGACGCGGCCATGCAGATGTTGATGGAAGGCGCTCGGGTCGACCTGATTTTCACCGACGTGGTCATGCCCGGTCTGATCAAGAGCTCCGATCTGGCGGCGTGGGCCAAGGTGCAAATGCCGCCGGTGGCCGTGCTGTTCACCTCGGGCCACACCCGCGACATCATCTCGCGCAACCACCAGCTCAGTCCCGACACCCATTTGCTCGGCAAACCCTATGGCCCCGAAGCATTGCTGCAGATGATCCGTTCCGTGCTCAGCACCTGAGCTCCAATCCCCTGACCAAGGCTGGCCGATGACTTCCAGACGCAATTCCAGTTCTGCCGCCGGCATGGTTCGCGTGCGCGGTGCCCGTGAACACAATCTGAAGAACGTGGACGTCGACATTCCTCGCGATGCACTGGTGGTGTTCACCGGCGTGTCGGGGTCGGGCAAGTCGTCGCTGGCGTTTTCAACGCTGTATGCCGAAGCCCAGCGACGCTATTTCGAATCGGTGGCGCCCTATGCGCGAAGGCTGATCGATCAGGTTGGCGTGCCGGACGTCGATTCCATCGAAGGCCTGCCGCCGGCCGTGGCCCTGCAGCAACAGCGCGGCACGCCGAGCACGCGTTCGTCGGTGGGCAGCGTCACCACGTTGTCGAGCCTGATCCGCATGCTGTACTCGCGCGCCGGCAGCTACCCACCGGGTCAGCCGATGCTGTATGCCGAGGATTTTTCACCGAACACGCCGCAGGGCGCGTGCCCGCAATGCCATGGACTGGGCCGGGTCTACGAGGTCACCGAGGCGTTGATGGTGCCGGATCCGAATCTGACCATCCGCCAGCGCGCCGTAGCCTCATGGCCGCTGGCCTGGCAGGGGCAGAACCTGCGCGACATCCTGGTGACCATGGGTATCGATGTCGATATCCCGTGGCGCAAGCTGCCGAAAAAACAGCGTGACTGGATCCTCTTCACCGAGGAAACACCAACCGTTCCGGTGTACGCCGGGCTGACGCCGGAAGAAACCCGCGTCGCCCTCAAGCGCAACATGGAGCCCAGTTATCAAGGCACCTTCACTGGCGCCCGGCGCTACATCCTGCATACCTTCACCCATTCGCAAAGTGCGCTGATGAAGAAGCGCGTGTCGCAGTTCATGATCGGCAGCCTCTGCCCGTTGTGCGATGGCAAGCGCCTCAAGCGTGAGGCGCTGTCGGTAACGTTTGCCGGGCATGACATCGGCGAGTTGTCGCGGATGTCTCTGTTGCAAGTCGCCGAGGTTTTGCGGCCGGTCGCGGACGCGAGCTGGCTGGAACACGCCGATGAAACCGGTGAAACCCTGACCCACAGCCAGACCCGCGAAGCCCGGCAGCAGCGCGTGGCCCATGGCGCCAGCGGCCACGCCAACGCGCCGGACGTGCGCCATACGCCGAACCTGTCGCTGGAAAAACGCCTGGCCGCGCAGCGCATTGCCGAGGATCTGCTGGAACGGGTCAGCACCCTGACCGATCTGGGCCTCGGTTATCTGGCCCTGGAACGCAGCACGCCGACCCTGTCGTCCGGCGAATTGCAACGCCTGCGACTGGCCACCCAACTGGGCTCGCAATTGTTCGGCGTGATCTACGTGCTCGACGAACCTTCCGCCGGCCTGCACCCGGCCGACGGCGAGGCCCTGTTCGAGGCCTTGCAGCGTCTGAAGGCCGACGGCAACAGCGTGTTTGTGGTCGAGCACGATCTGGACACCATGCGCCGGGCCGACTGGCTGATCGACGTCGGCCCGGCGGCGGGCGAAAAGGGGGGGCAGATTCTCTACAGCGGCCCGCCGCCGGGGCTGGCGGCGATCGAGCACTCGCAGACCCGCGCCTATCTGTTCGCCGAACAGCAACGGCCGACCCGCGCCGCGCGCAAACCTTCGGGCTGGCTGAAGCTCGACGGCGTCACGCGTAACAACCTGAATAACCTCAGCGCCGAGTTTCCGTTGGGCTGTTTCACCTCGGTCACCGGCGTCTCCGGTTCCGGCAAGTCGAGTCTGGTCAGCCAGGCGCTGCTGGAACTGGTCGGCGCGCAGCTCGGGCGCAGCGTCGGTGACGCCGAGCCGGAAGAGCTCAATCTGGAAGACGATACCCCGTCTGCCAGCACCGGCCAGGTCAGCGCCGGGCTGGAGTCGATCAAGCGTCTGGTTCAGGTCGATCAGAAACCCATCGGCCGCACCCCGCGTTCGAATCTGGCGACCTACACCGGGCTGTTCGACAACGTGCGCAAGTTGTTCGCCGCGACTGACGAGGCGAAAGCGGCGGGCTACGACGCCGGGCAGTTTTCCTTCAACGTCGCCAAGGGGCGCTGCCCGACCTGCGAAGGCGAGGGCTTTGTCAGCGTCGAATTGCTGTTCATGCCCAGCGTTTATGCGCCGTGCCCGACCTGCCATGGCGCGCGATACAACCCCGAAACGCTGGCCATCCTCTGGCAGGGCTTGAGCATTGCGCAGGTGCTGCAACTGACCGTGGATGAAGCGGTGGTGGTATTTGCCGAGCAACCGGCGATCCGTCGTTCACTGGAAGTGCTGCGCGACATCGGCCTCGGTTACCTGCGCCTCGGGCAACCGGCGACCGAGTTGTCCGGCGGCGAAGCCCAGCGGATCAAACTGGCCACCGAGCTGCAACGCAATCAGCGCGGCGCGACGTTGTACGTGCTCGACGAGCCTACCACCGGTTTGCATCCGCGAGACGTCGACCGCTTGTTGGAGCAACTGGACAATCTGGTGAGCGCAGGACACACGGTGATCGTGGTCGAGCATGAAATGCGCGTGGTGGCGCAGAGCGATTGGGTAATCGACATCGGTCCGGGCGCGGGGGATCAGGGCGGCCGGATCGTCGTGGCCGGGACGCCGCAGAAAGTGGCGGCGAGCAAGAAGAGCCGGACTGCGCCGTTTCTCTCCAGGGCTTTGAGCCGCTGACTGCGTCGCATGGGCCGGCCTCATCGCGGGCAAGCCCGCTCCCACAGAGTCTGAGGTGTTCACGAATTTGTGTACGGCACAAAAAACTGTGGGAGCGGGCGTGCCCGCGATGGCGGCGTATCAGGCACCGTCGAGGGTGCGACGCACCTTGTCCAGCAGTGCGCTGATTTGAAACGGCTTGACCAGCATGTCCATGCCGGCTCCGAGGAATACCTGCCGGTTGATCGCGGTTTCCGCATAACCGGTCATGAACAGGATCGGCAGCGCTTCGCGCCAGCCCCGGGCAACGTCCGCCAATTCACGGCCGGTCATGCGTGGCAGACCGACGTCGGTCAGCAGCAGGTCGATCGACGCGTCGTTCTGCAAGCGTTCCAGCGCCGTTTCGATATCACCGGCCTGGGTGCAGCGGTAACCGGCGTCTTCCAGCACTTCGGTGACGAACAGGCGTACCGCCGGCATGTCTTCGACGATCAACACATGTTCGCCCGAGCCTTGCGGATCAATGGTCACCGGGGCCACATCGACAGCGGTCGGATCGCTGGTGGCCGGCAGCATGATCGTCACTTCGGTGCCGCGTCGCGCGACGCTGCGGATGTGCGCATCGCCACCGGACTGACGGGCAAAACCGTAGATCGTCGACAGCCCCAGCCCTGTGCCCTGGCCCAGCGGCTTGGTGGTGAAGAACGGCTCGAACACCTTGTCGATCACGTTGTGCTCGATGCCGGTACCGTCATCGCGCACCGATAGCGCCACGTAGGATCCATCGGCGAGGTTCGGGTCGCCGTGGGAGTACGCCGCGTAAGTGCTGACCCAGATATTGCCGCCCCGTGGCAATGCGTCCCGGGCATTGATCACCAGATTGAGCACCGCACTTTCGAGCTGAATCGGATCGACCAGCGCGATGGCGGCTTTGGTGGTCAATTCGAGCTTGAGGGCGATGCGTTCGCCGATGGTGCGCACCAGCAATTCTTCGAGCGAGCGGACGTGTCTGTTGATGTCGACCGGACGGGTGTCGAGGGGTTGCTGACGGGCAAACGCCAACAGGCGATGGGTGAGCGAGGCCGCGCTCCTCGCCGAGTTCAGAGCCGCTTCGGCGTAGAACTGGACCTTGTCCGTTCGGCCATCGGCAACACGTTTCTGGATCAGTTCGAGGCTGGTGATGATCCCGGTCAGCAGGTTATTGAAGTCATGGGCGATGCCGCCGGTGAGCTTGCCCAGCGCATCCATTTTCTGTACTTGCAGCAGTTGCGATTCGGCGCGTACCCGGTCGGCGACTTCCTTGGCCAGTTGCGTGGTGGTGTCGTCCAGCTGCGCCAGGTGCGAGCGCTCGCGATGACGGTGTTCGGTGACGTCTTCGACGAACACCAGGCTCAGCTTCGGAGTCCGATAGGGCGAAATCTGCCATTCGGTCTCGCGGACCTCACCCTGCACGCGCATGTTCAGCGTGCCCTTCCAGCGCTCGCCGTCCACCAGTCGCAGGTGCAGTTCGTCGAGGATCGCGCTCTGATCCTCGGCAAAGCATTCGCTGAGGGTCTGCGGGTCGCGATTATCCTGGATCAGCTGGGAAAAGGCGTGATTGCACTCATGGACTTTCAGATCGGCATCGAGCACCGCGATGGGGGCTGAGACATTGACGAAGATCTCGCGGAAACGCGCCTCGCTTTCGCGTAACGCGTTCTCCGTGTCACGCACCCGCAGCAGGGTGCGTAACGTTGCCAGCAGCACGTCGGGATCGACCGGATGAATCAGGTAGGCATCGGCCCCGGCATCGAGGCCGGTGATGATGTCGCCGGTCTGGATCGACGCGGCGGACACGTGGATCACCGGAAGCAGGGCGGTGCCCGGGTCGGTGCGCAGTTTACGCACGATGTCGAACCCGCTCATGTCCGGCAGGTTGACGTCGAGGATCAGCGCATCGAGCGACTGACTGGCAATCAGGGCCAGCCCCTCGCCGCCGGTGCCGGCCTCGAGCACTTCGTAACCGTGGCGCTCCAGCCGTCGGCGCAAGGCATAGCGAGTGGCGACGTTGTCATCGACGATCAACAGACGGATGTCATGTTTCATCGACGTTCTCCTGGGCAAGTGCCAGCGGAATGATCACGAAAAAACTTGAGCCCACGCCCGGCGTACTTTCGACACCAACCTCACCACCGAGCAATTCAGCGAAGCGTTTGCACAGCGACAGGCCGAGCCCGGTGCCGCGCAGGCGTTTTTGCAGCGGTGAGTCGACCTGAGAAAAGTCTTCAAACAAGGTGCCGTGCAGCTCCGCAGCGATACCGATGCCGGTGTCGCTGACGGCGAACCGCACCTTGCCCTCACCCTCAAGACGCGCCGAGATCCGGACCTCGCCACGGGTGGTGAACTTCAGCGAGTTGGAAATGAAGTTGCGCAGGATCTGCGCCAGCTTCTTGTCGTCGGTGTAAAGACGCGGGAGGCCTACCGGCTCTTCGAAAATCAGGTCTACGGCCGTGGCATCGACAATCGGCCGGAACATCCCCCGCAGTGCGGCGAACAGGTCGAACATGTCGAACCACGCCGCAGAAATGCTGATGCGTCCGGCCTCGATCTTCGCCAGATCGAGCAGGTCGTCGACCATGTCGCTGAGTTCCCGGGCGGCGGTGCTGACAAACGCCACCTGCTTGTGTTGCTCGGGGCTGAGGGGGCCGTCGAGTTCGTCGGCGAGCAGGCTGTTGATGCTCAGGATCGAGCCCAGCGGCGTGCGGAACTCGTGGCTCATGTACGACAGAAAACGGCTTTTCAGGTCGGATGCCTGGCGCAGTTGTTCGGCCTGAGTGTCGAGTTCGGCGTACAGGGCCAGCACGCCCTGATTGGTTTCGTCGAGCTCTTCGCGCAACGCAGCGGTTTCGCTCTGCAACTGGGCGATCAACGCAGCCTGTTCGGCGTTGTTCAAGGTCGGGGACTCAGTCATGGGCGGACTCCAGGGCAACCACCAGCACGGTGACATCGTCGCGCCCGCGGCAGAAGTCGCGGTGCAGGACGGTGGCAATCACGGCGGGATGGCGATGCACCAGACCGGGGTAATCCTGAAGGTTCCAGCGGGACTGCAAGCCGTCGCTATACATGATCAATAGATGTCCGTTCACGTGAGCATAGTCAAAAGGCTGGGCTTTTCTGTATTGGCCACCGACGATGCCCGGATGCGAGGCCAGTCCGCGCGACTTGTCGGAAGCGATCAGGCTGGCACCGATGTTGCCGACACCGGTGAACGACAGACTGGCACGGCCGGCGTGAAACTGCGCGAATGCCACCGCGCCGCCCCGGCTACCGATCATCTCACGGTGCATGTCTTCCATCAGCAGCGTCGGCGCACCGAACGGATTCAAGGCAAAGGCCTTTTCACCGGCGCGGGCCGCACGCTCGGCGTCCTCGCCATGGCCCAGACCGTCGACCACCAGAGCACTGACGTCAGCGCCGTGGATCGCCAGATGCCAGACATCACCGCAGGCCGGGTCGTTGTGCAGCGAGTGTTGGCTGACACCATACGGCATATCCACCTGCCGGTCGCTGCGTGGGTATAAACGAGCCAGCAGCACCGCGCCGCGATGATCGGCAAAAACATCGAAGACATCGGCCTGGCGTGCCACGGCGCCCAGGCCGATGCCCTGAGTACCGCCGGTGGAAAAACCATCGGCCATGCACGCATCCAGATCAAAGCCCTGCGCCCGGTCGACTGCAATCATCTCGATGCCGTCGTCACCCTGACGCGGCAACAGACGCAAGTGAAGTTCGCCGTGCCCGGCATGCTTGAGCACATTGCTCGCCAGCTCCGTGGCCACCAGCGCGACGCGGCCGGCATCGCTTTCGCCAAAACCGTGTTGCTCGGCCAGACGCTGGGCCGTACGCCGGGCATGGCCGATCTGGCTGCTGTCCTCGATCACCAACACCTGGGTCAATGTCCCGCTGATGTTCATGTCCATCGGGTGATCGTTATGCGAGTGCCTTTGCCGGGCTCGGTGTCCAGTTCGAATTCATCTACCAGTCGCTTGGCCCCGGTCAGGCCCAGGCCCAGACCGCTGCCGGAGGTCCAGCCGTCGGTCATCGCCAGTTTGATGTCGGGAATACCCGGGCCTTCATCGCGAAAGGTCAGGCGCAGGCCGACCTTGTGGTTGTCATCGAGGATCTGCCAGTCCATGTCTCCGCCACCGCCATACACCATGGTGTTGCGCGCCAGTTCACTGACGGCGGTCACCAGTTTGGTCAGGTCGATCAGGCGCATGCCGCACTCGGTGGCCAGCTTGCGCGCCGTTTGCCGCGCCAGCACCACATCCTGCTCGATGTTGATCGGTTGGGTACCGCTGCTGCGCACGGTCATTGCTGGCGTACTCGTTCCTGCAGCAGTTTCATTCCGCGCTCGACGTTCAGCGCGGTGCTGACGCCCGGCAGGTAAAGACCGAGCTCCACCAGCGTGATCGCCACTGCCGGTTGCATACCGACCAGCATGGTTTCAGCGTCCATGATTTTCGACAGGCCGGAAATGGTGCCGATCATCCGGCCGATGAACGAATCGACCATGTCCAGCGCCGAGATGTCGATCAGCACGCCGCGCGCGGAGGTCTTGCTGATGCGCTCGGACAGGTCGTCTTGCAGGGTGAGGGCGAGTTGGTCATGCATGTCGACCTGGATGGTCACCAGCAGGAAGTCACCCATCTGAAGAATCGGGATACGTTCCATTGTTCAGACCGTCTTGGTGAGGGTGATGCCCAGACGGGTCAGGGCCAGCTTCAATGCGTCGGCCAGATTGGCTTTGGTGACCACGCCTTGCAGGTCGAGGCCCAGGTGCACGATGGTCTGGGCAATCTGCGGACGCACGCCGCTGATGATGCAGTCGGCGCCCATCAGACGGATCGCGGTCACGGTCTTGAGCAGGTGTTGGGCGACCAGCGTGTCGACGGTTGGCACGCCAGTGATGTCGATGATGGCGATTTCCGAGCCGGTGTCGACGATGCGTTGCAGCAGCGATTCCATCACCACTTGGGTGCGCTGTGAATCGAGGGTGCCGATCATCGGTAGGGCGAGCACGCCATCCCACAGTTTGACCACCGGGGTCGACAGCTCCAGCAGTTCTTCCTGCTGGCGCTTGATCACCGCTTCACGGGACTTCTGGAACGTGCGAATGGTGTACAGGCCGAATGCATCGAACAGTTCGGAGATTTCCCAAAGCTGTTCGGCGAGCAGGGCGGGCTGGTCCCGATAATGGTTTTGCAGCAGGGCGAACAGCGGGCCCTTGAGCGAGAAAATGAAGCTGGCGGTCTGCTGGGAATCCTGACCGAGCTGGGCGCGGCTGTGGGAGAGTTTTTCGAGGAACTGGCGCATGCCTTCCCAGCCCGGCGCGGCGATGTTGGTGCCGCTGTCGTTTTCCAGGCCACTGACCACCAGTTGCAGGAATTCGCCGGTCTGTTGCTGTATGTCGTGTTCTTTGAGGTTGCGCGTAGCGCCGGTGGTTTGAAGCCCGTTGATCCATTCGCCCAGCAGTTGAACCTGATTGTTTTTAATCGCATTAAGTGTGCTGTTCTGCAGTGCTGCCATGTGCCTGTTGCTCCATTGCGAATTGGGGGCCGGATCTTCGGAAAATGACCGGCGCGAAGTGAATGACCCTGGCCGTTCGAAATAGTTGTTCGTTCCCGCGAGGATATTTTTGATCTGCCGCAAGCAATGCACCGGTAACTCTAGTCGGCGTGGCCGCAAATGCTGATCTTTTGCTTGCAACAAGGCCCCAACGCAAAGAGGCCGCGTCCAATGGAGGCGGCCTCTTTGAGTACCTGGCGGTTACTTGCTGGGGTGTTTGGCCTGTAGCTCTTTGGCGGCGGCCAGGTGTTTTTCCAGACCGGGCAACATTTTCTGCGCAAAGGCTTTGAGTTCGGTGGCGCCTTTGACCTTGTCGTCGGTCACGGTGTTGGCTTGTTTCTTGAACAGCTCGATGGTTTCTTCGTGCGCCTTGACCTGATTGTTGGCATAGGCGGCGTCGAACGACTCATCACGGACTTCGAGTATTTTTTCCTTGGCCTGTTTGACCAGGGTCGTGGTGTCCGGCACCTCGATGTCGTTGGCCTTGGCAATTGTCGCCAGTTCATCGTTGGCCTTGCCGTGGTCGGTGATCATCATGTTGGCAAACGCTTTGATGTCGGCGGATTGGCTTTTTTCCAGCGCCAGGCGACTGGTTTCGATTTCGGCGATGCCGCCGGCCGCTGCGTTATCGACGAAATCGTTGTCGGTGGCGGCAAAGGCCGAACCCATGCCGGTGCTGAGGGCGACAGCCAGAAAGAGGTGACGCAGTTTGAATCCGTCCATTGGTGTTTCTCCACGCAGGTTTTTGTGAGCGTTATTCAATGGAGGAAGTTCGCCGACCAAAGGTTTTATCGCATTTGCGAAAGGGCGACGAACGGACACCGCTGGTCTGACAGGTGGTCGACAGAAGTGGCCAACCGAGGCCATTCTGATACCTGGCCAGCGCAATCGGTCGCGTTGGCTGCCGATCAACTGACGGAGGTGTTCCATGCCGGTGACCCATGATTTGTTACAGGACTTGAAACTGACAAAGGAAGAGATCCAGCAACGACGCACCGCGGATCCACATCTGGATGCACTGATCAACAAGTATTCCCAGGCGGACGCCGAAGTCGTCAAGGCCGAGACGGCGACCTCGGATGCACCCAGCGACGACACCCTGAAGAAACTCAAAGAGAAACGCCTGCAGGTCAAAGACAAGATCGTCGAGCAGTTGCAGGCCCGATCCTGACCGTCAGTCGCGCCACCGGCCCTCGCTGGTGAAACGACTGGAACGATAGCTGCGACCGGCACCTCGAATGTTCAGAGTCTTTACATCGCGACTCTTACCGAGGTGCCTTATGAAAGATCCTAAATTTCCCAGTGAAGAGCAGGGTGCATTCGACCCGGTTCCTACCCATCCCGAGCCCAACAGTCCGGCGCACACCGTTCGTAGTCCTGAAGAAGAACGCAAGAGCGAGGAAGTGCCGGAGGATGAGGATCCGGACAAGTTCGATCGATCCAGTAACTGATAGTCCGCCATCGCTGGCAAGTCGAATCGTCGCACCGCAGCTCCCACAGGTTTTGCGTCGTCTGCAGATTCCGCGATCAACGCAGTAACTGTGGGAGCTGGCTTGCCAGCGATGACGTCAGCCGATTCATCACAAATCTCAAAGCCTCACTTCAAGGCGGCGTCCAATGGCATCCGCGCCATGTGCGTGGCCTTCAGCGAGCCGAAATACAACCACTCGCCATACTCGCGCACGGTGGTGATCGGCGAGTAATTGCCGGCACTGGCGTCCTGCAGATTGGCGATCACTTTGCCGTCCAGATCCAGCCCCAACACGAACCCGCGTTTCTCCACCGGTTTGGGCAGCACGGTCATGGCCCGCACGATCATCTTGCGTACGAACGGGTGTTCAGCGGTGCGGTCGAGCAGCGGATTGCGCGGCGTGTACAGCGCCACCCAGAACCGATCCCGGCCATTGAAGGCGAGGTTGTCCGGCAGCCCCGGCAGGTTGTCGATGAACAGATCGTGAGTGCCGGCCTTGGGGCCGGTCAGCCAGTAGCGGCTGATGCGGTAGGCGCCGGTTTCGTTGACCAGCACATAAGCGTCTTCCGGGCCGAGGGTCACGCCGTTGGCGAACTCCAGCTTGTCCAGCAACAGGCTGGTTTTTCCGGTCTGGAAGTCGTAACGCAGCAGGCGTCCGTCGCCGCCATGTTCGATGATCGCTTCGCCATCGTGACCGTAACCCCAGCGACTCGAGGCGTCGCTGAAGTAGGCGTAGTGTCCGGACTTGTCGATCGCCACGTCATCCGTGAAGCCGAACGGCAGACCATTGGCTTCGGTGGTCAGCGCCACCAGCTGACCCTGTGCGTCGAGGGACAGCAAACCCTTGACCCCGTCGGCGATCACCAGCAAACCGTTGGGATGCCGCGCCAGCCCCAGCGGCCGGCCGCCGGTATCGGCCAGCACCTTGCGCTGCTGGCCGTCGAGGCTGGTGCGCAGCAGGCGACCGTCGTGCAGGCCGGTGATCAGAAAATCGTTTTCCAGCAGCAGCGCTTCCGGACCTTCGATATTGCTCGGCCCGACCTGTGCAACACCCTTGAGCCGCTGGTTGTCAGCGTACTGGCCTTCGCTCAGCGAGGGCGCTGGTTGCGGCGTCCATGCCACGGGCTCGACCTTGGTCGGCATGAGCAGCAGGAACGCCACAACGACGACGATCAGCAACAACACTGGATAGCGCCACTTCACACGTGAGCTCCTGCAGGGGCCAGGTGCCGGGTGGCCATGTCGCGCAGGGCGAGCATCGAAGTCGCCGATTCGCGCTCGATGCGACGCTTGAGCAGCAGATGGTTGGCGATGCGCAGGCCGATGCCCTCGAACTGGTAATCGAGGGTGCGCACGAACCGCGTGGCACCGTCGTGCGCCGAGCATTCATAGGTCAGCTGCAACGACAGACCCTGATCACCCTGAGCCCGGGCACACCAGCGCCGACCGGGCAGGTATTCGGTCACCTCCCAACTCAAATGCCCCTCGCGTCCCCCGGCATGGATGTCCTCGTCGAATCGCGCGCCGGCATGCAGCGCACCGCTCGGGCCGTCGATCTTCAGCGAAGACGGATGCCACTCCGGCCAGCGACTGACGGTGGCGGCGTAAGCGAGGACGGCGATCGGATCGCCGGCAATGTCGACGGTGTGCTGCATGCGGGTCATGGGCGTTCTCGAATCGGTAAGAGGGGCGGTTTCCGGCTCCCAGTAAAGGGTGCCGAACAGATAGTCCATCAACGGAAAAACGATATTGAAATTGCGCTCCTGCATGCGTTCGCGACGGTGGTGCAACTCATGCAGACGGCGCATCTGGCGGATCCACGGCAGCCGGGTCAGCGGGTTCTGCGGCGGCAGATGCTCGCAGGCATGAAACACCTCGTAAGTCAGGTAACCGAACACCATGCAGCCGCCAAACAACCCGGCGACGTTGCTGTTGACCTGCGCAAACAGCCACCACAGGGGCAGGGAGATTGCCAGCGTGTGCAGCACGATCAGCCAGGCCGGGAACAGGATCACCCGCCAGTCGCGGGCGCCGTCGTAGGTCATGTGGCCGGGGGTGAAGAAGCTGTGATGATCGCCGGCATGCCGGGCGTAGAACATCCGCGCGAAGCGCTTTTTGTGGTGACCGAGGTGGCGGTGCACCATGTACACGCCGAAATTGAAGAACAGCAGGGTCAGTGGCACGGCCAGCCATTCCAGCGGTTGCACCTGGTGCACGCTGCTCCAGAACGCGCCGATGGCCAGAACACCGAACAGCAGCACGAATGCGCCGTGCAGCCACGGGTTGTAGCGGGGATGGATCGCCGCCCGATAGCGGCTGCGAAATGCCTCGGTGGTCTGCCTCACTGCGCTCACCTGCGGATATTGTCGTTATCCCGGCAGCGTAGCCGATCTCGCCGTTTGTGCAGGGCCAACCTTCAGGTCACAAGTGCCATGCTCCGGTGTATGGCAGCCGTCAGCTCAACGGGTTCCAGCGCTGCGACCAGTCGTCATCGGCCTTGATCACTTCGCGCAGCAGATCGAATGCCTGTTGCAGGATCGCCGAGTCGCGGTCGCGGGAGTAGACGAGGTAGGTCGGATAGCCGAATTCCGGGGCTTTGGTCACCGGCTCCAGTGCGCCGCTTTCCAGATAGGTGCGCACCACCCGGGTCCGGAAATAGCCGCTGCCGCCGTTCTCGAGGATGTATTGCAGGGCCAGCGGGCCGAGGTTGAAACTCAGGGCGGCCTTGGCCTTTTCCGGCAGGGCGGCGTCGTGCTGGCGGCGGAAGTCCGGGCCCCAGTCGATGTACACGTAGGGCGCAGGGCGGCCGGGCGTGGTCACCAGAATCAGTTTTTCTTCCAGCACCTGCTCGACCTGCAGCCCCGGCCAGTATTCCGGTTGATAGACCAGCGCGGCATCGAGCACCCCCAGTTCGAGCTGGCGCAGCAGGTTTTCGCCGTCGCGGATGTCCATGCGCAGGGCGTGACCGGGGATTTTCTCGCGCAATTCGGCCGCCCAACTGAGCATCAGCGGGTTGCACAGGCTGACCTCGCCACCGATGTGCAGCACGTTGTGATAGCCCTCGGGCAAAGGCAGGTCGCGGCGCGCCGCTTCCCAGGTCTGCACCAGTTGATTGGCGTAGACCACGAAGGCCTCGCCGTTGGCGGTCAGGCGTGCGCCAGCACGGTTGCGCACGAAGAGAGTGCTGCCCAACTGGCTTTCGAGTTTCTGCACCCGGGCGGTGATTGCCGTTTGCGTGACGAACAGCTTTTCCGCCGCCGCGGCGAGGCTGCCGTGGCGGACGATTTCCAGAAAGGTGCGGGCGAGGTCGATGTCCATGGGCGGGCCGGTGGTTGAGGTGCGCGCATTGTACGGGCAGCCCCGGGACCGCGTCATTGTTCAGTCAGCCACTTCGACTTCATGCACCCGCGCCCATTCCTCCACCAACCGCGCCGGCGTACAGCAAGTCTTGCGCTTGTACACGAAGTTGCGGCACTTCTCGGCAAACTGATTGCGGTTGTACAGCATGTCTTCCTGCATCTCTTGCAGCTCCGCCTCGCGGCATTGGCGGATCAGCGCATGATCGACCCGCAGCTTGCGTTCGCGCACCGGCGCATAAGTCGGATCACTCAGCACACTGTTGGCCCGTTGCAGCAGCCACAGCGAAAACTCGTCCGGGCAGCGCGGGCCGATTTCCTGGACCATGCCCAGTTGCAGCGCCTGAGCAGCGCTGACCGGCAGACAGGCCTGGGTCAGTTGTTCGGCCATGGCCGGGCCGACGGCGCGGGGCAGGCTGTAGGTCCAGTATTCCGAGCCGTACAGGCCCATGCTCTTGTAGTGCGGGTTGAGCACGATGTCGGCGCGGGCAAACACGATGTCGGCCGCCAGTGCGAGCATCACACCGCCGGCACCGGCATTGCCGGTGACCCCGCTGACCACCAGTTGCCGCGCGCTGAGCAATTCTTCGCACACATCATCGATGGCCTGGATATTGGCCCAGGCTTCGGCGCCTGGATCTTCTGCGGCCTGAATCACGTTCAGGTGCACGCCGTTGGAAAAACTGCCGCGCCCGCCCTTGATCAACAGTACCTGCGTGTCGCGGGACTTGGCCCAGCGCAACGCCTCGACCATGCGCCGGCATTGTTCGGTGCTCATGGCGCCGTTGTAGAACTCCAGCGTCAGCTCGCCGACCTGGCCGGACTCGCGATAGCGGATCGGCTGATACGGCTCGTCGCTGAATGGCGCGTTGGCAATCGACCAGTCCAGCACCGGCACGTGCGCCAGTTGCCCGGCCAGTACATGCCGCGCCGGACGCTTGAAGGTTTCCTCGCCCGGTTGCGGTTTGCGTCGCAACGAGCCGATCCACAGGCTGTGATCACCGGTCGCCACCAGCACCGCGTCGTCGTGTACCGCGAGAATTTCGCCGGGCATGCCGGTGCGCTGGTCGAGGTGCGCGTCGTATACGTAATACTGTCCGCCGGCGAGACTGGCGAGTACGCCGGGCTGGCCGTCCGCCGCATCGATGCAGCGCTTGATGAAGCGCGAGCAGTCATGCCAGCTGAAGGTGCGGTCGTCCTGTTTCATGTTCGGCTGCAAACGCCCGCGCACTTTCGGATCGTTGTAATCCAGCGCCACCGGCACGAAGCCGTCGATGAATTTCTCCACCACTTCACGGATGCAACAGATCGCCGCGTCGCTGACCCGGCCGTTGTACAGCTCGGATTTGCGCAGCCCCGTTGGCAGGTTGAATTCGCAGGTGGCCCAGACCGGGCCGGCATCCATTTCTTCCACCGCTTGCAGGGCGGTCACGCCCCAGGACGGCAGCTCGCGCATGATCGCCCAATCCAGTGCGCTGGCACCGCGATCGCCGACGATGCCGGGGTGGATGATGACGACCGGGCGCTGCGGATTGCTCCACAGTGCGTGGGGCACACGGTCCTTGAGGAACGGGCAGATCACCAGGTCGGCACCGCTGTTTTCAATCTGTTCGCACACGGCGGCTTCGTCGGTGAACAGCACCACGCTCGGCGAGTGCCCGGCCTGGCGCAGGTCCAGCCATGCACGCTGAGTCAGGCCGTTGAACGCCGACGACAAAAGAATGATGTTGAGTGATCGCATGATTGTTCTTCCTTGAAAGGTCAGCCGCAGGCTCCCTGTGAGCCGTCCGTGGCTATCGATGGAGGCGCAAGGTTAGTGACTGGCGTGGCTCGCGCCACTGATCGAGATCAACGTTGTGTCAGCCAATATTGCCGTGGCGACGACGTGCCTTATTCTCAAAGGTTTGCTGATCCTGATTTTTTATTACTTCAAATGTCTCAGGCGCTATTGCACAGTCGCATCCCTGATCACCGCCGGAAGATCCCGGCGTATCCATGGATTTTCGCAGCGGGTGGAACCCGTTTTCAGGGAGTAACGCATGGGGAGTCACAACCCGCATTACCAGGTCATCGGGCAGATGTTCCAAAAGGACTACCGATGGCTGTGCGCGGCGGTCAGCCGTACGCTCGGTTGCCCGCACAGCGCACAGGACATTGCTTCGGAAACCTTTCTTCGGGTATTGGCGCTGCCCGATCCGCTGGCAATCCGCGAACCCCGCGCGCTGTTGACCACGATTGCCCGGCGGCTGGTCTATGAAGGCTGGCGCCGGCAGGATCTGGAGCGCGCTTATCTGCAAAGCCTGGCGCTGGCGCCGGAACCGGTGCATCCGTCGCCCGAGGAACGGGAATTGGTGATCGAAACGCTGCTGGCGGTGGATCGCTTGCTCAACGGCCTGTCGGCCAAGGCCAAGGCGGCGTTTCTCTACCACCAACTCGACGGCCTGACCTACAGCGAAATCGGCGAACGCCTCGGCGTGTCCACCAGCCGCGTGCAGCAATACATGGTCGAGGCGTTCAAGCGTTGCTATCAGGCGATGCAGGCATGAGGCCGGACGAAACGCTGATCGACGAAGCGGCGCAATGGATGGCGCTGCTGCAATCAGGGCATGTCAGCTTGCAGGAGCGCGCCGCCTTCGACGCCTGGCGCACGGCGGATCCACGGCATCAGCAGATCATCGAGCAAATGGGCGGCGGGCTGAGCCTGCTACGCCATTCGAACCTGCGCGGCTTGCCGCGTGAGAGTGTGTTGCACAGCCTGAATGCGCCGTCCAGTCGCCGTCGATTCCTCAGCGGCAGTTTGAGCGTGCTCGGTATCGCGGTGCTGGCCGGTTTGCTCGGTCGACGTTATGGCTGGTTGCCCGAGGCCGGCGAGTTGACTACCGGTACCGGCGAGCGTCGGGAATTCACGCTGGAGGATGGCAGCGCCCTTACGTTGAATGCCCGCAGCCGCGTGGTACCACGCTTCAACAACATCGAGCGTTTGCTGGACTTGCGCAGCGGTGAACTGCTGATCGATGTGGCGAAAAATCTGGCCCGGCCGTTTGTGGTCGAAACCGAGCATGGGCGGATGCGTGCGCTCGGGACCAAATTCCTGGTGCAGCGCGGTGACGATTCGACGCGGCTGGTGATGCTGCATTCACAGGTCGAAGTGGTCACCGCCAGCGGCGCGCGGCAAGTGGTGGAGGCGGGCGAAAGTCTGCTGTTCAACGCTCAGGAAATCCTCGCGCTGGAACCCGGCAACGGGCAGGAGAGTGCCTGGGTCCAAGGGCGGCTTGAAGTGCGTGATCGGCCCTTGAGCGAAGTCATCGACAGCCTGCGCAGCTACCGTCGCGGCATCCTGCACTTGAGCCCGGAGGTTGCCGGTCTGCGTCTCAGCGGTCTCTATCCGCTGGACGACAGCGACCGCACCCTGCAACTGCTGGAGCGTTCGTTGCCGATCCGTGTCACCTGGCACAACCCGTACTGGGTCAGCATTGAAGCGCGGTTATAAATCCATAACTTCCCGGTCTATCCGTCCCCCTATAAAAAGCGCCGTGCCGCTGCTCATTCCCTGCAGACGCCTTCAACAGGGAAGCCCCTCGATGTTCTCATTCAAACAACAACAATTGTCCCGCCTGACGCTGGCCATCGTGCTGGCGGCGGGCATGGGTCCGGTCGCCGTTCAGGCACAAGACGCCGCCGCTCAGGTCTTTACCTTCGACATTGCCGCAGGGGCCCTCGACGAGGTGCTGCTGGACATCTCGCGGCAGACCGGCGTGCCGATTTCCTTCAGCCAGAATCTGGTGCAGGGCAAGCGCAGCAGCGCGGTACGCGGCGCATTGGGTGGACGTCAGGCGGTGGAGAAAGCCCTGATCGGCAGCGGTCTGCAAGTCGAGCAGGGCACCCAGGGCCTGAGCATTCGTCAGGCCGATGCGCCGAACGCCGCGCCCGTGAAAGCCGCCGCTGTGGCGCCCGCCAGCAGCGCCGATTACCGCATGGAAAAAGTCACCGTCACCGGCTCGCGGATCGCCCGTGCGCAGAGCGATGGTGCAACCCCGGTCAATGTCATCACCCACGAAGAAATGGAGGCGCGCGGCTACAAGAACGTCTACGACGCCCTCGCCACACAAACCCAGAACACCGGCATGACCCAGGGCGAAGACTACGGCAACACCTGGCAACCGGCGGCCAGCGCCCTCAACCTGCGCGGCCTCGGCCCCAACCACACGCTGGTGCTGATCAACGGCCGACGGGTGGCCGATTACCCGACGCCGTATGACGGCAAGGTCAACTTCACCAACCTGGCGAACATTCCATCGGCGATCATTGAGCGCATCGAAGTGCTCAGCAGCGGCGCTTCGGCGATCTACGGTTCGGACGCGATTGCCGGGGTGGTGAACATCATCCTCAAAGACAAAATGAATGGCGTCGACGTCAATCTCAAGGGCGGCACCAGCGAGCGCGGAGGCGGTGACAACCAGCGCTTGCAGATCAGCGGCGGCGGCAGTTGGGGCGACTTTGACGGTTTGTTCGGACTTGAACTGACCCACCGCGATCCGATCTGGGCC
Source organism: Pseudomonas glycinae (assembly GCF_001594225.2). Classification (GTDB taxonomy): domain Bacteria; phylum Pseudomonadota; class Gammaproteobacteria; order Pseudomonadales; family Pseudomonadaceae; genus Aquipseudomonas; species Aquipseudomonas glycinae. The sequence goes on from NZ_CP014205.2 coordinate 1,361,353, forward strand.
GATGATCGCGGCTTCATGCAGAGCGGGCCGCTGGCGGATGTCGGCTATCGGCGCGACCTGACCAATAATCGCTATCTGGGGCCCGGCTGTGGCGCCTATCAGGGCACGTTCGACAACAAACTGTTCAACAGCGGCGGACGTTGCCGCACCGACCAGATGTACAACGATTACTGGACGGTGCAGACGCAAAAGGAAAACTACGACGGCTACACCCGTGGCACCTGGCATTTCAGCGACAGTGGTCAGGTCTTCGCCGACCTGATGTACGGCCTCGATCACATCCAGAACAACACACGCGGCCCCAGCTTCACCTCGCCGGACTTCATCAACCAGAACAGCGGCAATCTGGAGCGCTGGTACCGCCGCTTCGGCGAAGAGGAAATCGGTGGGCGCACCAGCAACAACAGCAAGTGGCGCGACACCTCGTGGACCGGCACCCTGGGCCTTTCGGACAAGATTGCCGACACCGGTTGGAACTATGAACTGGCGGCCAACCGCTCGGAATACAAAAGCGTGCGCACCACGCGTTACACGCCGCTGTCGTCGATTCAGGATTTCTACCTCGGCCCGCAACTGGGCATCCGCGACGGTTACCCGGTTTTCGCGCCGGATGCCTCGCGCCTCGACCGGCCACTGACAACCCAGGAGTGGGAGCAGTTTCGCGGCAATCTGACGCAGAGCAGCAAGTCGGTTTCCACCAGCTACAACGCGTCGGTCAACGGCGAGTTGTTTGATCTGCCGGCTGGCCCGGTGGGGTTCGCCGGGGTGCTGGAGGCGGGCAAGCAGGAATACCGCATCGATCCGGATGACAGCCTCAACGACGGCAGTTTCTACGGCGTGACCCCGGCGCAAAGCTCCGGCGGCTCGCGCAAGCGTTACGCGGCGGGGGGCGAGTTCAGCATTCCGGTCACCGACACGGTGCTGGCGACAGCGGCGGGGCGCTGGGACCAATACAAATTCAGCGGCCGCACCGAACAACAGAAAACCTACAACCTTGGCCTGGAATGGCGGCCGGTAAACAGCCTGCTGGTGCGCGGCAGCTACGGCACCAGTTTCCGCGCCCCGGACCTGAACTACATCTATCAGTCCGACAGCAACGGCTACTACCCGGCGCAGATCGACTATTACGGTTGCAGCCAGGGCGTGGAGGGCGCCTGTGATCGCGGGCGGGTCGATTACACCCAGAGCGGCACGGCGGATCTGGAATCCGAACGCGGCAAATCCTGGACCTACGGTTTCGTCTGGTCACCGTCGCGCAATTTCGATTTCTCCACCGATTTCTGGCGGGTGGAGATCGATGACCTGCTGACCACCGTCGACGAAAACCGTCTGCTGCAGCAAGAGAACGAATGCCGCAATGGCACCCAGGACATCAACTCGGCCAACTGCCAGTCGACCCTGGCGCGCGTCGATCGCAATCCCGGCAATGCGGCCGTCGATCCCAATCAGTTGCAGCGGGTGCGGGTGAATGCGATCAACGCCGCCAGCGAACGGGTCAGCGGCCTGGACTTCAAGAGCAACATCCGCTGGGGCGCCGGGCAGTACGGTGCGTTCAGTTCGGCGCTGGGCTACACCCTGGTGCTCTCGCATTACTACAAGGAATCGGACGAAGCCCCGACCCAGGACTGGCGCACCTCGCGTACCAACTACGACTGGCGCAGCAAGGTCAACGCCAGCCTGACCTGGGATTACCAGAAGGCCACGGCAACATTGATGGGGATTCGCTACGGCTCGGTCACCAACGGCGCGGGCGACGGGCGTCTGTCGCCGTGGACGGTGTTCAACGCCAGTGCACGCTACAAGCTCAACGACCGGGCAAGCGTCGGGCTGACCGTGAACAACGTGCTCAACCAGGTCAAGCATGACGACTCGGCGGGGTGGCCGTATTACCCGACCGGCAACTACGACCCGTACGGGCGCCAGTGGTGGCTGGATGTGAGTTATCACTTCGGGAGTTGAATACGTAATGACGCCCGACAACGTCCTACGGAAGTTGCCGGGTTTCATGTGAAAGCAGGGATATTTCCGACGACTTTTTCAGGTTGGTCGTCGGAAGCGTGATCTATAGCATCGGCGATGACATTGAAGTCGTTAACGGCCTGATTACTCAGGCCTCTGATAATGGATTGATCATGCGAACTGCACACCTCGAATACGAAACGCCGGCTTATTCCGCACGCCAACAGTGGCGCGATGACCGTGCCAGGTGCCCCATGGAGGATGTCGCGTTGCCCAGCGCAAAAGTAACCCGGTTGGCGGGCTTGAAGAAGGTTGAGGGCAAACCTGTCGAATTGCTCGTGCATGGCCGGAACATCGGTGATGACGCCCTGCTGATTGTTCACCTTACCGATGAAGGTTTCGAGTTGAACGACGTCGTCGACATGCTTTCAACCTCCGAGCTTTACCAGCAAGGCGACGTGGTCAAACTCATCACTGGCAAGTCGGTCAGAACGGTACGGCGGCTGCTGAAGGAAGGCAAACCGGTACGGCTTGACCCGCAGCAGAGTGTCATCGCCTACCAATATGCATTGGTGCTGGAGTTGGCCATTCGGGCCTTCGGGGGGCAACCACGGGCGGAGGACTGGCTGCAGAAACCCTCTACCTATTTTCACGGTCATGTGCCGCTGGAGTTGACCCTGCATCCATTGGGTTTTCAGATGGTCGAGCAGTATTTGCAGCAGCTTATCTACGGGGTTTACCCATGAACCCCTTGCCGTGGGACAAGCATTGGTATGCCTGGCGGCTGGATCCCGAGGTTTACGGAGGCACGTGGGACAGCGGGATTGGATCGAAGCTGAAAGGCGGTCGCTGGAATATACCCGGACGACGCGTCGTCTACGCCTCAGTCGATCCTTCCTCGGCCATTCTGGAGGTGGCAGCCAACCGCAGTTTTGATGCCCTGGACCGCGAACCTTATGTATTGACGTGCTTTGAGGTCATCAGCGACGCGAAGGTGAAAATCGTGCAGCCCGAAGAGGTGCCGAACCCTTACTGGCTGAGCCCTGCACAGCCTTCACCCAATCAGCAATTGTTCGCCGACGCGTTGCTGGCCGAGCACCCGTTTGTACTGATTCCGTCGGCGGCAACCCGCCATTCGTGGAACTTGCTGGTGAGCTGCGACCTGGCAGAAGGGCAGTTCAGGATGGTCTCGCAGGAGCGGTTCGGCCTCGATACCCGCTTACTCGCGGAAATGGCGTTGGTCTGATGAAGCGTCATGCTGCATTTTGCATAACCTCAGCACCCAACGGTCTAAATCGCGCCCTATAAATCGTCATCCGCCATCGCACATCCCTGCATAAACCAAAACGCAGGGATGGCTGTTCATGATCCATTTTTCACCCGTTAAATCCCCTTTGAGCCTGGCCTTGCTGCTGGCGATCAACACATTGCCGGCGATTGCTGCCGACAGCAGTGCTACAGAACCGACCACCCAGTTGCAACGGATCGAAGTCACCGGCACCGCGATTCGTCGGGTCGATGCCGAAACCGCTGTGCCTGTCACCATCCTGCGGGTCGAGGAATTGCAGAAGCAGGGCGTGACCACCACCGAAGAGCTGGTCAGCCGTATCTCTGCCAACCAGTCGTCCGTAGGCTCCGGGCGTTCGGTGGGTTCTTCCAGCGGCGGCGCGTCTTATGCGGACTTGCGTGGCATTGGCCCGAACAAGACTTTGGTGCTGCTCAACGGTCGGCGTCTGAGCAACAACGCGACCAATGCGATCAATGGCTCTGGCGTCGACCTCAACACCATCCCGTTCGCTGCCATCGACCGGGTGGAGGTGCTGCGCGATGGCGCCTCGGCGCTATACGGCACCGATGCCATCGGTGGGGTGATCAACTTCATCACCAAGACCAGCCTCACCGAAGGCCAGATCAGCACCAGCTACGACACTCCGACCCACTCCGGTGGCGGTGAAAGCCGTAACGTCAGCGGCAGTTGGGGTTTTGGTGATTTGCAGGATGATCGCTTCAACGTTTTCGGCGTGGTGAGCTACGACAAGCAGAATCGCCTGGCGGCCGACGATCGCGGCTACACCTATAACTACCAGCCGGGACGCGGACTCGATTACACCTCCGGCACGGCATCGCCCGCCAACTGGAGCCAGGGCAGTAACGCCACCAACCCGCTGGCCGGTTCCGGTTGCAATGCGCCGGGGCTGTTGTCACGCAACGGCATCTGCCGCCAGAGCCTGTGGAATTACCTGGATCTGGTGCCGGAAACCGAAAAGACCTCCGCGTTCGCCAAGGCCACCGGCAAGCTGTCGGATGATCACAACGTCAGCCTCGAATACTTCTGGGCGCGCAACGAAAACCGAACGCAGATCGGCCCCGGCACTTTGATGGGCAATCAGGTCAATCCCGGCACGGCGTTCTATCCGGGTAACGGTATTACGCCCGGCCCGAGCGGTTTTGCCCTCGACCCGACGCAACCGGTGGACGTGAACTGGCGTGAAACCGCCGTCGGTGCCCGGCAGCATGAAGATGACAACACCGGTCAGCGCCTGCTGTTGAGCTTCGATGGCACGCTGGTGGGGTGGGATTACAACCTCGGCGCGTCGTACAACCAGAACAAGGTGGTCAACACGATTCGCAGCGGTTACGTGAACGACCGCGCCGTCAGCCAGGGCATCGCCAACGGTGTGATCACCCCGTTCGGCGCGCAGACCGCTGCCGGTTCGGCATTACTGGCAGCCAACGGGGTAAATGGCGATTACGCGACGGCAGTGGGCCGGGTCAAGGCGATTGACGGGCGCATTAGCCGCGAGATCGGCGACTGGTTCGGTGCAGGGCCTTCGGCGCTGGCGCTGGGCGGTGAGTACCGCAAGGAAGATTTCCATCAGGATTTCGCCGCGTTTGCCGGCGACGTGCAGAGCCTGGGCGTCGATCCCAACGGCAGTGTGCAAGGCGATCGCAGCGTCTCGGCCCAATACGCTGAGGTCAACGTGCCGGTGCTCGACAGCCTTGAATTATCCGCCGCGGTGCGCCACGACAAGTACAGCGATTTCGGCAGCACCACCAACCCGAAGTACTCGTTCCGCTTCCAGCCCTTCAAGGAACTGGTGGTGCGTGGCGCCTACAGTGAAGGCTTCCGTGCGCCGTCGCTTTATGAGTTGTACAACCCGACGTTTACCTCGTTCACCAATGCCAACTACAACGACCCGCGCCTGTGCGCCGGTGGCAACCCGAGCAACGGCGGGATCGCCAACCGCGACTGCGCCCAGCAGTTCAATCGCACCTCCGGCGGCAACACCGACCTGAGCCCGGAAACTGCGCGCAACGTCACCCTCGGTTTCGTTTATCAGCCGTTTGATCGACTGACCACCGGGCTGGATTTCTGGTGGATCGACATCGCCAACCAGATCGCCGAATTCCCAGAATCGGCGGTGTTCGAAAACCCGGAGCTGTACCCGGAGCGCCTGATCCGCAAGCCTGATGGTTCCATCGATCACATCGTCACCGGCCTCGCCAACCTCGGCAAGATCAAGACCAACGGCGTCGACGTGAGCTTCGACTATCGTCTGCCGAGCACACCGTACGGCGATTTCGGCATCGGTCTGCAAGGCACTTACGTCACCCGTTACGACTATCAGCAGCAGCTCAAGGGCGACTACATCGACAAGCTCGGCGATTTTCGTGGCGGCGACTTTGCTTCGGCCGGCGCCGTGGCTCGTTGGCGTCACAGCCTGACCGGCAGCTGGAACTACGGTCCGCTCGGTGCCAGCCTGACCAACCGCTACACCAGCGGTTACCACGACTCGGATCGCGAGACTCACGACTACGTCGGCTCGTACAACGTCTGGGACGTGGCCGGCACATACACCTGGCGCAAGACCCTGGCGGTGACCCTCGGGGTGAAAAACCTGTTCGACCGCGAGCCACCATTCAGCAACCAGACCTACACGTTCCAGAGCGGCTATGACCCGAAATACGGCGACCCGTTTGGCCGCACGCTGTACACGCGGGTCAATTACAAGTTCTGAGAATGATCGGTGACGGCGGGTTTTAGTAACACATGGTTCTAAACCCCGCCCTATAAAAAGGCCCGGCCTGTTGCACATCACAGTCAGGCAGGCGCGTGGTGAAAGGATCTGCCCATGTTTTCCAGAGTCATTCTGTTCAGCGTCGGTCTGTCGCTGAGCCCGGCGCCGTTCGCGGCGCCCCAGCACGCCCTCACGGTCTACGGCGAAGCCCCGAAATACGCCCCGGACTTCCAGCACCTGGCCTATGCCAACCCCGACGCGCCCAAGGGTGGAACCTTGCGCCGCTCTTCGCTGGAGAGCGGCCCGTTCGATCACCTGATTCCCTACATCGACAAAGGCACCGGCGTTGCCGACATCGACGGCTGGCTCTATGCGCCGCTGGCCTACCGCAGCGAAGACGAGCCCTACAGCGTCTACGGTCTGGTGGCGCAACGGATGGAACTGGACGCGGACCGGCGCTGGCTGCGCTTTTACCTCAACCCCAAGGCACAGTTCGAGGACGGCACGCCGATCACCGCCGAAGACGTGCGCTACACCTTCGAACTGTTCACCACTCAGGGTAGCCTCAAATATCGCCAACAGTTTCGCGATGTCGCCGAGGTGCAGGTCGAGTCGCCGACCCAGGTGCGTTTCGTGTTCAAGAACAACGAGAGCCGTACCTTGCCGCTGGATCTGGCGACGTTGCCGGTGCTGCCCGAGCATTGGTGGCGCACACGCAATTTCGCCGATGGCGCAGGCTTCGAGATTCCGCCGGGCAGCGGGCCGTACAAGGTCAGCGCGGTGGATGCCGGGCGCAGCGTGAGGTTTCAGCGGATCAAGGACTGGTGGGGCAGGGATCTGCCGATCACTCGCGGGCTCTACAACTTCGATCAATTGAGCGTGGAGTTCTTTGCCGACACGGACGTGTCGCGACAAGTGCTCAAGGCCGGTGGCTTTGATTACAACCGCGAGTTTTCCGCCACCAGTTACACCATCGGTTACGCCGGGGCGGCGCTGGAGCAGGGCAAGTTGCTGCGTGAACACCTCGCACCCGGCGCCGCGCAAGGTGCCCAGGGATTTGCGTTCAACTTGCAGAAGCCGGTGTTTCAGGATCGCCGAGTGCGGCAGGCGATCGCCATGCTCTGGGATTTCGAATGGAGCAACCGGCAGATGATGCGCAGTATGTACCTGCGTCAGCGCAGCTTCTTTTCCCACAGTGCGTTGTCGGCCACCGAGCTGCCGGATGCCGAGGAACTGAAAATCCTCGAACCGTGGCGCGGCAAGATTCCTGATGAAGTCTTTAGCCAGGTATTCGAAGCGCCGCGCACCGACGGCAGCGGCAACATCCGCGCGCAACAATTGCAGGCGCTGAAACTGTTGGAGGCCGCCGGCTGGACACCCCGAGGCGATCAACTGGTGAATGCCGCCGGCGAGCCGCTGCGATTCACCTTTCTCAACGGCCAGAAGGGATTTGAGCGTCTGCTGCTGCCGTTCAAACGCAACCTGGCGCAGATCGGCATCGGTTTCGATATTCGTCAGGTCGACACCGCGCAATACACCAACCGCGTACGCAGCCGCGACTACGACATGATCGTCGTCGGTTACCCGGTGAGTCAGGCGCCGGGGCGCGAGCTGTTCAACTATTTCGGCTCCGACGGCGCTGATGATCCCGGCTCCAACAACTACATGGTGCTGCGCGACCCGGCGGTGGATGCGCTGCTTGAAGGCGTGGTGCAGGCCGACAATCGCGAGAGCCTGCTGCGCCACGCCCATGCGCTGGATCGGGTGTTGCAGTGGGGCTATTACTGGATTCCCAACTACTACCCGCCGGGGATTTCCACGGTGTGGTGGAACCGCTTCGGTCGCCCGGCAATTGCGCCGCTGTACGACGCCGGCCTCGACACCTGGTGGGAAATCAGCCCGACCGCGCTGACCGCGACGCAAATGCAGCAACAGCAAAAGGAGTACGCCCATGTGGGGTTATAGCCTGCGGCGTCTGCTGCTGATCGTGCCAACCTTGCTGGCGATTCTGCTGGTGAACTTCGTGATCGTGCAGGCCGCGCCCGGTGGCCCGGTCGAGCAGGCTATCGCCCGATTGCAGGGGATCGGTGTCGGTGCGGCGGTGGGTGCCAGCCATGTCGAAAGCATTGGCGGCGAGTCCCGCGCGACCCGTGGGCTGGACCCGAAACTGGTGGCCGAGATCGAGCGCCAGTACGGCTTCGATAAAAGCGCCGGCGAGCGCTTGTGGCTGATGCTCAAGAGCTATGCGCAACTGGATTTCGGCAAGAGTTTCTTCCGGGGCGCGACGGTGACCGAGCTGATCTGGCAGAAACTGCCGGTGACCTTGTCGTTGGGATTGTGGGCGACGCTGATCACTTATCTGGTATCGATTCCGCTGGGCATTCGCAAGGCCGTGCACAACGGTTCGGCGTTCGATGTCTGGAGCAGCGCGGCGATCATCATCGGCTATGCCATGCCGGGGTTTCTGTTTGCGCTGCTGCTGATTGTGGTGTTCGCCGGTGGTACGGCGCTGGACTGGTTCCCGGTGCGCGGGCTGGTCTCGGACAACTTCACCGAGCTGTCGCTGTGGGGCAAGGTTGCCGATTACTTCTGGCATCTGGTGTTGCCGGTCAGTGCGCTGGTGATCGGTGGCTTCGCGACGCTGACGATCCTGACCAAGAACAGCTTCCTCAACGAGATCTCGCGGCTGTACGTGGTCACGGCCCGAGCCAAAGGCCTGAGCGAACGCCAGGTGTTGTACGGGCATGTGTTTCGCAACGCGATGCTGCTGGTGGTGGCGGGATTGCCCCAGGCGTTGGTCACGGTGTTCTTCGGCGGCTCGCTGCTGATCGAAGTGATCTTCTCCCTCGACGGTCTCGGCCGCCTGAGTTACGAGGCAGCGGTGTCGCGGGATTACCCGGTGGTGTTCGGCTCGCTGTTCATCTTCACCCTGTTCGGGCTCCTGATAAAACTGCTGGGCGACCTGTGTTACACGCTGGTCGATCCGCGCATCGACTTCACCGCGAGGACTGCCTGATGCCGACGCTTTCTCCCATCGGACAGCGCCGCTGGGCGCGGTTCAAGGCCCATCGGCGCGGCTGGTGGTCGTTGTGGCTGTTTCTCGCGCTGTTCGGCCTGAGCCTGGGCGGCGAACTGGTCGCCAACGACAAACCGTTGCTGGTGACGTATCAGGGCGAGTGGTATTTTCCGGCGTTCAAGCGCTACACCGAGCAGGATTTCGGCGGCGAGCTGCCGTTCCAGCCCGACTACCGCAGCGCCCAGGTGCGTGAATTGATCGAGGGGCAGGGCGGACGGATGTGGTTTGCGCCGATCCCGTTCGGCTACGACACGGCTAACTACGACCTCACTGAACCGGCCCCGAGCCCGCCCACCGCCGAAAACTGGCTGGGCACCGACGATCAGGCGCGGGACGTGCTGGCGCGGGTGATATTCGGCACGCGGGTCTCGCTGTTGTTCGCCCTGGCGTTGACGGCGGTGAGCGCGTTGATCGGTATCGCCGCCGGTGCCTTGCAGGGGTATTACGGCGGTTGGGTCGACTTGCTCGGGCAGCGTCTGCTGGAGGTCTGGTCGGGGCTGCCGGTGCTCTATCTGCTGATCATTCTGTCTGGCTTCGTCGAGCCGAACTTCTGGTGGTTGCTGGGGATCATGGCCCTGTTTTCGTGGCTAAGTCTGGTGGACGTGGTGCGCGCCGAGTTCCTGCGCAGCCGAGGACTTGAATACGTGAAAGCGGCGCGGGCGCTGGGTGTCGGCGACGTGCAGGTGATCGTGCGGCACATTCTGCCCAATGCCATGAGTGCGACCTTGACGTACCTGCCGTTCATCCTGACCGGGGCGATTGCGACGTTGTCGGCGCTGGATTTCCTTGGTTTCGGCATGCCCGCGGGCAGTGCTTCGCTGGGTGAGTTGATCGGTCAGGGCAAGAACAATCTGCAAGCACCATGGTTGGGGCTGACGGCATTTTTTGCCCTGGCGCTGATTCTTTCTTTACTCGTATTCATCGGCGAAGCCTGCCGTGATGCCTTCGACCCCAGGACTTGATATGCGTAAACATCTGATCGAAATACGCGACCTGCGGGTAGCGTTCAAAGGGCAGGAAGTGGTGCACGGCATCAACTTCGACATTTGCCCGGGCGAATGCCTGGCGCTGGTGGGCGAGTCGGGTTCCGGCAAGTCGGTGACGGCCCACAGCATCCTGCAATTGCTGGACCCGAATATCACGCAGATCGACGGCAGCATCCGCTACGGCGGCGAAGAGTTGCTAGGGGTGCACGAGCGCTATCTACGGCAACTGCGCGGCAACCGCATCGCGATGATTTTTCAGGAGCCGATGAGTTCTCTAAATCCGTTGCACAGCATCGAGCGGCAACTCGGCGAAAGCCTGGCGTTGCACAAGGGACTGGCGGGCGCGGCGGCGCGCAATCGGATTCTGGAGCTGTTGGAATTGGTGGGCATTCAGCGTCCGCGCGAGCGGCTGAAAGCGTATCCGCATCAGCTCTCCGGCGGGCAGCGGCAGCGGGTGATGATCGCCATGGCTCTGGCGTGCGAGCCGCAATTGTTGATTGCCGATGAGCCGACCACGGCCCTCGACGTCACGGTGCAGCGCAAGATTCTGTTGCTGCTCAAGGAGCTGCAACAGCGGCTGGGTATGGCGCTGCTGATCATCAGTCACGACTTGAATCTGGTGCGCACCATCGCCCAGCGGGTGGCGGTGATGCGCGCGGGCGAAATCGTCGAACAGGCGAGCTGCGAGCAGTTGTTCCGTGCGCCGCAGCATCCCTACAGCATCGAATTGCTCAACGCCGAACCCGGTGGCGCGGCGTTGTGCCGTGATGCAGCGGAGGATTTGCTCAAGGTTCGTGATCTGCATGTGCGTTTTCTGCTGGGCGGCGGGTGGCTGCGGGCCAAGTCGTATCTGCACGCGGTCAACGGCATCGATTTGAACCTGCAGCGGGGCAAGACGCTGGGCATTGTCGGTGAGTCGGGCTCGGGCAAGTCCACGCTGGGTCAGGCGATCCTGCGTCTGATCGACGCCGACGGCAGCATCCGCTTCAAGGGGGAAGCGCTTGAGCAACTGAGCGGCAAGCGCTTGCGTCCGCTGCGCAAACGCCTGCAAGTGGTGTTTCAGGATCCGTTCGGCAGCCTCAGCCCGCGCTTGTGCGTGGAGCAAATCATTGCCGAAGGGTTGCAGGTGCATAGTGATATGACTGCTTTTGAGCGCGAACAGGCCGTGATCGAGGTATTGAAGGAGGTCGGACTCGACCCGGCGACGCGTCATCGCTATCCCCACGAGTTTTCCGGCGGGCAGCGACAACGCATCGCCATCGCTAGGGCGCTGGTGCTCAAGCCGGATCTGATCCTGCTCGATGAGCCGACCTCGGCACTGGATCGCACCGTGCAGAAGCAGATCGTCGCGTTGTTGCGCCGATTGCAGGAGGAGCACGGTCTGACTTATCTGTTCATCAGTCATGACCTGGCGGTGGTGCGGGCGCTGGCCCATGATCTGATCGTGATGAAGGATGGCGAGGTGGTGGAGCGTGGCGAAACGGCCGGGTTATTCCATTCGGCCCGGCACCCGTATACGCGGGAGCTGCTGGCGGCGTCGTTTGTGACACCGGTCACGGCAGAAACCGGCAGCCAGGAGGGCAGACTTTCACCCACGGAGCAGATCCGGTAAATTTCCCGGCTCCGCTCATACAAGGATGTAGATGATGGCAAAACCTGCCGCGCGCCTCAGCGATCTCAATGCCTGCCCGATCACTGGACACAGTACCAACCCCAGCACCAGCGGTTCACCCAATGTGAACATCAATGGCATGCCCGTGCTGCGAGTCGGTGATACCACCGCCTGCGGTGACTCGGTCACCGAGGGCATCGGCAACATCCTGATCAATGGCAAGCCAATCGCCTTTCTTGGTAGCGCCACTGCCCATGGTGGAATGATCATTACCGGCTCCGGTGACGTTTTTGTCGGCACGCAGGTGGGCGAGGCTCCATTCACCCCGATCGTTACAGTGCCTAAACATAGCGAACGCTTCCAGTTGGTGGACGAGAACACCGGCGATGCCATTCCCGATATGCTTTATTGCATCGAAACCGGTGATGGCCAGCGTTTGGTCGGCCACACCGATAACCACGGCAATGCCGCGCGAGTGTTTACCGCCAATCCGACCTCCATAACCGTGCAATGGGGCAAGGAAGCAGCTGCGCATCTGGATGCTTTGGGTATCGATTACTAAGGAGGGTGACGCGTGGCAGCACCGAAAAAGAAACAGGCCCAGACCACTGACCAGCATGGGACGACTCAGGTCAAAGGTACGCTCGCCCAGGATTATGTGACGGTGGTGGGGGCTTCCTACATCAGTTTCATGGCCAATATCCGTGGTCAGCGCGGCAACATGATGAACTTCATCAATCAGGGTATACGGCAAATAAAAAACTATCCTGAGCCCACACCGAATTATTCCGTGCAAAGAGCATTTCTCATCTTCAAGGATGAATACGATCCGAAACTTCTCGCCGAAGTCAAAAAGATCGTGACGGAACGCTATAAGGCCGAGTACCGCGAATACGACAATATCTCGCAACTGGTCGATTTTGTGGTTTCGCGCAAGCGCAGGGGGCGTGAAATCAAGCAGATGGATTTCTTCTCACACGGCGTGGTGGGTGCTATCGAGTTTGGTTATGAACTCGACAAGCGTGAAAGTTACCGCTTGCGCGACGCCCAGGCCCGAATGTTTACACCCGATGCATTCGCTTATGGAGCCAGGATCTATTCCTACGCCTGTCGTACCGGGCTGGGAATCGATGCTGATTTGACGGTGAGAGAAAACGAGGATCCCCACTACGAACGCAGTCTGGCGCAGATTATGGCGAATGCGACCGGTGCCGTTGTGTGGGCATTTCCGCGACGCAGTCTGTATGACCAGACCTATGGAACCGACGAGGATCGTCAGGCTGTCGAGAAAGCACCTGCCCGCCAGGAAGCCGACAAGGCGGCGAGCCGTGCTTATCGCAAACAACTGAGTGACTATCAGCGACGCCTGGCTGCTCATCGAACGGCGCAAAAAAATCCCGAAGCGCAGTTACCGCACGAAACCGCTCCCGTTGCTCCGAAAAAAACCTTGTCGGAGAGAGATGCTGCATTGCTCAAACAGGCTCAGGGACGAGATCAATACAACAGCATCCTTGGTTATCCTCTGGATGCCGAAGGCGCTGTCCACCCCGTTCGATCCGGTAATACACCGGATGGCGTTCCAAAAAAGCTATGCGAATACAAACCCGTCAAATGACGACCACAACACGACTATCGAAGTGTTTCGCCGTAACCGCCCTGATTCTTGTGGTGGCAGGCATTGGCTATTTTCTGGTTGGCAAGGAAGACGACATGTCCTCAAAAGTGATGATGAATTACGGACTCTGGAGCCCTGAAGACAATCGTTTCGATGCATCTCGCTGGTTCGAAAGCGGAATGTACCGCCGGCGCACGACAGGGACGCCAGCAGAAATCAGCGTCGACACGATGCTGCGCAACAAACCACTGCCTGTAACACGAGAGATGAATGAGGATCTGGTGGCGATTGCAGGGGTTGCGCTCGAGTATGACTTTCCCGAAATCAATACGGACTCGCTGATCAACCATCCGCCACAATTGACTCAACGTGTCAGATATTGGGTTAGCAAGTTCGATCAGCCTGACAAGCCAGTTGATCTATACAACCTTTATCTTGAATTGGATGGGCAACGTTTTGTGATCACTTTCAGCAGGGATGCGCAGACAGGTGATCTGATCGACAACAACAGTGCGCGAAAGGTTTCGGTTGACCAGGAAGCAGATGCTGAATACCTACAGGTATTCAGAGCGATGGACGAAGCTGAACGCCCTCGGCACTGACCGACCCGATTTTTTCAAACCATAAAAAAATCCCGTTACAAGTACGGGATTTTTTATCAGACAGGCTCCGCAATATCGGAGCCGCGATCTTACGCCGGAAACAGCTCGGACAGTTTCATCGACAGCATCATGTCGCCTTCAACGCGCAGCTTGCCGCCCATGAACGCCTGCATGCCATCGGTTTCGCCGCTGACGATGCCTTTGAGGGTTTCGCTGTCCAGCACCAGCGTGCAGTTGGCATCCGGGTTTTCGCCTTCCTGGATATCGCAGGTGCCGTCTTTGACGATCAGGGCGTATTGCTTGTCTTCGTCAGTGATGTTGAAACCGAAGACCAGATCCAGACCGGCAGCGGCGGCTGGGTTGAACTTGGCTTGCATTGCTTTTACGGCATCAGCTACGGAGGTCATGGTTCGATCCTTTTTGGTTGATTGCAGCAGGGTCACAGTAATCCGGACTCAGCGAAAGGTGATGAGTTCCGGGGCCTTCAGCAGTTGCAGGTGTGCATGACTGTTGAAGGAAGCCAGCGCCACCTCGCGACCGCGGAACTTCAGCTGGTTGAGCGAGGTGTTGACGATTTGCCAGTTCAGTTCAAAGGCCTGCCGGGCAGGCATTTGGGTAATCAGGTGAAGCAGGGCGGTGATCGTGCCACCGGAGGTGAACACCGCGATTTTCTGGGTGTTGTCGGCCTGTTCGAGAATCCGCTGCAGCCCGGCCTGGACCCGCTCGACGAAACCCAGCCAGCTTTCCAGCCCCGGCGTGTCGTAGGTGCCGGCGAGCCAGCGTTCGATGATCAGGGCGAAGATGCGCTGGAACTCGCCACGGTTTTGCGCGGCGTTACGCAGGATTTCCAGGGCTTCGGGCTCTTCGGGCAACATGGCCGGCAGCAGGGCGCGGATCACGGCGTCAGCGTCGAATTCGTTGAAAGCGGAATCGATTTCCAGAACCGGAACCGACAGGCCGACGGCGGCGAACTGTTCCAGCGCGCTGTTGGCCGTATGTTGCTGGCGTCGCAGATCGCCCGACAGGCAGCGGTCGAAGCTGATTCCGAGTTCGGCGAGGTGACGGCCGAGGATTTCTGCCTGGCGTACACCGGTCGGCGACAGGACGTCATAGTCGTCTGCACCGAAGGAGGCCTGGCCATGTCGAATCAAGTAGATGCTGCCCACGTCCGCGTCGTCCCGGTACGTTGAAGGTTGAGGCGAGGTTATGGGGATGATGGTGAGCTGTCAATGAAAAAACATACGCTTGTTTGAAATGCCCGTTCCAGCCTTGTTGCCAGAGGTTTCACGGCTGGCCGACGGGCCGGTGCATGGGTATGCTGGAGCCAATTCCCGCGTGTGTTTCAAGACCGCGCATCGTTTGAAGGAGTCACTGTGGAGTTTTTGACTGAATACGCCAGTTTCCTGGCCAAGACCGTAACGCTGGTCATCGCCATTCTGGTGGTGCTGGCGAGTTTTGCTGCGTTGCGCAGCAAGGGCCGGCGCAAATCTGCCGGCCAGTTGCAGGTCAGCAAGCTCAACGATTTCTATAAAGGCCTGCGTGAGCGGCTGGAGCAGACCCTGCTCGACAAGGATCAGCTCAAGGCCTTGCGCAAGGGCCAGGCCAAGTCCGAAAAGAAACAGAAGAAGAAACCCGACGCCAAACCGCGGGTATTCGTGCTGGACTTCGACGGCGACATCAAGGCCTCGGCGACTGAAAGCCTGCGCCACGAGATCACCGCGCTACTGACCCTGGCCACACCGAAGGACGAAGTGGTCCTGCGTCTGGAGAGCGGCGGCGGCATGGTTCACAGCTATGGTCTGGCCTCGTCGCAACTGGCGCGCATCCGGGAAGCCGGCGTGCCGTTGACCGTGTGCATCGACAAGGTCGCGGCGAGCGGCGGCTACATGATGGCGTGCATCGGCGAGAAGATCATCAGCGCGCCGTTTGCGATTCTCGGTTCCATCGGTGTGGTGGCGCAGTTGCCCAACGTCAACCGCCTGCTGAAAAAGCATGACATCGATTTCGAAGTGCTGACCGCTGGCGAATACAAACGCACCCTGACCGTATTCGGCGAAAACACCGAGAAGGGTCGGGAAAAGTTTCAGGAAGACCTGGACATCACCCACCAGCTGTTCAAGAACTTCGTTGCCCGCTATCGCCCGCAACTGGCGATCGACGAAGTCGCCACCGGTGAAGTCTGGCTCGGCATCGCGGCGCTGGACAAGCAACTGGTCGATGAGCTCAAGACCAGCGACGAATACCTGGCCGAGCGTGCCAAACAGTCCGAGGTCTATCACCTGCACTACGCCGAGCGTAAGAGCCTGCAGGAGCGCATCGGCATGGCGGCCAGCGGCTCGGTGGATCGCGTGTTGCTGAGCTGGTGGAGCCGGCTGACCCAACAACGGTTCTGGTGAATCGGGCATAAAAAAACGCCGGTCGAATGACCGGCGTTTTTTTATGCCCCGGGGAATTACCGGCGACGGAACAGCGGCAGCGGTTCGTCAGTGGCGGCCTGATAGGTCACCGAAAAGTCCTTCAGGCTTTCAAGGGCGTCGTACGGGTCTTTGTCCGCGCGCAGGGCGAAGGCATCGAAGCCGCAACGGCGCATGTAGAACAGTT
The DNA here is from genome assembly GCF_001594225.2 of Pseudomonas glycinae. Taxonomy (GTDB): domain Bacteria; phylum Pseudomonadota; class Gammaproteobacteria; order Pseudomonadales; family Pseudomonadaceae; genus Aquipseudomonas; species Aquipseudomonas glycinae. The sequence goes on from NZ_CP014205.2 coordinate 1,377,823, forward strand.
GGTCACGCAGCACGTCGCCAATTGCTCGCAATTCACCCTTGAAACCGTAACGGTCGCGCAGCAGACGGGCGTTGGAGTAATTGCGGCCATCAGTGAACGCCGGGAAGTTCAGGGCAATTACCTGGAACTCATTCACGTCGTCACCGATTTCCTCGGCTTCTTCGTCGGCGTCCAGCCACACACCCAGGCCGCCATCGCGGGCCTTGAGCATGCGGGCGTGTTCACGCCACAGTTGCAACGGGACGATCAGGTCGTCGCAGTTGCTGATTTCGTCGATGTTGAAATCCTTGGGCAGCAGGTGCCAGGTTTCGTCGACGACCTCGTTGTTCTTAATGATTCGCTGCATAGACGCGTTCCTTGAAGAGGTCGATGCCAATACGCTGGTAGGTGTCGATGAAGCGCTCGTCTTCGGTGCGCTGTTCCACGTACACGTCGATCAGCTTGGAGATCACGTCCGGCATGTCTTCCTGAGCGAAAGACGGGCCGAGGATCTTGCCCAGGCTGGCGTCACGGCTGGCGCTGCCACCGAGGGAGACCTGGTAGAACTCCTCACCTTTCTTGTCCACACCGAGGATGCCGATGTGGCCGACGTGGTGGTGACCGCAGGCGTTCATGCAGCCGGAGATGTTCAGGTCCAGTTCACCGATGTCGAACAGGTAGTCCAGGTCGTCGAAACGGCGCTGGATCGATTCGGCGATCGGGATCGACTTGGCATTGGCCAGGGAGCAGAAATCACCGCCAGGGCAGCAGATGATGTCGGTCAGCAGGCCGATGTTCGGCGTGGCGAAGCCACTTTCACGCAACTCGCCCCACAGGGTGAACAGCTGGCTCTGCTCGACGTCGGCCAGAATGATGTTCTGCTCGTGGGACGTGCGCAGTTGACCGAAGCTGTAGCGCTCGGCCAGGTCGGCGACCGCGTCGAGCTGCTTGTCGGTGATGTCGCCGGGTGCAACGCCCGTCGGCTTCAGGGACAGGGTCACTGCCACGTAACCTGGCTTCTTGTGCGCCAGGGTGTTGCGGGTGCGCCAGCGGGCAAAGCCCGGATGTTCTTTGTCGAGGGCGGCCAGTTCGGCGTCTTGATTGCTCAGCGCCTTGTAGTCCGGGTCGACGAAGTGTTTTGCCACACGATGCACTTCGGCTTCGGTCAGGGTGGTCTGCCCGCCGCGCAGGTGTTCCATTTCGGCATCGACTTTCTGGGCGAAGACTTCTGGAGTCAGCGCTTTGACGAGGATCTTGATCCGCGCCTTGTATTTGTTGTCACGACGGCCATAGCGGTTGTAGACCCGCAGGATCGCGTCGAGGTAGCTCAACAGGTCCTGCCATGGCAGGAATTCGTTGATGAACGCGCCGACCACCGGAGTACGACCCAGACCACCGCCGACCAGCACCCGGAAACCGAGTTCACCGGCAGCGTTGTGTACCGGCTCAAGGCCGATGTCGTGGACTTCGATGGCCGCACGGTCGGAGGTCGAACCGTTGACGGCGATCTTGAACTTACGCGGCAAGTAAGCGAATTCCGGGTGGAAGGTCGTCCACTGACGAACGATTTCGCACCACGGACGCGGGTCGATCAACTCGTCGGCTGCGACACCGGCGAACTGGTCGGTGGTGACGTTGCGCAGGCAGTTACCGCTGGTCTGGATGGCGTGCATCTGCACAGTGGCCAGCTCGGCAAGAATGTCCGGGATGTCTTCCACCGCCGGCCAGTTGAACTGCACGTTCTGGCGCGTGCTGATGTGGGCGTAGCCCTTGTCATAGTCGCGGGCGATTTTCGCCATCATGCGCACCTGGCGCGAGGTCAGCTGGCCGTAAGGCACCGCCACGCGCAGCATCGGCGCGAAACGCTGGATATACAGGCCATTTTGCAGGCGCAGGGGGCGGAATTCTTCTTCGCTCAGCTCACCTGCCAGATAGCGTCGGGTCTGATCACGGAACTGCTTGACGCGGTCCTCGATGATCCGCTGATCGTACTCGTCGTATACGTACATATAAGTCCTGTTCTCAGGCTTTGGCCACTCGGAAAACGCTGCGTTTTCGCTTGCTGGAGTCCGATGGTTCCTCTGCAATTCGGCGCGCACGGCCGCGCACTCCCTGAAGGAGCCGGGGCAATATACCCGTTTGCAGTTATGCGCAAAAGTGATGTTTGAGTATATGGAAAGAACCAAATCGCCTAACGAGAATGGCTGTCAACTAACCCCTGTTTGTCGTGCGGTCAATCATCGTCTTAACTGTGGTCGAGTCTTTCTGCAATCACCGATAAAACCGACAAGAGGCGATGCAATGAGCAACCCAACCAAAGCAAGGAAAAGCGATAGCAGTGTCGATGCCTGGGCGATTCTGTTCCTGATCATTCTGGTCGTGGGAACGGCAGTATTCTGGGTCAGCCATCAGTAAAACGACGCTTCCGGGCCCGTCTCCGACGATTGTCGGACAAAAAGCGGGATCAGGCGCTAATGGCCGGCGATTGAATGGCTATAATGCGCGGCCATTTTTCCCTGGGCCCGGACGCTTCATGTTCAAGTTTCTCCACCTCGGTCTGCTGCTGTTCGGCGCGGTTTTCGGTACCTGCGCGCGTGCAGAGTCGGTGCTGTTCCTGAATCCGGGTTCGACCCAGGAAACGTTCTGGCTCAGCTACTCGCAGTTCATGCAAGCGGCCGCCCGGGACCTGGGGATCGACCTACGCATTCTCTATGCCCAGCGCCAGCCGGAACTGACCCTGGCTCAGGCGCGACTGGCCCTGCAGGGGCCTGAGCGCCCGGACTATCTGGTGTTCGTCAATGAACAGTACGTGGCGCCGCAGATCCTGCGCATGGCCAATGGCAGCGGCGTGAAGCTCTTTATGGTCAACTCGGCACTGACGCCCAACCAGAAGGCGATGATGGCCGATCGTGCCGATCGCATCGGCAGTCTGGTACCCAACGATGAAGAGGGCGGCTACTTGATGATGAAGGAGCTGATTCGTCTGCATCCGGCTGTCGCGCCCGGTGAAAGCATCGACCTGCTGGCCTTTTCCGGTCTGAAGATCACACCCTCGGCCCAACTGCGAGAAAAAGGCATGCAACGGGCACTCGCCGAGCATCCTCAGGTGCATCTGCGGCAACTGGTCTACGGCGGCTGGACGCAACAGCGTGCCTACGAGCAGGCCAGGCAATTGCTGGTCCGCTATCCCAAGGTGTCATTGGTGTGGGCGGCCAATGATGAAATGGCCTTCGGCGCGATGCGTGCCGTTTCGGAAGCCGGCAAGGTGCCGGGCAAAGACGTGCTGTTCAGCGCGGTCAACACCTCGCCCGAAGCGTTGCAGGCGTTGGTTGACGGGCGGCTGAGCGCGTTGCTGGGCGGCCATTTCACCCTGGGTGGCTGGGCACTGGTCGAGCTGCATGATCACGCGCAAGGTGTCGATCTGAATCAGTACGGCGGTCGTGACCGACAGATTCCGTTGCTGCAACTGATCGATCGGGATCATGCCCGCCGAATCCTTGCCATGGGCGCCTCACCGGACTATGGCGTGCACTTTCGCAAGCTCTCGGCGAAAGGCCGTCCGGTTTCCTACCGCTATCCGTTCAATCTGCAGACACTGATGCACTGAGCGAGTCAGACGCCGGCCAGATGCACCACCAGTTGAACGATGCCGAACAGCGTCAGGGCGAATACTGCCGTGAACGCAATGCCCAGAAAGATGAAATGACTCGGCTTGCCGTGGGTGAAATCCCTCGCCCGGTTCTTGCCGCTTTGCACCCCGAACGCCGCCGCCATGACGCTGTGCAGCATCTGCCAGAAGGTCGGTGGTTTGTTGTCGACTGGATCGTCCATACATCCCTCGTCTCAAAGTGTGCCTGTTGAGCATAGTCAATCGGCCGACAGCGCGCGAAACCGTTGGTAATGCCTTGGTGGCACCGGCATAACTATCTACTGCGAACGGTCGCCCGCGAAATGGTGTGCTGACGCCTCATCCCACAGGAGAGGCGCCATGCCACCGATTCCCGCCGCTGATATGAGACCCGCGGCCTCACAGAGCATCCACGGTCCGTTTCTTGAACAGGCCATTCCCGATTGGCTGACGGACGCCACGGCGCAGCGACGTGCGGAGCTGGGCAGCGCCAACGCGGCACTGACGCCCGGTTATCGCCAGGCCACCGCGCAGCAGCGTCGCGCGTTGAACGACGCCGTTGTCGCCAGTTTCGTCGCCCAGTCCCGGCTGGACCGACAACTGTCATCCCTGCAAGACATCGACACCTTTGCCAGACCTTTGCTGACCAAGGCATTGCAGGAGCAATTTGGCGTGGAGATGGATGTCGATGTGATTTATCTGTGCCTGAACAAACCGGTTCAAATGGGGATCCTTTCGATAGAAGTGGGTGTGTTCGAGTTCATGAAACTGCCGCTGCTGCAGGCGGCGCTGCATAACTTTGCAGCCTCGGAATGTGAGCCTGAGGCGTTCCACGATTCCTCCGGTTTCTTGATCGAGTGGTGGACATCCGGTGTGCTCCTTCCCCTGCAAACCACGTTGACCGTTCCCGGGTTCATCACGCTATGCCGTTCGCTGGACATCGGCGCCAAGTATCAGGCCTACCTCAGGGGCTATCTCCACGCCGAAGAGGTGCAAGCGACCCTGCGGGACAATTTCATCGGCGCCGCCAAGACTGATCTGCGCGCTGCTGCCGAGCAGGCGCTGCTGTGCAACGACATCGAGCCTGCCGACTACTCGATGATCCTGTCGGTCATCGATGGCAACCGTCATCCTCGCCTGGGCAACAAGAGCGTCTGGTTTCACGAACTGAGCCTGATGAAGCATCGTATGACTGGATGCGTCTGTTTCTCGATCAGCGAGAATGATCGCTATACAGACGATTTGCTGCTCTATATCCCCCATGATCCCCGGCACCCGTTGAAGCGTTATACGCGCAAGCAACTGTGGGACATGTTCAGGAAGCGCTTCAGCGAACGCGACAGCGGCTCGTCGGCAGAGTTTGTGCCGACGGCGTATCAGCGGTTTTTCAGCCGTTTCGTGGCTTATGCCGATCGCGCGGACTATTTCAGTCAGTTCACTCGCGATGCCTCGGACGCATCCGCCGCCGGGCGTGTTGTTCTCAAGCTCCTTACAATGCTCAATCCCTTCACCGGCTTCACATCCGTCCATGAATGGCCGCCCCTGCGCCAGCAACCGCTCCCGGAGGACGACCCTTATCTGGCCCCGGCAGTCATTCCCCGCGAGGGCGACGACCCCGCATCCGAAAACGTTGACCTGTGGAACTATCTTTTCGAGCAACACCGCGACCGGCTCACTGCCGATGCCCGCAGTCACGCCGTACCCACGGCTGATGTCGATGCGAAAGTGCGCAGTGAGAAGCTCGCGGCATTGCTGAACATCGGCATGCTGGTGCTGACCACGGCAGCAGGGTTTGTACCTGTTCTGGGCGAGATCATGACTGGCGTCATGGTCGGTCAGTTGCTGGAAGAGTCCATTGAAGGCGTCATTGACTGGAGCGAAGGGGATCGCCAGGCCGCCAAGGCACACTTGATCGATGTCGCGGAGAATCTGGTGCTGTTCGGCGTGCTCGCCGGGGCCGGAAAAAGCCTGGGCGGCGTCAGACCGGCAACGGCTGCACCCGTGGTGGAAAAACTGCATCCGGTCACATTGGCCAGCGGCGAAACCCGGCTGTGGCGTCCGGATCTGACGGCCTATGAAAGCCCCGATTGGCATCTTCACCAACACGAACCCAATGCCCTGGGGCAATTGACCGAAGGGGAAAAAACCTGGATCCGGATCGAGGGCAGGGCGTACGAGAAGCACTGGGACAGGACAATCAAGCGCTGGCGAGTGCGGCATCCCCGCGATCCCCACGCTTATCAGCCGCCGCTCAGCCACAACGGCGTCGGTGCCTGGCGCCATACGCTGGAGCGTCCGTTGTCCTGGGATCGGCTGACGCTGCTGCGCCGCATCGGGCATCGAACCGACAGTCTTTCAGACACGCAATTGCTGGCCATCGCCGATATCGGCGGTGTCAGTGACAACGCTTTGCGCAAAATGCATCTGGATAACCTGCCGCCGCCGCCCGAACTGGCCGATGCGTTGCAATTGTTTGAAGCGCCTCGCGGCACTGCCGCGCCGGACGCGCGAATCATCAAGCTGCAAACGGCGTGCCCGGGACTCGGCGATGCCGCCGCCCGCGAGGTGCTGGCTCATGCCGATGCCGACTCGCTGGCGATCTTGCAAACCTCCAGGCCAGTCCCTCGCCGTCTGCTGGAGGAGGCGCGCTGGCACGCAAGTCAGGGGCGGGCGAGTCGCGCGTATGCCGGTTTGTACCTGGAGCATCCTTCAGCCGACAGTGGGCGTCTGGCTTTGCAGTTGCTCGAGAAACTGCCGGGCTGGCCGGGTGATGTGCGACTGGAGTTTCGCGATCGGCATCGACAGGGCGGGCTGCTTGAGGCGATTGGCAGCGAATCGGCGGCACACCGGGTGTATCTGGTGAAACAGGGGCCGTTGTTCCAGGCATTCAGCGAGCAGGCATCGAGCGCTCGGCTCGATCGGTTTTTCCCCGCGCTCATGCGCGCTTTGCCACGGCAAACAACAGAGGCGCTGGGGATATTCGGGATGACGGACGGCGCCAGGCTACAACGTGCGATCATCGATTACGCCACCGCTCACCCGGAGCAGGTTCGCGCCTTCGTGGTTCCACCCGGCCAGGGCGTCCGTGCGTTCACACCGCCAGTGCGTCTCGAAGGTCGTCGACTGGGGTATTTCGCCAGTGGGGAGGGCGCAGTAGGGCGTTCGGGTGTCAATCCTTCTCTGGTGATCCGATTGCTCGACGTTTATCCGAATCTGGATTTGCGACAGGCCAACGGCGTCATCCTCAGAGCGATGAGAGAAGGCCAAAGCGACGCGCAGATCATGCAAGGGCTGGTCGAACGCGCGCTTGAGTGGGAGCGCCTTGAATCAACGCTCGCTCAATGGGCGGTTCCCGGTGCGCATGTCGAAGAGCGCTTGCGAGCTGTGCGTCAGTTGAAGCAATGCTGGCGCAATGCACCACTTGCTGCCGAAACCCCGGGTTACAGTCACCTCGAGTGGATCTGCGACGACCCGCTGCCACCCATGCCGGGGACTTTTCCTCATGTGAAATCCCTGCGTCTGCAATCGCGCCGTTCAGATGCTGCACAAATGCGTGGATTCCTGCGCGCGTTCCCCGAGATTCGCCATCTCGATCTCAGTGAATGTGCGCTGACCACCAATCCCGTCCCCACCGATACCCGCGTGAAACTGGTGGAGCTCAACCTGTCCGGCAATCCGCTGTATCGGCTGGACGTCTCGAACATGCCGAACCTTAAAGTCCTGAACCTTCAAGGGACGCAACTGCAACAATGGCCACGGGCAGCCGAAGAGCTTCGGGCGCTGCGCTGGCTGGATCTGCGCAACACCCGCATCACCACGCTGGCGCCGCAAATGCTTGCCCGTGACGAACTGTTGATCAATACCAATCTGACCGGTGCTCCCCTTACAGACGAAACGCAAGTCCGCCTGCGGGCGGCACAACAACGGGTCGAGTCGACCCTGGGGCTGCCGGAGGGGGCGTTGGCAAGGTTTGCCCTTGAACCGATACCCGACCCTTACCCGCACCCCATCGAGACGGGGTCGCGCGTGGCCTCGCGGTTGTTGCCGCTGCCACCGGCATTGCCCGCTGAAGAGCATCCAGGTTCCTTCATCGCTCGCCTGCAGCGAATCATTCCCGAGTTGTCGGAGCAGGAGGCCATTGAAGCGGTCGAGTACCTGCGCATCGGCGTCAGCGACGAACAAGTCAGTGCGCGGCTCGCTGAGTGGAACCGGCGGTTCGACGTGATGACCCGGGAGTTGAATGGCTGGATCTTCGTCCGGCGCAGTTCAGAACAGCGTTTCAGGCATCCGCGAATTTCATCGGAAGGTCGCGGGGACGCGGCACAAAAAATCATCGAGTGCTGGCGACTGGGTCTGCTCGGTGAGGCTGGCGAGGCCGATTATGTGCTGGATCTGGAAGGCACTCTCGGTGTGGGAGCGTTGCCCAGGCTGCCGGAAGCCTTTACCCATGTGGCGGGCTTGAATCTGCGAGGGCTGGAACTGAGCGAGCAGGGCCTCAACGATTTCCTCCTGTCGTTCACGCAAGTTGAAACCCTGGACCTGGCTGCCAATGCACTGGAGAACCTGCCGCAAGCCATCGGCGACATGCAGCGGCTTGAGCAACTGGATCTGTCCGCCAATCGCTTGCAGGACGGGCGCACTGTCGTACAGCGGCTGGAGTCGCTGCAGCACCTCAGGCGCCTGAGTCTGAACTACAACCGTTTCAAATCCTTCAACGCCGCGTCTCTGGAGGCGCTGGAGCTGCTGGAACTGAATCACAACCGACTCAAGGATTTCAACGCAGCGATCCCGCCCTGGCTGGAGCGGCTGCATTTGAACGGCAATGACCTGAAGGAATGGCCGGCCGGGGTGCTGCACGCCGAGCGTCTGCATACGCTGAAGCTGTTCGGCAATCCGATCAGGGATATTCCGGCACAGGCGTTTGACGGCCGCCATGATGAACTGCTTGCCGGAACACATTTATCGGGACACTTGCGATCATTGTCGACAGACAGTCTGCAACGGATCCGCGACCATGCTGAGCGAACGGGCGCTCAGTCGGTGCTGGGAATATCCCGGGAGACGCTTGAGCAATGGCTGGCTGATCGCGAGTGGGAGGAACCGGACGGTTCCTCCTCTTCCGACGACTCGGACCGAATCTGATGGCTCAGTTGTCGTAGCCCAGATTGGGTGCCAGCCAGCGCTCGGTCAGGCTCAGTTCCTGGCCTTTGCGCGAGGTGTAGCTCTGCACCTGATCCTTGTCGACCTTGCCCACGGCGAAGTACTGCGCCTGCGGATGGGCGAAATACCAGCCGCTGACGGCTGCCGCCGGGAACATCGCGTAGTGCTCGGTGAGGAACACGCCGCTGCGACCGGCACGCATTTCCTGTGCTTCAGGGTCGAGCAGGGCGAACAGGGTGGCCTTCTCGGTGTGATCCGGGCACGCCGGGTAGCCGGGGGCAGGGCGGATGCCGGAATACTGCTCTTTGATCAGCGCCTCGTTATCGAGGGCTTCATCCTTGGCGTAACCCCAGTGCTCTTTGCGCACTTGCTGGTGCAGCCACTCGGCGCACGCCTCTGCCAGACGGTCGGCCAGGGCCTTGACCATGATCGAGTTGTAATCGTCGCCGGCGTCCTGATAAGCCTTGGCCACTTCTTCGGCGCCGATCCCGGCGGTGGTGATGAAACCACCAACGTAGTCGGTCACTTCGCTGTCCTTCGGCGCGACGAAGTCGGCGAGGGAGAAGTTCGGTTTGCCGTCGGTCTTGATGATCTGCTGACGCAGGTGATGCAGGCGCGCCATAGGCTTGCCGTCATCGCCGTACAGCTCGATATCGTCGTCGTGCACCTGATTGGCCGGCCAGAAACCGAACACCGCACGGGCACTGATCAGCTTCTCGTCGATCAGCTTGGTCAGCATCTCGCGGGCGTCCTTGTACAGCGCGGTCGCCGCTTCGCCGACCACTTCGTCTTCGAGGATGCGCGGGAACTTGCCGGCCAGGTCCCAGGAGATGAAGAACGGCGTCCAGTCGATGTACTCGGCGAGAACGTTGAGGTCGATGTTGTCCAGCACGCGGGTGCCGGTGAAGGTCGGTTTGACCGGGGTGTAAGTGGCCCAGTCGAACTGCGGCTTCTTGGCGATCGCGGCGGCGTAGCTCAGGCGTTCGGTGCGGGCGCTGCGGTTGGCGGTGCGCTCGCGGACGTCGATGTACTCTTCGCGGGTCTTCTGGACGAAACCGGCTTTCAGTTCCTTGGACAGCAACTGCGTCGCCACCCCCACGGCGCGGGAGGCGTCGGTCACGTAGACCACTGCGTCGTTGCTGTACTTGGGCTCGATCTTCACCGCCGTGTGCGCCTTGGAGGTGGTCGCGCCGCCGATCATCAGCGGCAGGTGGAAGTCCTGGCGCTGCATCTCGCGGGCCACATGGACCATTTCATCCAGCGACGGGGTGATCAGACCGGACAGGCCGATGATGTCGCACTTCTGCTCCTTGGCCACCTGCAGGATCTTCTCCGCCGGCACCATCACGCCGAGGTCGACGATGTCGTAGCCGTTGCAACCCAGCACCACGCCGACGATGTTCTTGCCGATGTCGTGCACGTCGCCTTTGACCGTGGCCATCAGGATCTTGCCCTTGGCTTCCGGCTTGTCGCCTTTTTCCAGTTCGATGAACGGAATCAGGTGCGCCACGGCCTGCTTCATCACGCGGGCGGATTTCACCACTTGCGGCAGGAACATTTTGCCGGCGCCGAACAGGTCGCCGACGATGTTCATGCCGGACATCAGCGGGCCTTCGATCACTTCGATCGGGCGCGCGAAGGACTGACGGGACTCTTCGGTGTCTTCGACGATGTGGGTGGTGATGCCCTTGACCAGCGCATGTTCCAGACGTTTGTTGACGTCCCAGCCGCGCCACTCTTCGGTCTCGGCTTCCTTGACGCTGCCGTCGCCCTTGTACTTGTCGGCGATGGCGAGGAGGGCGTCGGTGCCTTCCGGCGTGCGGTTGAGGATCACGTCTTCAACGGCGTCGCGCAGTTCCTGCGGGATCTGGTCGTAGATCTCCAGCTGACCGGCGTTGACGATGCCCATGGTCAGGCCGGCGCGGATCGCGTACAGCAGGAACACCGAGTGGATCGCCTCGCGCACCGGGTTGTTGCCGCGGAACGAGAACGACACGTTGGACACGCCGCCGGAGCTCAGGGCATACGGCAGCTCGTCGCGGATGTAGGCACAGGCGTTGATGAAGTCCACAGCGTAGTTGTTGTGTTCTTCGATGCCGGTGGCCACGGCGAAGATGTTCGGGTCGAAAATGATGTCTTCCGGCGGGAAGCCGACTTCGTTGACCAGAATGTCGTAGGAGCGTTTGCAGATCTCTTTCTTGCGCGCTTCGGTGTCAGCCTGGCCGGCTTCGTCGAACGCCATCACCACCACGGCGGCGCCATAGCGCTTGCACAGTTTGGCGTGGTGGATGAACTGCTCGACGCCTTCTTTCATGCTGATCGAGTTGACGATGCCCTTGCCCTGAATGCATTTGAGGCCGGCTTCGATCACGTCCCATTTCGAGGAGTCGATCATGATCGGTACGCGGGAGATGTCCGGCTCGCCGGCAATCAGATTGAGGAAGGTCACCATGGCCTTCTTCGAATCGAGCATCCCTTCGTCCATGTTGATGTCGATCACCTGGGCGCCGGCCTCGACCTGCTGCAGGGCGACTTCCAGGGCTTCGGTGTAGTTGTCTTCACGGATCAGCCGGGCGAATTTGGCCGAACCGGTGATGTTGGTCCGCTCGCCGACGTTGACGAACAACGAGCTGCGATCAATGGTGAACGGTTCCAGACCCGACAGGCGGCAGGCCTTGGGAATGTCCGGAATCTGCCGTGGCGCGTAACCGGCGACGGCTTTGGCGATGGCTTCGATATGGCCCGGCGTGGTGCCGCAGCAACCGCCGACGATGTTGAGGAAGCCGCTCTGGGCGAATTCTTCGATGACCTTGGCGGTGTCCACCGGCAGTTCGTCGTACTCGCCGAATTCGTTCGGCAGGCCGGCGTTCGGGTGAGCGGACACGTGAGTGCTGGCCTTGTCCGACAGCTCTTCCAGGTACGGACGCAGTTCGCGGGCACCGAGGGCGCAGTTCAGACCGACCGAAATCGGTTTGGCGTGGGCCACGGAGTTCCAGAAGGCTTCGGTGGTCTGGCCCGACAGGGTGCGGCCGGAGGCGTCGGTGATGGTGCCGGAAATCATGATCGGCAACTCGAAGCCCAGTTCTTCGAATACGCCTTGCACGGCGAAGATCGCGGCTTTGGCGTTGAGGGTGTCGAAGATGGTTTCGATCAGGATCAGATCCGCGCCGCCCTCGATCAGGCCTTTGGTGGCCTCGGTGTAGTTTTCGACCAGCTCATCGAAGGTGACGTTGCGATAGCCCGGGTTGTTGACGTCCGGCGACAGCGAGCAGGTGCGGCTGGTCGGGCCGAGAACGCCGGCGACGAAGCGCGGCTTGTCGGGGGTCTCGAGGGTTTTCGCGTCGGCGACCTTGCGTGCCAGACGGGCGCCTTCTACGTTGAGTTCGTAGACCAGTTCTTCCATGCCGTAGTCGGCCATGGAAATCTGCGTGGCGTTGAAGGTGTTGGTCTCGAGGATGTCGGCACCGGCATCCAGATAGGCTTTCTCGATGCCGCCGATCACGTCCGGGCGGGTCAGCACCAACAGGTCGTTGTTGCCCTTGACGTCGCTCGGCCAGTCGGCGAAGCGTTTGCCGCGATAATCCTGCTCTTCGAGCTTGTAGCTCTGGATCATCGTGCCCATGCCGCCGTCTAGAATCAGGATGCGCTCTTTGAGAGCTTGCTTGAGAGCTTGAAGGCGAACGCTGCGATCGGACATTGGGACTACTCGAAAAAGACCATGACGAAGGGGCGGGATCATAACAAACCTGTGCGGTTTTAGAGCATGTGGCGCTTTTGCATGAATATCGCTCATGTTGGTACGGGCGTCATAACGGTAGAATCGCGGCGTTTTTTCTTCAGGATCAGGATCAGGGACATGTCGTACCGCGTCATCAGCATTGCATTGCTGTTTTTTAGCTTTGGCGCGGCGGCGCAGAGTCCCGCTGTTTCTTCTTCTATTTCCTACACTCGAGACATCCAGCCGATCTTCACCGAAAAGTGTGTGGCCTGCCATGCGTGCTACGACTCTGCCTGTCAGTTGAACCTGGGCAGCGGCGAAGGTGCGGCCCGTGGCGCGAGCAAGATGCCGGTCTACGATGGCGAACGCACCCAGGCGGCGCCGACCACCCGGCTGTTCTATGACGCCTTCGGCAAACGGGCCTGGCAGCAGAAAGACTTCTATTCGGTGCTCGACGCCCAAGGTAGTCAGGCCGCTCTGATGGCACGCATGCTGGAGCTGGGACACAAAACGCCGCTGACACCCAACGCCAAGCTGCCGGAAGACATCGTCTTGGGCCTCAATCGCGAAAACCTGTGCGCGATGCCTGCGGAGTTCGACGGCTATGCTGGCGCCCATCCGAAAGAGGGCATGCCGCTGGCGGTGACCGGGCTGACCGATCAGCAATATCAGACGCTGCAGCGCTGGCTCGCTTCCGGTGCGCCGATCGACGAGCAAGGCCTGGCGCCAAGCGCCAAGGAGGCGATGCAGATCGTCCAGTGGGAAAACCTGCTCAACCAGCCTGGCGCGCGGGAAAGTCTGGTCGGGCGCTGGTTGTTCGAACACTGGTTTTTGGCGCACATCTATTTCAAGGACGGCGAGCCGGGGCATTACTTCCAGTGGGTGCGTTCGCGCACGCCGACCGGGCAACCAATCGATCTGATCGCCACCCGTCGCCCGAACGACGATCCGGGCACCCAGGTCTACTATCGCCTGTGGCCGGTGCAGGGCGTGATCGTGCACAAGACCCACATCACTTATCCGCTGAGTGCGGCGAAGATGGCGCGGGTCAAGAGCCTGTTCTACAACGGCCACTGGCAGGTCAACGCCTTGCCGGGCTACGGTCCGCAGAGCCGGGCCAACCCGTTCGCCACCTTCGAGGCGATCCCGGCGCAGGCGCGTTATCAGTTCATGCTCGATAACGCCGAATACTTCGTGCGCACCTTCATTCGCGGCCCGGTGTGCCGTGGGCAGATCGCGACCGACGTGATCCGCGACAACTTCTGGGCGCTGTTCCAGGCGCCGGAACACGACCTGTACATCACCGACCCGAACTATCGCGGCCAGGCCACGCCGTTGCTGGCCATGCCGGGGCAGAACGACGATGTCGGCAGTGTCCTGAGCCTGTGGCACAACTACCGCAACAAGCGAAACCAATACGAAGCCCTGCGCCGTGACAGCTACGCCGACCTGCCGGCACCGAGCTGGTCGACCCTGTGGGCCGGCAACGACAACGCCTTGCTCAGCATCTTCCGTCACTTCGACAGCGCTTCGGTGACCAAGGGCCTGATCGGCGAGGTGCCGCAGACGATGTGGCTGTTCGACTATCCGCTGCTGGAGCGCACCTATTACCAGCTGGCGGTGAATTTCGATGTGTTCGGCAACGTCTCCCATCAGGCGCAAACCCGCTTGTATTTCGACCTGATCCGCAACGGCGCCGAACAGAACTTCCTGCGCCTGATGCCCGCCGATTCCCGCGAAGGCTACCTCGACGATTGGTACCAGAGCAGCGGCCAGTTCAAGATGTGGCTCGATTACGAAGCCATCGACGACGACAAGCCGACCGCGCTGAAACTCGACGAGAAAGACCCGAAACACGATTTCGCCATGCAGTTGCTGGCGCGTTACGGCGATCTCAACGCGCGTCCGGATCCGATCAACCGCTGCGAAGACGCCTATTGCTCGCGCCCGAACATCGACCCGGCGCTGCAAAATGCCGAACAGGCGCTGAGTCGCCTGACTTCGCGCCCGGCGGCGGGGCTGAAAGTGATCGATCAATTGCCGGAAGCCACCATGCTGCGGGTTGAAACCCGCAGCGGCAAGCGCGAGGTCTACAGCCTGCTGCGCAACCGCGCCCACAGCAACGTGGCGTTCCTGCTCGGCGAATCGCTGCGTTATCAGCCGGGGCTGGACACGCTGACGATCTATCCGGGCGTGCTCAGCAGCTACCCGAATTTCATGTTCAACGTCCCGGCGGATCAGGTGCCAGCGTTTGTCGATGCGATGGAAAACGCCAAGGATGCGCCGCAATTCGAGAAGATCGTCGAACGTTGGGGGATTCGCCGCAGTCATCCGCAGTTCTGGTTCTATTTCCACGACCTGAGCCAGTACATCCACGAGACCGAGCCGGTGGAAGAGGGTGTGCTGGACATGAACCGGTACGAGAATCTTTGATCGTTTGACGCGAGCCTGCTGTCCCAATTTATGACTAGACACAAAGTTCCTGTGGGAGCTGGCTTGCCAGCGATGAGGGCGGTCCATCCGGCATTTAAGTGGCCTGACACTCCGCCATCGCGGGCAAGTCGAGTCGTCGCACCGCCGCTCCCACAGAGTTCAGTGGTGGTTCAGAAAGAGTGACGGGAGTGGGCAATGTTGATTTCAGTGCAGGCCCTGCGAGCGCTCGCCGCGTGGGCGGTGGTCTGCCATCACTTCATGCAGATTTTCTTCGACTTCGAGGCGCGCGGGCCGATCGGGCAGCTGTTCATCGACAAGGGCGCCGTGGGCGTCGATATCTTTTTCGTGATCAGCGGGCTGGTGATTTTCCTGTCCACCGAAGGCAAGGCACTGCCGCCGGCGCGGTTTCTGTTGTATCGACTGTTCCGTATTGTTCCGGCGTATTGGCTCTACACCGTGCTGATGGCGGTGCTGGTGGTATTCGCCCGGCCGCTGCTGCCGGATCAAACGGTGGACTGGAGCCATTTGCTGTTGTCGTTGCTGTTTATCCCGACCGAAAACCCCGGCGGCTACGGGATCTATCCGACTCTGAATGTCGGCTGGACCCTGAATTACGAAATGCTGTTCTACGTGTTGTTTGCCTGGGCACTGTTGTTCCGGCTGCAAGTACGCCTGCTGGTGGTCGCGGCGCTGCTGTTTGCGGTGTGTCAGGCCTGGACCGGGTTTGGCTGGGTCAGCGAGTTCTATCGCTCGGACATCGTTTATGAGTTCCTGCTCGGGATCAGTATCGGCATGTTCTATCGCCGCGGCTGGATCGGACCGGCGCTCTGGCTGCCGTTGCTGGGGATCGGTGCGGCATTAGTGGCGATCTATCATCTGCCGCCGGAACCCCGATTGCTCAATTGGGGCGTGCCCAGTGCGGTGCTGGTCATGGCCAGTATGGCGCTGGAGCGGCATGTCGAACGCAACAGGCTGCTCAAACTGCTGGGCGACTGTTCCTACTCGGTGTATCTGATGCATGTGCTGGTGCTGTCGGCCGGTGGTTATCTGGCCCGGCGCTACGGAATCAACCCGTATTTGATGTTTATCGTCTGTGCGCTGGCCATTGCTATCGGTTCGTGGCTGAGCTACGAATGGGTGGAAAAACGCAGTTATCAATGGCTTAGGGCACGGATTGACGGCGAACCTGGCGCTTAGCCGATTTGCGAACTATTCCTACGTAAATAGTAGGACTTTGTGCCGCGCGCCGATTGGCGTAAACTCCGCCTCAAGCCTGCGAGGAGTCTCCATGACCGCTATTACCATTACCGACGCCGCCCACGATTACCTGGCCGATCTGCTCTCCAAGCAGAACACCCCGGGCATCGGCATCCGCGTTTTCATCACCCAGCCTGGCACCCAGTACGCCGAAACCTGCATTGCCTACTGCAAGCCGGGCGAAGAGAAACCTGAAGACACGGCGCTGGGGCTGAAAAGCTTCACCGCTTACATCGACTCGTTCAGCGAAGCGTTCCTCGATGATGCCGTCGTCGACTACGCCACCGACCGCATGGGCGGCCAGCTGACCATCAAGGCGCCAAACGCCAAAGTGCCGATGGTCAACGCCGACAGCCCGATCAACGAGCGCATCAACTACTACCTGCAAACCGAAATCAACCCGGGGCTGGCCAGCCACGGCGGTCAGGTCAGCCTGATCGATGTCGTTGAAGACGGCATTGCCGTATTGCAGTTCGGCGGCGGTTGTCAGGGCTGCGGCCAGGCGGACGTGACCCTGAAGGAAGGCATCGAGCGCACCCTGCTTGAGCGCATTCCTGAGCTCAAGGGCGTTCGCGACGTGACCGACCACACGCAGAAAGAAAACGCCTATTACTAAGGTGTTCGCTGCGGCATGAAAAACGGCGCCCCGTGAGCGCCGTTTTTTTATGCGTTGATCGTTCCCACGTCGAGGCGTCGAACCGTCCGCGTGGGAATGCAGCCCGGGACGCTCCGCGTCCCATTCACGGTCGATAAAGGTGCGCATGTCCCGCACGATACAGCGACGACTCACTGAAGTGATCGCTGCCCAACACCCGCCCGACCAGAATCAACGCCGTACGCCGAAAACCCTTCGCCGCCACCTTCTCGGCAATATCTTCCAGCGTCCCCGTCACCCAGTCCTGATCCGGCCACGTCGCCCTATGAATCACCGCGATCGGGCAATCCGCGCCGTAATGCGGCAGCAGCTCAGCCAGGATCTTCTCCAGATGATTGACCCCCAGATGAATCGCCATGGTCGCCCCGTGCTGCGCCAAATTGCCGAGCTCTTCACCGGCAGGCATCGCCGTCTTGTCCGCATAACGGGTCAGGATCACGCTTTGCGAGATGTCCGGCAGGGTCAGTTCGGCGCCCAACAGCGCGGCGCACGCGGCGGTAGCGGTCACACCGGGAATGATCTCGAACGGAATATCCAGCTCTCGCAAATGACGAATCTGCTCGCCAATGGCGCCATACAGACTCGGATCCCCCGAATGTACCCGCGCCACATCCTGGCCCTTGGCGTGGGCGGTCTTGATCAGGTCGATGATCTGTTCCAGGTGCAGTTCGGCGCTGTTGACCACGGTTTCAGCGCAATGACCTTCCAGCACTGCCGTCGGCACCAGCGAACCTGCATAGATGATCACCGGGCAACGGCGGATCAGCCGCTGGCCTTTGACAGTGATCAATTCCGGGTCGCCGGGGCCGGCGCCGATGAAGTAAACGGTCATCGTTGGATCCTGTAAAAAAGGGGCAGGCGGTGCTTCACAAGCCTTTCAGATGAAGAATGCTCATGATCGAAAGCGGGGATTATCGGGAATTTACGCCGCGCCGGCCAATGCCAGAGTTGCCTGAGCGTACTTTTGCCGGGAAATCAGCAGTTTTGCCGGGCCGCTGATCAACTGTTCAGCGAGCGCCAGCGCGGCACTTTCCGCCACGCCGTAGCAACCGGTGCGTTCGAAGGCGATCTGTGAATGATGACTCAAACGTTGCTGATAACTGGCCAGTTCCTCGCTACTGAAATACAGCAACGGCAGCGCCAGCTGGGCGGCGAGTTCCTGCAATCCGGGTTCGTCACGCTTGAGGTCGATGCTGGCGAGCGCCTTGACCTTCTCGAGGTCAATTCGATGGGCCTGCAAGGCCTGATCAAGTAATGCACGCAGCGTGCTGGCCGGGCAGCCGCGCTGGCAGCCCAGGCCGACCACGAAGGTCGGCGCTGCGCTGTCATCGGTCATGCGTGGTACTGACCTTCGCTTTTGCGGCGGAACAACCAGGCGCTGATCAGGCCCAGGGCCAGCCAGAACGCGACGTTGGTCAGCTGCGAAGCGATTTTGAACTGGGCTTCCAGGGCTTCCGGAGCGAGCATCGAATGCACTTCCGGTTGCGGCGCGCCGATCACGTGCGGCACGGCAAGGATCGCCACACCGAGGATTTTCATCAGCCAGTTGCGACTGAACGCAATCAAGGCCAGGCCGACAGCGGTGGAGGCGGCGGTGCCGATCCACCACATCTGACGCGAGGCCAGATCTGCGGCTGCGGTGCCCGGCAGCTCAGGCGGCAGACCCATGGTCGGCGCGAGCACGAAAGTCGCGTAACCGGCCAGACCCCAGAGCAGGCCTTGCGAAGTCTTGGTCGGCGCACGCAGGGTGTACAGACCTGCCAGCATCAGGGCAAAACCCACGGCTACCACCAGATTGCCGCCGGTGGTGGAAGCCACTCGCTGCCAGCCGTCTTCCGGCTCCCAGGCCTCGACATCGTGGGTGTGGGCGGCGGTGCCGGCGGCGTGTTCGTGAACTTCGGCAACTGGCTCGGCTTTCTCGAAGGTTTCGGCCTGCAGAATCAGCGGCGAAACCCAAAAGCTTTGCAGCAGCGTCAGGAGCAAGGCGGCCAGCAGGCCGGTGAAACCTGCGGTCTGCGCAATACGCTTGATCATGTCGTCAGGTCTCAGTGGCACGGGAACGCGGCGCTGTGGCGGGTATCGTGAGCGGCGTTGTGCACCGCTTCGATGTGCGAGAAACCGGCGAAGTACACCAGGCAGGCACCGAGGATCGACGCGCAGGCGGCGGCGGCCAGGCGTTGGCTCAGTGTGGTGGTGCTGGAGATCTTGTCCGAATTGCTGCCGGTGCTGCTGATGATCGACATGGCGCTTCCCTCTGGAGTGTCAGCGGGCGGATAGAGCGCATGAAAACCCCTGCGGCCGGGCACGCAGAGGTTCGAACAGCGCCCGCCCACCGCGGGTTTGTTATGTTCAGTGGCGATGTCGCGCACTGTGTGTTGCGGGCCGGTCTCCGGGCTCACGAGGGGTTGGCGTCTGGCCGACCTGCAAGCGTCACCTTCCCATGCCGGGGCACAGTGGATCTGACGCTTCGCTCGTTTACCGTTGCGGGGGCAGCACCGGACTGACATGGCTTTAGAGTAAAGCACATGATTCACCGGTTTCCCGTTTCACCCTGTGAGGGGCACCCGTAACAAGTTGTGTAGGAGACCATGAGGGGGAATTTGAGTCAATTGGGATTGGGATTGGGATTGGGATTGGGATTGGGGGCAGATCCGTTGCTGCGGTTATGGCTGCTTAGGGTTCCGCCCTTACGGCGGGTCACTTTTTCCAAACGCCGAAAAAGTAACCAAAAAGGCTGCACCCTGACGTACGGCCCTCGCTGTGGCTCGGGTTCCTTCGCTCCGGGATTGATCCGGGGGCATCGCCTACGGTTTGCTTCGCTGCACCTCCTCTCGATGCATGCGGCTGCGCCGCATGGTCGCTGCGCTCCCACCCCCGGATCAATCCCTCCACTCAGCCTGCCGACGGGCCCTGCGATCAAAAGCGGTACTCGAGCTAACGCTCATCGTTTTGAGTGGGGGGAGCAGGGCGTGTTTGGCTTTGGTTTTGTGGTGGGTTTACCCCTCACCCCAGCCCTCTCCCCTAGGAGAGGGAGCCGATTTTTGTGCTTTTCAAAGTCTGAGTTCAACGCGGTATCGCACGTCGGCGTATCTCTTCCAAACACCCCGATCAGTTCCCTCTCCCTACGGGCGGTCCGACGTTTCGGGAGGGCTAGGGTGAGGGGGCTCTTGATCTGGCCTTTGCTCTAGCTCTGGCTCTGGCTCTGGCTCTAGCTTTTGATCTTTAGCCCCTTCGGCAGGCCGAGCGGAGGTGTCCATCAGGGGGTAGGCGCGCAGCGCCGTGCGGCGAAGCCGCATACATCGAGAGGAGGTGCAGCGAAGCAAACCGTAGGCGATGCCCCCTGATGGACACCGTAGCGAGGGAACACTGAGCCTAAGCGAAGTGCCGTACGCCGGGGCAAAAGCCTTTTGGTTCCTTTTTGGCGTTTGAAAAAGGGACTCGCTGTAAGAGCGAAACCGCCAGCGGCAGCACCCGAAGCAACGGATATGCCCCCAATCCCAAAATCCACCAACCATTGACCCATCCCCACACCCTGCGTAGCCTTGCGCTTTCGAGGTTCTTCGGCCCACGCCGAAGCTAAGAAGGGAACGCGGTCCAAGCCGCGGCTGCCCCCGCAACTGTGAACGGTGCTGTTCGCTGCCACGCCACTGCCAACTCAATCCAGAGCCAGCGGGAAGGCGCAGCGAATACCGGGCCAAGGCCCGAACACCGTCAGCCAGGAGACCTGCCTCGTCACAGATTCTCACTTTCAACCGGGCGGGGTGATCCGGTGGCGAACTCTCCAGGCACGCACCCGCGTTGCCGGTCTCGTCCCGTATGCCCGCCACCTTGCCAAAGGGCATCCGATGAAAACACTGGCCAAACTCCCCGTCACCATCGTCACCGGCTTCCTCGGCTCGGGCAAAACCACCTTGCTGCGGCACATGCTCGACAACGCCCAGGGCCGCCGTATCGCGGTGATCGTCAACGAGTTTGGCGAGTTGGGCATCGACGGTGAAATCCTCAAGCAATGCACCATCGGCTGCACCGAAGAAGAAGCCACCGGCCGCGTCTACGAACTGGCCAACGGCTGCCTGTGCTGCACGGTTCAGGAAGAGTTCTTCCCGGTGATGCGCGAACTGGTGGCCCGTCGCGGCGACCTCGACCACATCCTGATCGAAACCTCGGGTCTGGCCCTGCCAAAACCGCTGGTGCAAGCCTTCCAGTGGCCGGAAATCCGCAGTGCGTGCACCGTTGACGCAGTGATTACTGTGGTCGACAGCCCGGCCGTGGCCGCCGGCACCTTCGCCGCGTTCCCGGATCAGGTTGATGCCCAGCGCAAGCTCGATCCGAACCTGGATCACGAATCTCCGCTGCACGAACTGTTCGCTGACCAACTGGCCAGCGCCGATCTGGTGATCCTCAACAAGGCCGACCAGACCAGCCCTGAAGACCTCGCGCGCGTCCGTCTGGAAGTCGCCGAAGAGCTGCCGCCCGCAGTGAAAATCATCGAAGCCAGCAACGGTCGCCTGCCGCTGGACGTGCTGATCGGCCTCGGTGCCGGTTCCGAAGAACACATCGACAGCCGCCACAGCCATCACGATCACCACCACGGTGAAGGCGATGACGATCACGATGACCACGATCACGACGCCTTCGATTCGATTTCCATCGAACTGCCGCAAGCCGACGAAAGCCTGCTGCTCGACGCGCTGACGCAACTGGTGGTTCAACACGGCATCCTGCGCGTCAAAGGTTTCGCAGCGATCCCTAACAAGCCGATGCGTCTGCTGATCCAGGGCGTGGGTACACGTTTCGACAAGCACTTCGACCGTCAGTGGGGCGCCGATGAGGTGCGCGTGACGCGTCTGGTGTTGATCGGTCAGGAGCTGGACGCAGCCCAGCTCGAAGCGCAACTGCGCGCCGCGCTCAGCGTTTAAGCCATGCACCTGCTCAGGACCCAGCCCGGCGGTTTCGTGTCGGACGACAACATTGCCGACCTTGGACAAACCCCTGCCGAGCTGGTGATCCTGTGCAGCGGCGATTCCAGCCTCGCGCTGCTCGCCGAAGCCGCGCAGCAACTGCCCGACGATTACCCGAGCGTGCGGCTGGCCAACCCGATGCAGGTGCAGAACCATGCGTCGGTCGACCTGTACGTCGATGAAGTGCTGCGCCACGCCAAGGTCATTCTGATTTCGCTGCATGGCGGCATCGCTTATTGGCGTTATGGCGTCGAGCGGCTGGTCGAGTTGTCCGAGCGTGGCGTGCAGGTGATTCTGGTGCCGGGCGATGACCGTCCCGACCCGGAGCTCAGCGACCTGAGCACCGTGGGCGCCGAGGATCGCGACCGTCTCTGGCAGTTCCTGCGCCAGGGTGGTCTTGGCAATGCGCTGGACTTTTTCCACTGCCTGGCCAATCGCTGGCTGGCGCGGGATTACGTGTGGGGCGAGCCGCAAACGCTGCCGCGCACGGCGATTTATCACCCGAACAAAAACACCGCCGCACTGAGTGACTGGCAAGCCGATTGGCTGCCCGGTCAACCGGTGTCGGCGGTGTTGTTTTATCGCTCGCATTTGCAAGCGGCGAACACGGCGTTTATCGACGTGTTCTGCCAACGGCTTCAGGCAGCCGGACTCAATCCGCTGCCGATTGCCGTGGCCAGTTTGAAAGAGCCCGGCTGCCTGTCGGTGGTCGAGGACTGGCTGGATGAGGTGGAGGCATCGGTGATTCTGAACACCACCGGTTTCGCCCAGTCCAGCCCGGAAGCGCCGCATTTGCGGCCGTTTCGTCGCAACATTCCGGTGATCCAGGCGATCTGCGCCCAGGACAACGAGCCCGGTTGGCGCGACAGCGAGCAGGGCCTCGGTCCGCGGGATCTGGCGATGCACATCGCGTTGCCGGAGCTGGACGGGCGGATCATCAGCCGACCGATCAGCTTCAAGGACCTGGCCTGGCGCAGCGAGCGCAGTCAGTCCGACGTGGTGTGTTATCGGGCCCAGCCCGAACGCATGGATTTTGTGGCTGAACTGGCGCGACGCTGGGTCGATCTGGCGCGGGTGCCGAACGCTGAAAAGCGCATCGCCCTGATCCTCGCCAACTACCCGACCCGGGACGGGCGCATCGGCAACGGCGTCGGCCTCGACACGCCGGCCGCCGCGCTGAATATCCTGCGAGCGTTGCAGGCTGAAGGTTATCCGTTGCCGGCCGAACTGCCGGAAAGCGGCACCGAGCTGATCCAGCAATTGCTCGGCGGCGTCAGCAATAACCTCGACACCCTCGATCAGCGCCCGTGCCAGCAAAGCCTGACGATGGACGATTACCTGACGATGTTCAATGCGCTGCCAGAAGCCAATCGCGCGGCGGTGCTGGAACGTTGGGGTTCGCCGCAAAACGATCCGATGTGCCGTGACGGGCGAATGATGATCGCTGGTCTGCGTTTCGGCCTGACCTTCGTCGGCATTCAGCCGGCGCGGGGTTATCAGGTCGATCCGAGCGCGGTGTATCACGACCCGGATCTGGTGCCGCCGCACGCGTACCTCGCGTTCTATTTCTGGCTGCGCCAGACCTACGGCGCTCATGGCGTGATCCACGTCGGCAAGCACGGCAACCTTGAATGGCTGCCCGGCAAAGGTGTGGGCCTGTCGGAGAACTGCTGGCCCGACGCATTGCTCGGGCCGCTGCCGAACATCTATCCGTTTATCGTCAACGATCCGGGCGAGGGCGCCCAGGCCAAACGTCGCACCCAAGCGGTGATCATCGACCACTTGATGCCGCCGCTGACCCGCGCCGAAACCTACGGCCCGTTGCGCAATCTGGAACTGTTGGCCGACGAGTATTACGAAGCTCAGTTGCTCGATCCGCGTCGTGCCCGTGAGTTGCAGCGCGACATTCTGCAACTGGTGCGTGACACGCAGATTGATCGCGAATTGCAGCTGGATGCCGCCCTCGACAGCGACGCCGATGCGGCGATCTGGCTGCCGCGTCTGGACACTTATTTGTGTGACTTGAAGGAATCGCAGATCCGCGATGGCCTGCATATCTTTGGAGAGTCGCCGACCGGGCGTCTGCGCATCGACACATTGCTGGCGTTGCTGCGGATTCCCCGTGGCGATGGCAAAGGGGCACAGTCGAGTCTGTTGCGGGCGCTGGCCAAGGCGTTTCAGCTGGGGTTTGATCCGCTCGATTGTGCGCTTGCTGATCCCTGGACTGGCCTGCGCCCAATGGAACTGCAATCGCTGAGCAATGAAGTCTGGCGCACGGCGGGGGATACCCGTGAACGTCTTGAACTGTTCGCCACCCAGCTGATTGAGCAGGCACTCAACCCAAGTCAAGCCTTGCACAGTACCTGTGGGAGCGGGCTTGCCCGCGAAAGCGGTATGTCAGTGAAAGAGGTATTGACTGACGCGACGCCTTCGTCGGATCGCCGCCCGGGGACAAGCCCGCTCCCACAGGGTCCTCACTGGTCTGAGGTGAGTGCCATTCTTGCTCATCTGCGCGAAGTGATCGCCCCACGCCTCGACGCCTGCGGCCCGGCCGAAATGCGCGGATTGCTCGACGCGTTGAGCGGCCGATTCGTCCCCGCTGGCCCAAGTGGTGCGCCAAGTCGCGGTCGCCTCGACGTGCTACCTACCGGGCGCAACTTCTATTCGGTGGACGTGCGCAACCTGCCGACCACCACGGCATGGCGCATTGGTTTCCAGTCGGCGACCCTGATCCTCGAGCGACACCTGCAGGACCACGGCGATCACCTGCGCCAACTCGGTCTCTCTGTGTGGGGCACCGCGACCATGCGTACCGGCGGCGATGACATCGCTCAGGCCATGGCGTTGATGGGCGTGCGTCCGGTCTGGGCCACCGGCAGTCAGCGAGTCGACGATTTCGAAATTCTGCCGTTGAGCCTGCTCGACCGGCCTCGGGTCGATGTAACGCTGCGGGTCTCCGGATTTTTCCGCGATGCGTTCGCCAACCTGATCCGCCTGTTCGACGCTGCCGTGCAAGCCGTGGCCGAACTGGACGAGCCGGACGACCTCAACCCACTGGCCGCCAAAGTGCGCGCCGAACGCGAAGCGCTGCGCCAGTCAGGGCTGGATGAGGATGCTGCCCGGCGTCAGGCCGGCTGGCGGATCTTCGGTGCCAAACCCGGCGCTTATGGCGCGGGCGTGCAGGGCGCAATCGACGATCGTCTGTGGCAAACCCGCGAGGATCTGGCCGAGGTCTACCTGAACTGGGGCGCCTACGCTTACGGCGGTTCCGATGAGGGCACCGCCGCCCGCGAGCAATTCGTTCAGCGCCTGAGCCAGGTGCAGGCCGTGCTGCAAAACCAGGACAACCGCGAGCATGACCTGCTCGATTCCAACGACTATTACCAGTTCCAGGGCGGCATGCTTGCTGCCGTGGAAAGCTTGCGTGGCGAGGCGGCGGCCAGTTATCACGGCGATCACAGTCAGCCGGATCTGCCGAAGATCCGCACCTTGAAGGAAGAGCTGAACCGGGTCATCCGCTCCCGGGCGGCGAATCCGAAATGGATCGACGGGGTCAAGCGCCACGGCTATAAAGGCGCGTTCGAACTGGCGGCGACGGTCGACAATCTGTTTGCCTTCGACGCCACCACGCAACTGATCGACGATCACCAATACGCATTGCTGGCCGATGCGTATCTGCTGGACCCGGCGACCCGCGAGTTCGTGCGCGAGCATAATCCCCACGCACTGCGCGACATGACCGAACGCATGCTCGAAGCGCAGCAGCGCGGAATGTGGCAGGAACCGGGCGCCTACAAAGAGGCCCTGGAAAACCTGCTTCTGGACATAGAAGAAGAGAGCTGAGACTGAACATGACCGACACCCCGCATTTCCCGCTCTCCGCCGTGGTCGGCGCCGATGATCTGAAACTGGCGCTGTACCTGACGGCCATCGACCCGAAAATCGGCGGCGTGCTGATCGAAGGCCCGCGCGGCATGGCCAAGTCGACGCTGGCCCGGGGTCTGGCGGATCTGTTGGCCAGTGGTCAGTTCGTTACCTTGCCGTTGGGTGCTACTGAAGAGCGATTGGTCGGCACGCTGGATCTGGACGCGGCGTTGAGCGACGGTCGTGCGCAGTTTTCTCCGGGTGTGCTGGCGAAGGCGGACGGCGGCGTGTTGTACGTCGATGAAGTCAATCTGTTGCCGGATCATCTGGTGGACCTTCTGCTCGATGTGGCCGCCAGCGGCACTAACCTGATCGAGCGCGATGGCATTTCCCATCGGCATTCAGCGAAGTTCGTATTGATCGGCACGATGAACCCGGAAGAGGGGGAATTGCGTCCGCAATTGCTGGATCGTTTCGGCCTTAACGTCGCGCTGAGCGGTCATACGGCGCCGGCCGAGCGGGGGCAGATCATTCGTCGTCGGCTGGATTTCGACAGCGATCCGCAGGCGTTCTGTGCGCAGTGGGAGGCTGAGCAGCAAGCTCTGCGCGAGCGCTGCGAGAACGCCCGCAAGGTTTTACCGGGCATCCCGCTGGATGATGCGGCGCTGGCACAGATCACCGAGCGCTGCTTCGCGGCGGGCGTCGACGGTTTGCGCGCCGATCTGGTCTGGCTGCGTGCCGCGCGGGCTCATGCGGCGTGGCGCGGGGCTGAAACCATCGCCGAGCAAGACATTGATGCCGTGGCTGAGTTTGCATTGCGTCATCGTCGTCGCGAGCAGTCTTCATCCCCCGCACAGCCACCGGCGCAATCGCCGTCCGGCACTCACGCCGAACCGAGCGAAGGGCAGGGCCAGTGGGGAGAAATGCCGGCTCCGGCCCTCGCTACCGGCGCACGCCGCGAAGTACCTGTCTGGCCGCCACACCTACAAAAAAAGCCTTAGGCATTCGCCCCCGATCCGACGCGGGGGCGAATGCCAGACCCCGCGCCGGACGCCTCGATAACGGTCGCCAGGGCAAGCGTCACGCGGCTCGCAGCGGCTCGGTGAACTGGCCGGGAACCTTGCTCAACGGTCGCCCGAAAACCAGAGCGGATTTGCTGTTTCAACTGCGCACCCGCACGCCCCATGAACTGTGGCTGGTGATCGTCGACGCCTCGGCCTCGACCCGTCGCCATCAGGCACTGAGCGATGCCAAGGGCGTGCTTGCGCAACTGTTCGACGACGCTTATCGGCAGCGCGCGTGTCTTGCGTTGTTGACCGCGAGCGGCGCGGCGCCGAAATGGCAGGTGCAAGGGCTGAAGGCTTCCAGCGGGTTGCGCGCGTGGCTCGATGGATTGGGCGCGGGAGGCGGCACGCCACTGGTGGCGGCGCTGACGGAAGCCGGGCATTGGCTGACGGTGCGGCGAAAGCGTTTTCCCGCCGAACAACAACGGTTGCTGGTGATCACCGATGGTCGTTTGAAAGACTGTCCGCAGCTGCCAGCGCTGGCGTGTCCGGGCCTGTTGATCGATATCGAGCGCGGACCGATTCGGCTGGGTCGCGCGAAACAATTGGCGACAGCACTGGGCGCCGATTACCGGCATATCGACGAGTTGATGTCGGTCTGAGGGCTATGCTGCACTGAGGCCCAATCACAAGGAGTGAATCATGCGCGTACTGGTCGCCAATCCGCAGGACGATTTTCGCGTCAAGGCCTACGCCGGCACCAACGGCGTGCTGCTCGCCATGGACCTCGCCGAACCCCGCCGCAAAGGCTTGCTGGGGTTTGCCATCGAAAAGCAGCAGGGCGACAAACCGTGGCTGTTCCTGTTCAACAGCCTGACCTTTCCCGGCAGGGCCCATACCTTCCCGCAGCTCCACGCCACGCCGAGCGATAAGGCGCCGCTACAGAAATTCCGCTGGGCCGATTACGCGGTCAATCCGGGCATGACGATTCACTACCGCGTGCACCTGGCGTATGGTAAGCCGGATGCGCCGCAACTGGGTGAAGCCCTGGAACTGACAATCTGCTCCGACGACGGTCATCCCGCCAATCAGGGCGTAATCTTCAACCGCGCCGTGGCCGCCAGTCAGGCGTTTCAGCGCAAATTTCCCGATCTCGACGCACAGATCAGCGCCAACAAAAACATGCCCATCGAAGCCTGGCCCGATGCGGCGCGTCAGTGGCTGGAGAACGGTCTGCTCGGGCGCCTGCAAGGGTTTATCGAGCGTGCGGTGGACGGGCAGTGGGCGCTGGACATCGCGATCTACGAATATCAGTTGCAAGCCATCATCGACACGGTGAACGCGGCGTTCGAACGAGGTGTTCAGGTGCGTGTGCTGTATCACGCCCGGCCCGACGACGAAGACACAACGATCAACGAAGCGAGCCTTGTGAAACTGCCGGCGAGCAGCAAGCGCGGGCGGGTCACCCACAATATTTTCCATAACAAATTCATCGTCCTCAGCCGCCTCGACGCAGGCGGCGAACGTCAGCCGCAAGCGGTGCTGTGCGGCAGCACCAACTTCACCGCCAACGGCGTGTACCGCCAGGCCAACGTGGTGCATGTGCTGGACGATTCGGCGGTCAGCGCGAGTTACCTGAAAACCTTCGAGCAGATCTGGGCCGAGCCGGCGGACGTCGGCGCCACCCGCGACTGGATCACCCAACACAACCCGATGAGCCCGGCGCAACCCTTGTTCGCCGGGTTTTCGCCGCGCACCGGCGGCGCCGATCTGCGGGAGTTCGTCGATATCATCGAGGGGGCGAAAAAAGACCTGCTGTTCGTCACCGCATTCGCCTTGCCGGACGCGATTCTCAACGCATTGCTCGGCCAGCCCCACGACGACATCCTGCGTTACGGCCTGCAAAACACAGTCAGCCGCATCACCGGGTTTCACGCCGACCGAACCGCCGAATTCGCCGCCACCGCATTGCTCAACACCGGGCTGGAAGGCTGGCTGCGGGAGAACATGAAAGGCCAGAAGGGCAACTTGCTGGTGCACACCAAAGCGGTGGTCTCCGACTTCACCAGCGACAGCCCGACGATCATCAGCGGCAGCCACAACCTCAGCACCTCTGCCAGCACCGGCAATGACGAGAACTACCTGATCATTCGCGGCGACACCGATCTGGCGGACCGCTATGGCCTGGAGCTGCTGCGGTTCTACGAGCACTACCGTTTCCGCTACTTCGCGAAAAAACTGGCGTTGAAGCAGGTGCAGCCGTTGGCGGCGGATGACAGCTGGACCAACGATTACTACGTCGAGGGCGACCTGCGCCGGTTGTCTCGCCTCAGGTTTGCCGGGCGTTAGCCCTTAACATCCGTTGGTTGCCGATGCTGACAGGGACGGCGATAAGCTGGCGGCGTACAGATTTTGAAATGATTTCCAGCTGTAGGAAAAGTCATCTGAGCCTGTACGCTTCAAGGCCTTTTTTCATTCAGGATTTGCATGAACACCCTCTCGGAGCCTCCCAGTTCTATTCCAGGAACCCCGTTCCCCTCGCGCCACGGCGCGGTCTTGACGCACTCGCAACATCCGGTCTTCCGACTACCGACTATCGTTGTTGGCGCAGCCTTCGAGCTTTCGCGCCGCACTTTGCCGTGTCCGGCAGCCTGAATTCACCGACGAGAGATAGAGACAGATTATGGAATGGTTAGCCGATCCCACGGCATGGCTGGGCTTGTTGACACTGATCGTGCTGGAACTGGTACTGGGTATCGACAACCTGGTGTTCATTGCGATCCTGGCGGACAAACTGCCGCCGCATCAGCGCGACCGCGCGCGGATCATCGGCTTGAGCCTGGCGCTGATCATGCGTCTTGGCCTGCTGGCGAGTATTTCCTGGCTGGTCACCCTCACGGCACCGTTGTTCGAGGTGTTCGGCAAGAGCTTCTCCGGCCGTGACCTGATCATGCTGTTTGGTGGTGTGTTCCTGTTGTTCAAGGCGACCATGGAGTTGCACGAACGGCTGGAAGGCCATGTCGGCGAACGTTCGACCAACACCGCTTATGCGCTGTTCTGGCCGATCGTGGCGCAGATCGTCGTGCTTGACGCGGTGTTCTCCCTGGACGCAGTGATTACCGCCGTGGGCATGGTCGATGAACTGGCGGTGATGATGATCGCGGTGGTCGTGTCCATTGGTGTGATGATCGTTGCCAGCAAGCCGCTGACCCGCTTCGTCAATGCCCACCCGACGGTGATCATGCTGTGTCTGGGCTTCCTGATGATGATCGGTTTTGCCCTGACGGCCGAAGGCCTGGGCTTCCACATCCCGAAAGGTTATCTGTACGCGGCCATTGGTTTCTCGATCCTCATCGAGATCTTCAACCAGATCGCCCGCGCTCGTCGCAAGCGCTCGATGCAGGGCTTGCGACCGATGCGTGAGCGCACGGCTCACGCGGTGATGCGTCTGTTGGGTGGTCGCAAACTGGCGGTGGAAGAAGTCGGCGAGGAAATCTCCGACTTGCTGGACAACGGTGAAGCGCCGAGCACGGAGCTGTTCGACCGTCGCGAGCGGGTGATGATCAGCGGCGTGCTGCAATTGGCCGAGCGACCGATTCGTGCCTTGATGACGGTGCGCGCCGATGTCGATCACATTGATCTGGCCGACGACGCCGAGGCTATTCGTACACGGTTGATGCATTCGTCCTACTCGCGCTTGCCGTTGATTCGTAACGGCGCAGTGGATGAGCCATTGGGCTTCGTGCACAAGAAGGAATTGCTCAAGGAGTATCTGGCCGGCAACGAGCCGAACCTTGAACACTTGGCGCGCAAGACCGTCAATCTGCTGGACAGTTATTCGATCCTCAACGCACTGGAACAAATGCGTGCGGCCTCGACCCACATTGCCTTTGTGGTGAACGAGTTCGGCGACTTTGTTGGCGTGTTGACCATGACCGATATTCTCGAGTCGATTGCCGGCGAACTGCCGGACGCCAGCGAAATCGCTGGCCCCGACGTGGTCGAGGAGCAGGGCGGGTTTATCGTCAACGGTGCGTTGAACCTGACCCGTATCCGCGAACACACCGGTTTTCGCGCCGAACCGACCGAGGATTATCAGACTCTGGCCGGGCTGGTGATGAGTCTGCTGGATCGCCTGCCGATGAAGGGCGATCGTCTGCAGCATGAAGGCTGGGGCATGACCGTGATGGCGGTGGAAGAGCGTCGCGTGACGCGGGTGTTGCTGGTGCGTGAGGCGTGACGGCACTTTCATGAAAGGTTCCACCGTTTTGCGCGGTGGAGGGTGCAAAGGGTGCGGAGAGTGTCACGCAGCCAGTTCAGGTCATGGGCCGATTTGCGCGGTACAGCGGGGTGACGGGTTTTGCCGAGGAATTGGGTGAAGTCTTGCAGGAGGGATTCTTCCGAACCGATGCCTTTCAGTTTTTTGACCAGAACGCCTTCCTTGTAGAACAACACGGTCGGTGTGCCCTTGACATCCGGATGTCGACACGACTGTGCGGTATCGAGCATGAAGATATCCATCCAGGGCCGAAAGGGCTTGGCGATCTCAAGAAAGACCGGGCCGGAAAATTCGCAGGCCCCGCAGCGTTTGTTGAAAAAATACAGGACGACAAGGCGCCTGGCTTTCAAGACCTTCCGATACGTCGGGGGCAACGCTGAATATCGAGTCGGTGTCATCGTTGGAGCCTCCTTTATTCGATGTGCTGGATGGTACGACGTTAGGGCGCGCGCGGCCGTTGCCGCAACTGTCAGAGTTGACAGGTGCAGCCCGCGCCCAATCGTGCATCGCGCACCAGGATGTGGCCTGGATACCCGCCCTGTGTGGCGCAAAGTAGCGAAGTGATTAATCAATGTTGGTTGCAGCGTTTCGCAGGTTTCTTCCATCCCTTTGATTCAAAACAAAATTCAATCCTTTGCAGATTCCCCATGAATCCTGTGGCACACTTTCTGCTGTCTATTCCGTAGTAACAAACCGTGTTCCGGTATAGCGGAATAAACAATCCTCTGGAGTGCTTGCCATGCATCGCCGACCTTCCTTGTTCAATGCGTGTGTTTTTGTTCTCGCGGCTTCGTCCGCTGTCATGGGTATGGCCCAGGCGGCCGACAGCAAGCTCGACAGCGTCCTGGCCCGTGGAAAACTGATTGTGGGCACCGGCAGCACCAATGCGCCGTGGCACTTCCAGGGCGCGGACGGCAAGTTGCAGGGCTTTGATATCGACATCGCCCGGATGGTGGCCAAAGGTCTGTTCAATGATCCGAGCAAGGTCGAGTTCGTGGTGCAGTCGTCCGATGCGCGGATTCCCAACCTGCTGACCGACAAGGTCGACATGAGCTGCCAGTTCATCACTGTCACCGCCAGCCGTGCGCAGCAAGTGGCGTTCACTCTGCCGTACTACCGCGAAGGCGTCGGCCTGCTGCTGCCGAACAACAGCAAGTACAAGGAAATCGAAGACCTGCAGGCCGGTGGTGACGGCGTGACCGTAGCCGTGCTGCAGAACGTGTACGCCGAAGAACTGGTGCATCAGGCGCTGCCCAAGGCCAAGGTCGATCAGTACGACAGCGTCGATCTGATGTACCAGGCGGTGAACTCCGGCCGCGCCGATGCTGCCGCCACTGACCAGTCTTCGGTCAAATACCTGATGGTGCAGAACCCTGGTCGCTACCGTAGCCCGACTTATGCCTGGAGCCCGCAGACCTACGCCTGCGCCGTCAAACGCGGCGATCAGGACTGGCTGAACTTCGTCAACACCGCCCTGCATGAAGCCATGACCGGCGTCGAGTTCCCGACTTATGCCGCGTCGTTCAAGCAATGGTTCGGCGTGGATCTGCCATCGCCTGCCATCGGTTTTCCTGTCGAATTCAAATGATCCCGTGAGAGTGGGGCGCCCTGATGCGCCCCGCTCAAGGTACTGCCGACCATGAACTATCAGTTGAACTTTGCTGCCGTGTGGCGCGATTTCGACACCTTGCTGGCGGGGCTCGGTCTGGGCCTCGAACTGGCGCTGGTGTCGATCGCCATCGGCTGCGTGATCGGCCTGCTGATGGCGTTTGCCTTGCTGTCCAGGCATCGCGCCTTGCGGGTGCTGGCATCGGTGTATGTGACGGTGATCCGTAACACGCCGATTCTGGTGTTGATTCTGTTGATCTACTTTGCGTTGCCGAGCCTGGGGATCCGGCTGGACAAGATCCCGTCGTTCATCATCACCCTGTCGCTGTATGCCGGGGCGTACCTGACCGAAGTGTTCCGCGGCGGCTTGTTGAGCATCCCCAAGGGCCAGCGCGAAGCGGGGCTGGCGATTGGTCTGGGCGAGTGGCAGGTGAAGGCGTATGTCACCGTGCCGGTGATGCTGCGCAACGTGCTGCCGGCGCTGTCGAACAACTTCATTTCGCTGTTCAAGGACACCTCGCTGGCCGCCGCGATCGCGGTGCCGGAGCTGACCTATTACGCGCGCAAGATCAACGTCGAAAGCTACCGGGTGATCGAAACCTGGCTGGTGACCACGGCGTTGTATGTCGCGGCCTGTTACCTCATTGCCATGCTGCTGCGTTACCTCGAGCAGCGTCTGGCGATCCGCCGATAGGAGGCTGCGATGTACCAATCCCCTAGTTGGTTGCATGAGTTGTGGATCGCTCGCGAAGCCTTGTGGCAGGGCTTTCTGACCAGCGTGCAGGTGTCGGCGCTGGCGATTCTGTTCGGCACCGTCATCGGCGTCTTTGCCGGGCTGGTGCTGACCTACGGCAAGTTCTGGATGCGCGCGCCGTTCCGCTTTTATGTCGACCTGATTCGCGGTACGCCGGTGTTCGTGCTGGTGTTGGCCTGCTTCTACATGGCACCGGCGCTCGGTTGGCAGATCAGCGCGTTTCAGGCCGGCGCACTCGGGTTGACGCTGTTTTGCGGCTCTCACGTGGCCGAGATCGTGCGCGGCGCGTTGCAGGCCTTGCCACGCGGGCAGATGGAAGCCGGCAAGGCCATTGGCCTGACGTTCTATCAGTCCCTCGGTTACGTGCTGTTGCCTCAAGCGCTGCGGCAGATCCTGCCGACCTGGGTCAACTCGTCCACGGAAATCGTCAAGGCTTCGACCTTGCTGTCGGTGATCGGTGTGGCCGAGCTGTTGCTCAGCACCCAGCAGATCATCGCCCGGACGTTCATGACTCTGGAGTTTTACCTGTTCGCCGGTTTTCTGTTCTTCGTCATCAACTACGGCATCGAATTACTCGGCCGGCACATTGAAAAGCGGGTGGCCCTGCCATGACTCAAGCTCAAGTTTCCAACCTCCAGAACGCTCAGCCCCTGCTGGACATCCGTGGCCTGCACAAACAATACGGCGCGGTCGAAGTGCTCAAGGGCGTCGATCTGAGCATGCAGCGCGGCAACGTGGTGACGCTGATCGGCTCCAGCGGCTCGGGCAAGACCACGCTGTTGCGCTGCGTGAACATGCTCGAGGAATTCCAGGGCGGGCAGATCCTGCTCGACGGCGAATCCATCGGCTATGACGAACTCAACGGCAAACGCGTGCGCCACCCGGAAAAAGTCATTGCCCGTCATCGGGCGATGACCGGCATGGCGTTCCAGCAATTCAACCTGTTCCCGCACCTCACCGCGTTGCAGAACGTCACGCTCGGCCTGCTGAAAGTCAAAAAGATGCACAAGGACGAAGCCGTGGTCCTGGCCGAGAAATGGCTGGAACGGGTCGGTCTGCTGGAGCGGCGCAATCACTTTCCCGGCCAGTTGTCCGGCGGTCAGCAGCAGCGCGTGGCGATTGCCCGGGCGATTGCGATGAACCCGAGCCTGATGCTGTTCGACGAAGTCACCTCGGCCCTCGACCCGGAACTGGTCGGCGAAGTGCTGAACGTGATCAAAGGGCTGGCAGAGGACGGCATGACCATGTTGCTGGTGACCCACGAAATGCGTTTTGCCTTCGAGGTTTCGGACAAGATCGTTTTCATGAATCAGGGGCGCATCGAAGAGCAGGGGCCTCCCAAGGAACTGTTCGAGCGTCCTCAATCGCCGCGGCTGGCGGAATTTCTCAAAAGCACGCGGTTCTGACTTTTCACTTTTTCAATCAGGAGAAACACCCATGAGCATTACTCGTTACGGCACCGGCAGCACCGCCGCTGGCGGCCAGCCGCGTCCATTCGCCCGCGCCGTTGAAGCCGATGGCTGGCTGCATGTTTCCGGGCAGGTGCCGGCGGTGGATGGCGAGATCATTGTGGGCGGTATCGTCGAGCAGACGCATCAGACCATGAAGAACCTGATCGCGATTCTCGAAGAGGCCGGTTACGGCCTGGAAGACGTGGTACGTGCCGGCGTATGGCTGGACGATCCGCGGGATTTCAGCAGTTTCAACAAGGTCTTCGGCGAATACTTCAAGCCCGAACACGCACCGGCCCGGGCCTGTGTGCAGGCGAGCATGATGGTCGACTGCAAGGTCGAGATCGACTGCATTGCGTACAAGAAGAAGGCTTGAGTATCGACCGCTCCTGCGCAGAGCGTGGGAGCGATCTTTCGCGATAAACTCCCGGCACTTTGAATGGGAACCACTGAAATGACCGAAGACACCATCAAGCGCCGGGCACGCGGTCTGGACCGGGCGTTCGATATCCTCGATTTCCTCAAGGAAATCGGCCAGCCACTGCGCCCGAATGACATCGCCAACGGCATCGGCAGCCCGAAATCCACGGTCTACGAACTGGTGGCGTCATTGCTCGAGCGGCGGATTCTGGAGCCGGTGGGCAAGGACGGTCACGTCTATCTCGGTCGTCAGCTGTACTTCCTCGGCCAGGCGCATTTGCGCCATTTCGACCTCAGTCGCGAGGCCGATCACGCCTTGCAGGAGATCGTCAGCCAGACCCGGGAAACCGCGCAGATGTGCCTGCTTAACGGGCGCAAATACACGGTGGCACTGATGAAGGAGGGCGAGCGGCATTTCCGCATTTCTTCCGATATCGGCGAAAACGCGCCAATCCCGTGGACCGCCTCGGGACGCCTGCTGCTGGCGCACTTTAGTGACCAGCAGATCAGCGACTTGATCGACCCCGACGACTTCATCCTGCCGGATGGCGAACGCCTGCCGATGGAAACCTTTCTGGCGGAAATCCGTCAGGCCGGCATCGACGGTTTCTTCTCCTTCGACAGTGTCGCCGACACCTTTACCCACTGCTTCGCCGCCCCGGTCAAAGACCCTCAAGGCGTTGCCATCTGCACCCTGTGCATCGTCGCCCCGCGTGCCGATGCCAAGAACAATTACAACGACTATCGCCGGGTCTTGATCGAGAGCGCCAACAGCCTCGCCCGGCGAATCAACGAATAACCGCGCCTGCCTGCGGGCGCGACTGTGAGGAGTTCGACCATGACGACTGCCAACAACACTGCTGCCGTGGAAAAGGGCGATGCTGCCCTCGGCGCGCAACTGGTGCGTGACATCAGCCTGCCCGCGCTGGTGCTGCACCGCGAAGCGCTGGAGCACAACATCCGCTGGATGCAGACGTTCGTCAGCAACAGCGGCGCCGAACTCGCGCCCCACGGCAAGACCAGCATGACCCCGGCGCTGTTTCGTCGTCAGCTCGAAGCCGGCGCGTGGGGCATCACCCTGGCCAGCGCCACCCAGACCCGAGCTGCTTACGCCCACGGCGTGCGCCGGGTGTTGATGGCCAACCAACTGGTCGGTACGCCGAACATGGCGCTGATTGCCGATCTGCTGGCGGCCGATTCCGGCTTCGATTTCTATTGCATGGTCGATCACCCGGACAACGTCGCCGATCTGGGCGCTTATTTCGCATCGCGCGGTGTGCGTCTGAACGTGATGATCGAATACGGCGTGGTCGGCGGCCGTTGCGGTTGCCGCAGCGAGCAGGAAGTCATTGAACTGGCCAAGGCTATCGGTACGCAACCGGCGCTGGCCTTGACCGGTATCGAAGGTTACGAAGGCGTGATCCATGGCGATCACGCCGTCAGCGGCATCCGTGAATTCGCGGCTTCGCTGGTACGCCTGGCCGTGCAGTTGCAGGACAGCGGCGCATTCGCCATTGCCAAGCCGATCATCACTGCGTCGGGTTCGGCGTGGTACGACCTGATCGCCGAGTCGTTCGAAGCGCAGAATGCTGGCGGGCGTTTCCTCAGCGTATTGCGTCCCGGCAGTTACGTGGCTCACGACCATGGCATCTATAAGGAGGCGCAGTGCTGCGTGCTCGATCGTCGCAGTGACCTGCACGAAGGGCTGCGTCCGGCGCTGGAAGTCTGGGCCCACGTGCAGTCGCTGCCGGAGCCGGGCTTCGCGGTGATTGCCCTGGGCAAGCGTGACGTGGCGTTCGATGCCGGGATGCCGGTGCCGTTGCTACGTTACAAGGCCGGTGTGCTGCCGGCGGTGGGCGACGATGTCGGCGCCTGCAAAGTGACGGCGGTGATGGACCAGCATGCGTTCATGACCGTGGCGCCGGGCGTGGAGTTGCGCGTGGGCGACATCATTTCCTTCGGCACTTCGCACCCATGCCTGACCTTCGACAAGTGGCGCGTGGGGCTGCT
Organism: Pseudomonas glycinae; assembly: GCF_001594225.2. Lineage (GTDB taxonomy): Bacteria > Pseudomonadota > Gammaproteobacteria > Pseudomonadales > Pseudomonadaceae > Aquipseudomonas > Aquipseudomonas glycinae. Next base: position 1,415,004 of record NZ_CP014205.2, read on the forward strand.
GGTGGACGAGCAACTGTCGGTGATCGAAACCATGGAAACCTGTTTCTGATGATCGCGCTCAGTCCTTTGGGTCCGAACACCCCGCGCATCGCCCTGATCGGCGAATGCATGATCGAACTCCAGCAACGTGCCGACGGCAGCCTGCAACAGAGCTTTGGCGGTGACACGCTGAACACGGCGGTCTATCTGTCCCGCGCGATGGGCGACAAGGCGCAGGTCGATTACGTCACGGCGCTGGGCGACGACAGTTTCAGTGACGCGATGTGCCGCATATGGGCCGACGAAGGCATTGGTCTGGATCTGGTCCAGCGCTTGCCCGGTCGTTTGCCGGGCCTGTATTGCATTCAAACGGACGCTGCCGGCGAACGTCGTTTCCTTTACTGGCGCAACGAAGCCGCTGTGCGCGACTGCTTCACTACGCCAGCCGCCGCACCGATTCTGGCGGCGCTGGCGGATTACGACGTGCTGTATTTCAGCGGTATCACGCTGGCGGTACTCGGAGCCCTGGGTCGGGAAAAACTGATCGAGACCTTGATCGAGGCCCGCCAGCGTGACGCGCGGATCGTGTTCGACAACAACTACCGCCCACGCCTGTGGGCTTCAGTGGAGGAGGCGCGAGCGGCGTATCGCAGCGTGTTGCCTCACGTCGATCTGGCATTGCTGACGGTGGACGACGAACAGGCGCTGTTCCATTTCGAAGACTGTGACGCGGTGTTTGCAGCGTACGCGCAGATCGGCACGCCGGAAGTGGTGCTCAAGCGTGGCGCCGAAGCGTGCTTGATCCGTTGTGACGGGGAAGCGTTTGAAGTCCCGGCGCAGAAGGTCGAGACAGTGGTGGACACCACGGCGGCGGGGGATTCGTTCAGTGCGGCGTACCTGGCCAGTCGTTTGTCCGGCGCAAGCCCGGCGCAGGCGGCGGATGCGGGACACCGCTTGGCCAGTCAGGTCATTCAAGTGCCTGGTGCGCTGATCCCCAAGGATTGATTCCGATCCCTGAAGGCGCTGCCGAAACTCGCGCCTTCAGGGTGCTGGATCAGTCGCGGTAAAACACCTGCACCAGGTGATACCCGAACTTGCTCTTGATCGGCCCATGCACGGTGCGCAGCGGTTTTTTGAAGATCACCGCATCGATCGCACCGACCATTTGCCCCGGCCGCACTTCACCCAGATCGCCGCCGCGCTTGCCGGACGGGCAGGTCGAAAATTTCTTCGCCAGCACATCGAACGCTTCACCGTTGGCGATGCGTTGTTTGAGTTTTTCAGCCTCTTCGGCGGTTTTCACCAGAATGTGGCGGGCTTGGGCTTTCATCGTGCAATACCTGTAGCGGGGTGACGGCGGGCGCGGATTATGCCTCAAGTCACGGGTTTTGGCTGAGCATCGTGCGGATCTTGCCGGCCAGTTGCTCGATGGAGAACGGTTTGGCGACCATGTCCATGCCGTCTTCGAGAAAGCCCTGACGCTCGGCGGCTTTCTGCGCGTAACCGGTCATGAACAACACTTTGAGCCCCGGACGATGCTGGCGGGCGATCTCCGCCATTTGCCGACCGTTCATGCCCGGCAGGCCGACGTCTGTCACCAGCAGGTCAACCCGCAAGTCGGATTCGAGCAACGGCAGGGCACCCTTGGCATCTTCGGCCTCATGGGCGCGATAACCCAGCTCCTTGAGCAGGTCCATGACCAGCATGCGCACTGCCGGATCGTCCTCGACCACCACCACGGTTTCGCCAGTGGCGACAGCCGGAGCCTCGGCAACCGCTTCGATTGCCGGCAGCTCCGCTTCCAGTGCATACAAACGCGGCAAGTACAGGCGCACGCAGGTGCCCTGGCCCGGCAGGCTGTCGAGGCTGACGTGCCCACCCGATTGCTGGGCAAAGCCATAAATCATCGACAAGCCGAGACCGGTGCCTTGCCCGATGGGTTTGGTCGTAAAGAACGGATCGAACGCTTTGGAACGTACTGAAGGCGTCATGCCGGTGCCGTTGTCGCTCACCGCCAGCATCAGGTAATCACCGGCCTTGACCGGTTCGAGGGTGGTGATGTCGTTGCCGTCGAGGTAGACGTTGGCGGTTTCGATCAGCAGCTCACCGCCGTCAGGCATGGCGTCACGGGCGTTGATCACCAGGTTGAGCAGCGCGTTTTCCAGTTGGCTGACATCGGTGCTGACCGGCCATACATTGTCGGCCAGGCGCAACTTGAGCTCGATCGGATCACCCTTGGTGCGGCGGATCAGATCTTCCAGCGAATGGATCAGCTCGTTAACGTCGAGGGTCTTGCGATCCAGCGACTGACGCCGGGAGAACGCCAGCAGGCGATGGGTCAACGCGGCCGCGCGGTTGGCCGAGGACACCGCCGCATCGGTGAAACGGCCGATTTCATCGGCGCGGCCACTGGCGATGTAGCGTTGCATCAGGTCGAGGCTGCCGATGATGCCGGTCAGCATGTTGTTGAAGTCGTGGGCGATGCCGCCGGTAAGCTGGCCGACCGCTTCCATTTTCTGCGCGTGGCGCAGAGCATCTTCGGCGCGCTCGCGTTCGAACATCTCGTTCTGCAAACGCTGGTTGGCCTGAGCCAGTTGTTCGGTGCGCGCACTCACACGCTCCTCAAGGGTTTCATTGAGGTTGCGCAGGGCTTCTTCGGTCTTTTTTCGTTCGGTTTCGTCGATCACGAAGATGTAGAAACCGTTCACTGCACCGTCCGCACCTTGGCGCGGCAGGTAATTCATCAAGGCATGCCGCTGGCTGCCGTCGCGGTGCGGCGTGTACAGGCTGAACGAGCAGGGGCGACCGGCCAGGGCTTCGGCGATGTACGGCGCCCGCAGGAAATAGGCCTCTTCGCCGATCACCTCGCGGATCGTGCGACCGTACAGCTCCTGCGGCGTGAGCCCGTACCAGTCGAGGTAAGCGGCGTTGTTCAGGCGAAAGCGTTCCTCGTGGTCGACATAACTGATCAGGATCGGCATGGCGTTGATGATCAGTTGCAGCTCGGTCTGACTTTGCCGCAATGCCTGTTCGGTGTGCTTGCGTTCGGTCAGATCCAGCGCAGCGCCGAGAAAGCGCGTCGGCCGACCATGATGATCCTTGTAGCAACGCCCGCGGGCGAACACCCAGCGCAGCTCGCCGTTGGCCTGCAGCAGGCGGTATTCCTCGGCGTATTCGGTGCCGTGGGTAATGCAATGCTTGATACTGCGGGCGATCATTGCGCGGTCTTCGGGGTGCACGCCGTGCAGATACTCGCTGATCGGCAACTGACCGGCCAGCGCTGGATCGACACCGTGCAACTGGGCGAAATGCGCGTCGGCAATGAAGCGGTCTTCGCCGATGTCCCAATCCCAGGTGCCCACCGCATCGGTGGCTGCCAGCGCCAGTTGCAGGCGCTCTTCGCTTTCGCGCTGGGCCTTGAGGCTATCTTCGGAGCGCTGTTGCAGTTCCAGGGCAATGCGTCGCCGTTCGTTGGTTTCGATGGCGGTGACCAGAATTCCAGCCACCTGCGCGCTTTCGTCGCGGATCGGGCTGTAGGTCAGGTCAAGCCAGAAGTCGGACTCCTGGCCGTCCCGTTGCAGGGTGAAGCGTCGTTCGCTGTAGGTTCGTACCTGGCCCTGTAGGACGGCGCTGTAAATAGGGTCGGTAAAGTCTCGGAGTTCCGGCCATATCTGGTGCGCTGGTTGTCCGAAAGCGTGCGGATGCTTGTTGCCGGCCAGCAGCGCGAAGCCGTCGTTGTAGATCTGGGTCAATTGCGGGCCCCACAACAGCAGCATCGGCATCGGCGAGTGAATCACGATGTCCACCGCGGTGCGCAGGCTCTGAGGCCAGGTGCCGGCGGCGCCCAGCGGGCTGCGGCTCCAGTCGGTTCGGGCGATCAATGTCTGGGCGTCGTTGGTGTTCGGTACAGCGTTCATCACATCAATCCTGAGCGTCGGTCGGTGAGGCGGCGTCTACTATCCTAGTGCGGTAGACGCTGTAAGGCACGTCGCGTCACGGCGCGGTCTTGTGTTCATTGAAAGCTTCGCAGGTGCTTTTGGCCATGGAAATCGACGCACTGCTCAAACAACTGGCGAGCCGTCACGGTTCGGATCTGTTCCTGTCCACGGGCGCACCACCCAGTGCGCGGTTCGACGGGGTGCTCACGCCCTTGAGCGAGCAGCCCTTCAAACCCGGTGAGGTGGCCACTATCGCCGTCTCCCTGATGGACGCCGAACAACGACGGGAGTTCGACCGGGATCTGGAAATGAACCTGGCGATTTCCCGCACCGGGATCGGCCGCTTCCGGGTCAATATTTTCAAACAACGCAACGACGTGTCGATCGTGATCCGTAACGTCAAACTCGACATTCCGCGATTCGAAGACCTCAAATTGCCAGCGGTATTGCTGGAAACGGTGATGCTCAAACAGGGGCTGATCCTGTTTGTCGGTGCTACGGACTCGGGCAAGTCCACGTCGCTGGCGGCATTGATCGATCATCGCAATCGCCATAGCAGCGGGCACATCATCACCATTGAAGACCCGGTGGAATACATCCATCGCCACAAAAAGTCGATCATCAACCAGCGCGAAGTCGGGGTCGATACCCGCAGCTTTCACGCTGCGCTCAAGAACACCCTGCGCCAGGCCCCGGACCTGGTGCTGATCGGCGAGATCCGTGACCGCGAGACCATGGAGCATGCGCTGGCCTTCGCCGAAACCGGGCATCTGGTCCTGTCGACTTTGCACGCCAACAACGCCAATCAGGCGCTGGACCGGATCATCAATTTCTTTCCCGAAGAGCGTCGCCCGCAATTGCTGCACAGTTTAGGCAATCATTTGAAGGCCTTCGTTTCCCAACGTCTGGTACGCACGCTTGATGGCCAGCGACGGGCGGCAGTGGAAGTCATGTTGGGGTCACCCACCATTGCCGACCTCATTCGTCGCAATGAACTGGGCGAGTTGAAAGTCATCATGGAAAAATCCACAGAGCTGGGCATGCAGACTTTCGATGACGCACTTTACAAGTTGGTGGTTGAAGGTGTTTTAAGTGTGCAGGAGGCACTTAAACATGCGGACTCAATCAATAATTTAAAGTTGAAGTTGAAGTTGGAGCGCCAGGGCGAGACGCCCACTTCAAGTGCGGGTGAGTGGGGGTTGGCTGATTGAAGGGATTGATTTCAGCCTCTGTTTGTCTGATTGAAATGTTGTCTCATGAATAACGGCTGGAAAGTTTGTTGGGTGGAAGTAGGATCGCCTCCGCCAAGCAGGCATACATTGTTATTCATGAGGGAGCTATGAGCTATAAAACGAACGAGAAATTTTTCAAGTATGCAGCCGGTATAGACGCACAACAGCGCCTTGATGCTGATGCGTTAGAGCGCAATCTGGTAGTGGCGGAACTTAAGTTGAGTCTGGCGAACAGTGCGACAGACCAGAAAATTCTGGGATGGGACTACCAGATCGAATTGCAAAAGAACTCCTCTCTGGATTTGATTCATGCGCCTGGCAAGGCGCTCTTGAGTCGCTTGACCCAAACAGTTGCCATGCGAAGTCTGTTGCTGGGCCTGACGCAGCAGGACCGACCGCCGATTTGCGTTGCTCAGTCGGGAAAAATGGAAGTATTCGCTCCAGATGGCTGGATTGATTTCAAGGATCACAAGAATCGCGAAGGGTTGGGATTCGATCACTCGGTGTTGTCGCTGATAACGGATATCGCCAGGGAAACGGGTGGGTATGTATGGACAGACAACGAAATTACCGTGGAACAATGGCTGGGGTTTCATGGCTATGATGTGCCCACTACGGTCGCTCAGCTGAATAATCTGATTGCTTACTTTGAGTTCGATTTTCCGGAAGTTGATGAACTTGGGAACTATAGCGGGCAACTCGTCGTGGACGATCAATCATTCATTACGTTGTCTTCCGAACAATGCCTGGCGATCAAAAACGTCACGTCTCGGCAATTACCCAGTCAATCCAGGTTGCTGGATAGTTTGATGTCGGGTTCCCGGGTCGGGGTTGCAGTGCATGACAATGCAGCGGTGTTGTTAAAACAAGTCATTGGCCATTCGATATCGCAGGACTGGGCGCGCTCATGCCTGCAGCGGTTGGGCTGGTATGGCTCGCAGGCGGGGCAGACGATGTCCGAGTCGCAACTTGACCAGCTGTTGGTAACTGCGCTGTTGCTGGATATCAATCCATTTATCGGCAAGCCGCAGAACAGAAAGTCTGTCGGCAGTTACGAGATGTACTCGCCCCGTTATCTCGGCAGGCCGGCATCGGTTGTCCTGGAGGGATTGCGTGATCATATGGTGAGCAATCAATGGGTCAGGCACGATTCGGCACCTCTGGCGATTCACTTGTGTCTGGCACAGGTTGCCCCTGAATTCATTGTCAGGCAGATTCCGACCTCCATCACGATCGGATCGCTCGAGTGGGTGGCGTTCTGTCGGGGTGTCGCTCTGGTCGAAGCAGTCGTTCAAGGCGCTGCGCGCGTGATGACTTATGCGCAGATCATGGCGTATGCGCAGCTGGAGCCAGTCAGTCAGGCGCTGGCCGATGTGCATGCGCTGGCATTGATCGATCCGATCGTGGACTGGGCGTTGATCAACGCAGTCGTCACTGAAACCGAGCTGAAGCAGGACGAGCAGGCGACAACGCAGCGGGCCATCGTCGCCTATCAGCAGTACGTGGCGAATTTCTCTCAGGTCAGTATTGCCTATTCCACGCCACTGCCTGACCGCAGGGCCATCGCCAGGGCAGCGCTGGAGCCTGCCACCCCGGGTTGCGACTTTCTGGAAAAGCCGCGGCTCAATCAGCGTCCTGGACTTGGGGCGTCCCCGACCACCATGTCGATGATCGATCTGCACATGTCCGGCGATCTCACAACACAGCAGTGGAACTTTCGCCCTGTCTTTCCAGACAGCAAGACGCCCGATCTGCTATCCCAGATAACCGGCAGCAGACCTGCACTTCACGATCCATCGGTCGAGAGCATTTACCGTCGCTATCCACAACTGTTGCGGTTGGTAGATAACAATGTCGAATTCATCCGTCAGCTGCGCAGTCATCTGGACCAGTTGAACGAAGCCCTGGCCACAACCCTCAAGCTGGCGCTGTCGCGGATGTCCTATTTCGACCTGCAGGATGTGCTGCGCGGTGAATTGACGTTTCTGACCGTACGCGACTCTGCCGTCATCACTCGTACCACTCCAATAGGCGGGCCGTTGACCCGAGAAGAGCCCGTCGAGAGCCAGGCCGCAAAGGATGCCGCGACGGGACGGTTCGGTGTTGTCATGTGTGCCACCCATGGCGGCAAAACGAGTTGCTATGAAGTGTTCACCCTGCGGGGTGAAATCCACCGTAACGATGAACTGGCCAGACTGATCGTCAGCAGTGGCAAGCTCCAGGCCCCGGCCCGGGTGGATTTCAAGGGCGATCTGAAGACCCATGTAGCACCGACTCCCAAACAGCGGTTGCCGATCAATATCAAGTGCTACATCGAAGGCGTGGCGAATGATTTCAAAGTCACGCGCAGCGAAGCGATTATCGACAAGTTGATTGTGTTGTCTGCACCGACCACGCCTTCAAAACCGAAAAACAGCGAGTACCAGAATTTCTCTGACCCGCGGATCGAGCAGATTTCGGCTCTTGTCGTGTCGCGGCATCCGTTGATGACTTTTGAGCAACTGCGGGCGGCCGCTACTGTGCCCACGGAACTCGAACGTGAGCGGGCAAAGGGTGAAGTGGTGGCAACCTACATCGTGGATCTCGCCGTGCCATTCAAACGCTGCATTCAGGACCTCAGTTCCGGCGAACACAATCTGGTGGTCGACGGCCTCTACGGTTGCGCCATGGATGCCATTGCACTGGTGGGCACCGTTGCGGGTGTTGCCAGCAAAACAGCTTCGATCGTGTCAAAGGCTTCCTCGCTGACCACCAGACTGGGGCACCTCGCCAAGCTGGCAATTGCTACCGGGATTGCCATTTTCAACCCGCTGGATGACCTGCCTTCAGTCGTGCGCGGCACGGGCAAGCTGGTCTATAAGGGCGGGATGCGTTTGAGTCGGCAGACTCAGGAAATCATTGCGCTGGCCAAATCACAGATGAGTCATATCAAAGGCACTCACAAATCCGGGCGACTGCTCGGTACCCGTCACAACGCGATCGTCGGACAAGGCACCTGGCGCCCGAAAGCGGTCAGTGCCGACACCCTGACCGTTCTGGCTGCACGCGAAGACTTCCATTGGTACGCACTTGATCGCACGGGCAAGGCCTGGGGGCCAAAGCTGAGCCATTTCGCGATCGATTCGCCTTTCAGGGTGAGCCAATTCCATAAAACACTGCCGATCAGTTACACCCGGGCCGTCATCGAGAACAGCTTGCCGAAGGCCAAGGCGAAGATCGAACAGGCGATCAAGGCCCTTGGCGATCATGATTTCACCAAGGAACGGGATTTCATCATCAAGGCCTTTCTAGGCAGCAATACCTCGGATGCCAAGGACCGGTTGTTGAAATACCTGAAGCTGATCCGCACGGACTTCGCCGGTTTTTCACTGAGCAATCTGATCCTTGACCCGTACAAGGACAACGGCAATATCGCCTCCTTCAATCCGCAGTTGTACCGGCAATGGATCGCCGCCAGTGCCAACGAGCGACCCAAGGTGATGTTCATGGAAATCTATACGCGCAATCTGAACGCTCATTTCATCGGGCACGCCTACAACCACGCTGTAGTGGCGGATGACCTGATTCACGAGATGCTGCACGGTGCAGCGCAGACTGAAGATGTCAGCTACGCCAGCGATACCGCCAAGAGTGGCGAGGCTGACCAGATGCTGAACGTTGCGTCGCTGCTCAATCTTGCCAGCGGCAGACTTGCGATGGATGAGGACGGCGCCACGACGCAATACCACTCGGCAGCCAAGGCCGTTGAAAACGCTGACTCACTGGCCTTGGTCATCTCGTTGCTTGGCCAGTACTACACCGACAAACCGGAATTCGAGCGCAACCTCTACACGCTTGAAGCCTGTCTCGCGACCCGTCGCACCGGTGCGATTGCCGACCCGGTGGTGCTGACCCTGAACCGACCTGAATGATCCGTCTGCATTACAGAACAGCGCTCCTGGCACAGGAACGCTGTTGTCAGCTGTTCAATTCCGGTCGATCGCGAAACTGCTCGAGCGCTTGCGGATTGGCCAGCGCGTCGGTGTTTTTCACTGGTTCACCGTGCACCACATTGCGCACGGCCAGCTCCACCACTTTGCCGCTGATGGTGCGCGGAATGTCGGTGACCGCGACGATTTTCGCCGGTACATGGCGCGGCGTGGTGTTGGCGCGGATCACCTGGCGGATCTGCTGTTGCAGTGCCTCATCCAGCGTTAGGCCGTCCTTGAGGCGTACGAACAGCACCACCCGCACGTCATCCTGCCACTGTTGGCCGATGGCGACGCTGTCCAGCACTTGCGGGACTTTCTCCACCTGACGGTAGATTTCCGCCGTGCCGATGCGCACGCCGCCGGGGTTGAGCACGGCGTCGGAGCGGCCGTGAATCAGCATCCCGCCGTGGGGCAGCTGTTCTGCGTAGTCACCCTGGGCCCAGACCCTGGGGAACTGGCTGAAATAGGATTTGCGCAGCTTTTCGCCCTCGGGATCGTTCCAGAGTCCGATGGGCATCGCTGGGAAGGGGCGAGTGCACACCAACTCACCTTTTTCGCCGATCACCGGTTGCCCGGCGTCGTTCCATACTTCCACTGCCATGGCCAGGCTCTTGCCCATGATCTCGCCCCGGCGTACCGGCGTCAGCGGATTGCCGTTGACAAAGCAGGACACGATGTCCGTACCGCCGGACATCGAGGACAGGCACACATCCGGTTTGAAGTCGCGATAGACGAAGTCATAACTCTGCGGCGACAGTGCGGAGCCGGTGCAGAGCAGGGTTTTCAGGTGGCTCAGGTCGTAGCTTTCACGCGGTTTGATGCCGCTGCTTTCCAGTGTGGCGAGGAATTTCGGACTGGTGCCGAACACGCTGACCTGCTCATCGTCGAGCAGCTCCAGCAACCGCTCGTTGTCCGGGTAAAACGGTGAACCGTCATACAGCACCACCGCGCTGCCGACCGCCAGCGCCGAGACCAGCCAGTTCCACATCATCCAGCCACACGTGGTGTAGTAGAACAACCGGTCGCCGGGACCCAGATCGACATGCAGCCCGTGTTCCTTGGCGTGTTGCAGCAACACGCCGCCGGTGCTGTGCACGATGCACTTCGGCACGCCGGTGGTGCCGCTGGAATACAGCACGTACAGCGGATGGTCGAAGGGCACCGGGACGAAGTGCGGTTCATCGCCCGGTTCGTAGAAGTCGTCCCACAGCGTGACGTTGGCGGGTGTCCGGTAATCCGTGGCATGGGCGTGAGGTCGCGCGTAGGGCACGATGATCAGCTGTTGCAGTGACGGCAGCTGTTCGAGGATTTCATTGACCTTGACGGTCTGGTCGATCTCCTTGCCAGCGTAACGGTAGCCGGCGCAGGTGATCAGCACCTTCGGTTCGATCTGGCCGAAGCGGTCGATCACGCCGTGGGTGCCGAAGTCCGGCGAGGAGCATGACCAGATTGCGCCGAGACTGGTGGTCGCGAGCATCGCCACCAGGGTTTGCCAGGTATTGGGCATGCAGGCCGCAACCCGGTCGCCAACCACTACGCCGGCCGCTTGCAGGCTGGCCTGAAAACCGGCGACCTGGTGGGCCAGTTCGGCCCAGGTCAGCAGTTCACGCTGGCCGTTTTCCCCGATAGCGATCACGGCGATGGCATCGTCGCGTCGGCTAAGCAGATGCTCGGCGAAGTTCAGAGTGGCACCGGGAAACCACTCGGCACCCGGCATTTTCAGGCCTCCGCGCAGAACGGCGTCCGGTTGGGTGTGAAAACTGATGCCGAAGAAATCCACGATCGCTTGCCAGAACGCTTCGCGCTGGTCGATCGACCATTGGTGCAGCGCAGGGTAGTCGTCGAGCTTCAGGTGGTGGCGCTGATTGATGAAGCGCCGAAAGCCGTCCATGCGGGACCGGGCAATGCGTTTCGCATCGGGCTGCCAGAGAATGTCGGACATGGTTTGCCTCTTATTGTTGGTCAGAAGGCTCCCACGACAGCGTGGGAGCGATCATTTGCACGCTTACTGCGCGAGCCACCCGCCATCGATATTCCACGCTGCGCCACGCACCTGGCTGCCGGCCTCGCTGCACAGGAACAACACCAGTTCACCCAGGTGTGCAGGCGTGACGAACTCCAGCGATGGCTGTTTTTCGGCCAGCAAATCGTGTTGCGCCTGCTGCGGGTCGACGCCCTTGGCTGCGCGATCATCGATCTGCTTCTGCACCAGCGGCGTCAGCACCCAGCCCGGGCAGATGGCGTTGCAGGTGACGTTGCTGGCGGCGGTTTCCAGGCCGACCACCTTGGTCAGGCCGATCACCCCATGTTTGGCTGCCACGTACGCGGCTTTGCCGGTGGAACCGACCAGACCGTGCACCGAAGCGATGTTGACGATTCGCCCCCAGCCCTTGGCGCGCATGCCCGGCAAACTCAGGCGAGTGCTGTGAAACACCGACGACAGGTTGATGGCGATGATCGAATCCCAGCGCTCCACCGGAAATTCCTCCACCGCCGCAACGTGCTGGATACCGGCGTTATTGACCAGAATGTCCACGCCGCCGAACTCGCGCTCGGCGTAGGCGATCATGTCGGCGATTTGCGCCGGGTCGCTGACATCCGCCGGGTGATGGCCGACCTTGCCGCCGAACTGTTCGACTTCGGCGATCACCTTCGACGCGTCGCCAAAACCGTTGAGGATCAGGTTGGCGCCAGCCTTGGCCAGCGTCAGGGCGATGCCCAGCCCGATGCCGCTGGTGGAGCCGGTAACCAGTGCGGTCTTGCCAGAAAGAGTCGTCATCAATACCTCACACAATGCCAGTGGCGTAGAAAGTGCCGATCACCACGAAAACCGCCAGGGTCTTGATCAGCGTAATACAGAAAATGTCCTTGTAGGCCTCACGGTGAGTCAGGCCAGTGACGGCGAGCAGGGTGATCACCGCGCCGTTGTGCGGCAGGGTGTCCATGCCGCCGCTGGCCATCGCGGCCACCCGGTGCAGCACTTCCAGCGGAATGTTGGCGGCGTGGGCGGCGCTGATGAATTGTTCGGACATCGCCGCCAGCGCGATGCTCATGCCACCCGAAGCAGAGCCGGTGATACCGGCCAGCAGGGTCACGGTGATCGCTTCGTTGACCAGCGGATTGGGGATGCTCTTGAGCCAGTCGGCCAGCACCAGAAACCCCGGCAACGAGGCGATGACGGCGCCGAAACCGTATTCCGAAGCAGTGTTCATCGCCGCCAGCAGCGCACCGCTGACTGCGCTTTTGCTGCCCTCGGCTAGCTTGCTTTTGATCGCTTTAAAACCGAATGCCAGCACCATCAGGATGCCGACCAAAAGGGCTGCCTGCACCGCCCAGATCGCCGTGAGTTTGGCGATCTCGGTAGTGACCGGCGCGGCCATGCCCGGCAGCGCGAGGCTGTGGGTCTTGCCGTACCACTGCGGAATCCACTGGGTGAACAGCAGGTTCATGATGCCCACCGCCAGCAGCGGCGACAGGGCGATCCATGGGTTCGGCAGTTTCAGGTCTTCGGCGGTTTCCGGTTCGTTGCGCAGTTCGGTGCCGTAGCCTTCACCGGCACGCTGCGCCTTGTTGCGCTGGCGTTGCAGAAACAGCATGCCGGCGCAGAACACGAAAATCGTACCGATCACACCCAGCCACGGCGCCGCCCAGGCGGTGGTGTTGAAGAAAGTGCTGGGGATGATGTTCTGGATCTGCGGCGTGCCGGGCAGGGCGTCCATCGTGAAGGAGAACGCGCCGAGGGCGATGGTTGCCGGGATCAGGCGCTTGGGTATGTTGCTCTGGCGGAACATCTCCGCTGCGAACGGGTAGACCGCAAATACCACGACGAACAGCGAAACGCCGCCGTAGGTAAGCAGGGCGCAGACCAGCACGATCACCAGCATCGCCTGGCGGGTACCGAGCAAGCGAATCGCTGCCGCGACAATCGAGCGGGAGAAACCCGAGAGTTCGATCAGCTTGCCGAACACGGCGCCGAGCAGGAACACGGGAAAGTAGAGTTTGATGAAACCGACCATCTTCTCCATGAACACGCCGGTGAAGGCGGGGGCGACGGCGGACGGGTCGGTGAGCAGGACGGCGCCGAGGGCGGCAATCGGAGCAAAAAGGATAACGCTGTAGCCACGGTAGGCCGCGAGCATCAGCAGCGCGAGAGCTGCCAAGGCGATGATCACACTCATGGTGTGCTCCTTCGATTGTTATTTTTGTGGGTGGAACGGGTGCAGGTAGAGGCGTAAGCGAGAACTGTGCCAGATGCTTAACTTTTTGAAATTAAAGGAATTTGTTTGATTTTTGGTGGCGGCTTTCGAGGTTTTGTCTCTTTTTTGAGACTTCTATGACTGAGAGGACGCTTTCGCGGGCAAGCCCGCTCCCACAGTTGAGTGCGTTACCCTGTGGGAGCGGGCTCGCCCGCGATGCTTTTGATGTTGTCTTGATTTGGAGAGCTGTGTCTCCTTATTGAGACTCTGCGATCCCCAGCGCAATCATTTTCTTGTACAGCGTCGAGCGACCCAGTCCCAGCCGCTCAGCCGCCTCGATCACCTTGCCTCCGCATTGCACGAGGGTGGATTGAATCAACTGCCGGTCAAAACGCTCCCGGGCTTGACTGAAGGTCTCGTTGATTGCCGGTTCAGGCAGGGGTGCCAGCGTTCGTTCAACCGGTGTAAACGTTCCAATTGCAGAGCGAATGTCATCCGCCGTCAGCATCAAGTCATCGCTGAGCAACGCTGCCCGCTCCAGTACATTGCGCAGCTCGCGGATATTGCCTGGCCAGGCATGCTGACCCAGCAGCTCCAGCGCTTCGCGGTTCAGTTCATGTTGACTGCGCAGTTCTTCAAGAATCGCCTCACTGAGGGCCGGCAGATCGTCCAGTCGTTCACGCAGTGGCGGCACCTGAATTGGCAATACGTTGAGGCGGTAATACAAGTCGGCGCGGAACTCACCGCGCTTGATCGCCGCCTCCAGATCCGTCGAGGTCGCGGCAATCACCCGCACATCGCTCTGGATCACGTCGTTGGAGCCTACGGGTTCGAACTCCTTTTCCTGCAACACCCGCAACAATTTGCTTTGCAAGGGCAGCGGCATGTCGCCGATCTCGTCGAGAAACAGCGTCCCGCCCTGGGCAATCTGCAACTTGCCGGTGCGACCCTTGCGGTCGGCGCCGGTAAAAGCACCGGGGGCGGTGCCAAAGAACTCGGCTTCAAGCAGTGCTTCAGGAATCGCCGCGCTGTTGACGCTGACGAACGCCTTGTGTGCCCGAGGCGAAGCGCCGTGGATCGCTTGAGCCAGCAACTCCTTGCCGCTGCCGGTTTCGCCCAGCAACAGCACCGGCGACTCGGCACTGGCGCTGCGACGGGCACGGCGTTTGACTTCCAGGCTGGCAGCGCTGGTGCCGATGAAGTGGGCAAAATTGTATTTGGTCTGCCGGGCGCGCAGCAGCGAACGGGTCGAGGCCAGCTCTTCCTGCATGCTCAGGTAGCGCTTGAGCATTGGCGACAGCGCGCGCAGTTCGTCGAACAGGGCAAAACCGATGGCGCCGATCACCGACCCGGCGTCGTCATGGATCGGCAGGCGCATCACCACCAGCGGTTCTTTCGGGGTGTCCTGCATGTCCAGCAGAATCGGCCGACCGGTGCGTACCACTTCACGCAACAGGCTGCCAGGGATCACGCTTTCGCAAGGCTTGCCGATGGCCCCGGCGGCGGAATCGAGCCCGAAGCGCCGAGCGTAGCGCTCGTTCATCCAGACGATGTTCGCGTCGCGGTCGACAATCACCGTGCCCTCACTGGATTGCTCGATGATCTCGAACAACGAGCGAATCGCCAGGGTGCGAACCCGTTGGTAATCCTTGAGGCTTTCGGTGGTGTTCATCTGACTGATCCTGAATGTGTGCCGCCAGGCCTGGCCCTATCGCTGGCAAGCCAGCTCGCACAGGGCTTTTGGTCGTTCACAAATGTCGTGTACCCCCGATAAACCTGTGGGAGCTGGCTTGCCAGCGATAGCCGCGACTCGGTTCAAAGGCATGCGCTGATTATGCCTATCCCGGATGCGCCGCCGCCAACAGCTCTTTGGTATAGGGATGCTGCGGTGAGTCGAACACGTCATGGCTGGCACCGCTTTCCACCACCTTGCCGTCCTTGATCACGATCATGTCGTGGGCCAGCGCCCGCACCACGGCCAGGTCATGACTGATGAACAAATAGGTCAGGCCGTGTTTTTCCTGAAGCTGGCGGAGCAGGGCGACCACCTGTTTCTGCACGGTACGATCCAGCGCCGAAGTCGGCTCGTCGAGCAGGATCAGCGCCGGTTTGAGCACCAGCGCCCGGGCGATGGCAATGCGCTGGCGCTGACCACCGGAAAACTCATGGGGGTAGCGGTGACGGCTTTCAGGGTCGAGGCCCACTTCCTTGAGCACGCGGATCACCTGATCGTCGCACTCCTCGGCGGTGGACTGGCAATGCACCTCCAGCCCCTCGCTGATGATCTGCGCCACCGACATGCGCGGGCTGAGGCTGCCGAACGGGTCCTGGAACACCACCTGCATCTGGCGGCGCCACGGGCGCATCTGTTTCTGGTCGAGGCCGTCGAGGGCTGTGCCCTGGAAACGAATGCTGCCCTTGGAGTCGAGCAGGCGCAGGATCGCCTGACCGAGAGTCGACTTGCCCGAACCGGACTCGCCGACGATGCCCAGCGTTTTGCCGCGCTGGATGTTCAGACTGATACCGTCTACCGCGCGCAGGTATTGCTTGCGCTGGAACAACCCGCCGCCGACGGTGAAATCAACTCGCAGGTCATCGACTTCCAGCACATTTTCGCGTTCGTCCCGGGGCAGCGCTTCGCCTTCCGGTTCAGCGTTGAGCAACACGCAGCTGTATGGATGTTTCGGTTCGGTGAACAGGGTTTCGCACGGCGCCTGCTCGACGATCTCACCGGCCTTCATTACGCATACACGCTGGGCGATGCTGCGGACCAGATTGAGGTCATGGCTGATCAGCAGCAGCGACATGCCCAGGCGCCGTTGCAAGGATTTGAGCAGCAACAGGATCTTGCGCTGTACGGTCACATCGAGTGCGGTGGTTGGTTCGTCGGCGATCAGCAATTCCGGCTCGCAGGCCAGGGCCATCGCAATCATCACCCGCTGGCGCTGCCCGCCGGACAGCTGATGCGGATAAGCCTTCAGTCGCTCTTTCGGTTTCTGGATGCCCACCAGTTCCAGCAGTTCGAGGATCCGCGCCTGAGCCTCTTTGCCGCCGAGGCCGCGGTGCAGCAACAGGGTTTCGCCGATCTGCTTTTCAATCGTGTGCAACGGATTGAGCGAGGTCATCGGCTCCTGGAAAATCATGGCGATGCGGTTGCCCCGCAGATCGCGAAGGGTCTTGGGATCGGCGCCGACCAGTTCCTGTCCGCGATAACGAATACTGCCGGTCGTTCTGGCATCGGATTCGGGGAGCAGTTGCAGGATCGAGTGGGCCGTCACCGACTTGCCCGAACCCGACTCGCCGACCAGCGCCAGGCACTCGCCGGGGCGGATGTCCAGGCACAGGTTGCTCACCACGGTCTGGCCATGGAAGGCGACGCTCAGATCACGGATTTCGATCAGGTTGTCAGTCATTTCAAGGATCCGTTCATGAGCGCGGGTCAAAGGCATCGCGCAACGCTTCGCCGATGAATACCAACAGGGAAAGAATCAGCGCCAGGGTGAAAAACGCGGTCAAGCCGAGCCACGGCGCTTGCAGGTTCTGCTTGCCTTGACCGATCAGCTCGCCCAGCGACGCGCTGCCGGCGGGCATGCCGAAACCCAGGAAATCCAGCGCGGTCAGGGTGGAAATCGCCCCGGTCAGAATGAAGGGCAGGTAGCTCAGGGTCGCGTTCATCGCGTTGGGCAGGATGTGCCGGACAATCACTTTGCGATCGCTCAAGCCCAGGGCCCGGGCAGCCTTGACGTACTCGAGATTGCGCCCGCGCAGAAACTCGGCGCGCACCACGTCCACCAGTGCCAGCCAGGAAAACAGCGCCATGATCCCCAGCAGCCACCAGAAGTTCGGCTCGACGAATCCCGAAAGGATGATCAGCAGGTAAAGTACCGGCAACCCCGACCAGACCTCCAGCAAGCGCTGGCCGAGCAGATCGACCCAGCCGCCGTAATAGCCCTGCAGGGCACCGGCCGCGATGCCGATCAGGGCGCTGACAAACGTCAGCATCAGGGCGAACAGGATCGACACCCGCGCGCCGAAGATCACCCGGGCCAGGACGTCGCGCGCCTGATCGTCGGTGCCCAGCCAGTTGACCGAAGTCGGCGGGCTCGGTGCCGGTTTGTTGAGGTCGTAGTTCGGGGTGTCGTCACTGAACGGAATCGGCGGAAACAGCAACCAGCCACCGTCCTTGCGGATCAGTTTCTGCACGTAGTCGCTGCGGTAGTCGGCCTGGAACGGCAGTTGTCCGCCGAACTCCTGTTCGGTGTGACGCTTGAACACCGGGAAGTACCACTGGCCCTGATAACTGACGACCAACGGCTTGTCGTTGGCGATCAGCTCGCCGCCGAGGCTGAGCAGGAACAGGCCAATGAATAACCACAGCGACCACCAGCCCCGGCGGTTTTTCTTGAAGCGTTCGAAACGGCGACGGCCCAGAGGCGAGAGCTTGAACATCAGGCATTCCTCGCGGCGAAGTCGATGCGCGGGTCGACCAGGGTGTAGCACAGGTCACCGATCAGTTTTATCAGCAGGCCGAACAGGGTGAAGATGAACAGCGAGCCGAACACCACCGGATAATCGCGGGACACGGCCGCTTCGTAACTCATGCGCCCCAGGCCATCGAGGGAGAAGATCACTTCGATCAGCAACGAACCGGCGAAGAACACACTGATGAACGCTTGGGGAATGCCCGACACCACCAGCAGCATCGCGTTGCGGAACACGTGTCCGTAGAGCACCCGGTTTTCGCTCAGGCCTTTGGCGCGCGCGGTGACCACGTATTGGCGGGTGATTTCGTTGAGGAACGAGTTCTTGGTGAGGATGGTCAGGGTGGCGAAACCGCCGATCACCAGCGCCGTGACCGGCAGCACCAGATGCCAGAAGTAGTCGGTGATCTTGCCCAGTGTCGACAGGGATTCGAAGTTGTCGGACACCAGCCCGCGCACCGGAAACCAGTTCAGCGAGGTGCCGCCGGCGAACACCACAATCAGGAACATCGCGAACAGAAACGCCGGCATGGCGTAACCGATGATGATCGCCGTGCTGCTCCAGATATCGAAATGGCTGCCGTGGTGCACGGCTTTGCGGATGCCCAGCGGGATCGACACCAGATAGGTGATCAACGTCGCCCACAGCCCGAGGGAAATGGTCACCGGCATTTTCTGCAGGATCAGGTCGGTGACCGTGGCGCCGCGGAAGAAGCTTTTGCCGAAATCCAGTTGCGCGTAATTCTTGAGCATCAGCCACAGGCGTTCATGGGCCGGTTTGTCGAAGCCGTACTGTTTTTCGATGTCCTTGATCAGTTGCGGATCGAGGCCGCGGCTGGCGCGGGACGTGCCGCTCATGGTCTCGCTTGCACCGCCGCCGACACTGGCGCCGCCAATGCCTTGCAAATGGGCGATGGCCTGTTCAACCGGCCCACCCGGTGCGGCCTGGATGATCACGAAGTTGACCAGCAGAATGATCACCAGCGTCGGGATGATCAGCAGCAGGCGCCGCAGTATGTAAGCCCACATCAGTGCGGCCCTCCGGGTCTGCCACGGCTGATTTTCTCGGCCGTCATCTGCTGATTGGTCAGCGGCGTGCTGCTGATTTCCCACCAGCTCTCGATCGCTTCGTCATTGCTCGCCTGCACGGTGGGAATGCCGAAACGGTTCCACCACACAGTGGACGTGCCCGGCGGGTAATAGTTGGGAATCCAGTAGTAGTTCCATTGCAGCACGCGATCCAGCGCATGGGCATAGCGCAGCATTTCAGGCTGGGTCGAGGCGCGGATCAGGCCGTTGATCAAGGTGTCGACCGCCGGGTTCTTCAGCACCATGTAGTTGTTGGCGCCGGGATCGTTGGCCGACGCCGAACCGAAGTAGTTCAACAGCTCGCCGCCGGGAGAAGTGGTGACCGGGTAGCCGGTGACGATCATGTCGTAGTCGCGGCTCATCAGGCGGTTGACGTACTGCGAGGAATCGATACGACGGATGTCGAGGTTGATGCCGATCTGTTTCAGCGTGCGCTTGTAGGGCAGCAGCAGGCGATCCATGCCGTTCTGGCTGACCAGAAAGGTGAAACTCAGCGGCTCGCCGCGTTCGTTGACCAACTGGTCGCCATCGGGTTTCCAGCCGGCCTGTTCCAGCAGCTCCAGCGCTTGCAGTTGTTTGTCGCGGATAATGCCGCTGCCATCGGTCTTCGGTGCTTCGAAAACCCGGGTAAACACCTCGTCGGGAATCTGTCCGCGCAAGGGTTCGAGAATCTTCAGTTCGGCGGCGTCCGGCAACTGCCGGGCGGCCAGATCCGTGTTGGAAAAGTAACTCTGCTGGCGGATGTACATATTGCGCATCATCTGCCGGTTGCTCCATTCGAAATCCCAGAGCATGGCCAGCGCCTGGCGTACCCGACGATCCTGGAACATCGGCTTTTGCAGGTTGAACACGAAACCCTGGGCCGACTGCGGCGCCTCGGTGGCCAGATGAGCCTTTTGCAGGCGACCGTCGCTCAGAGCGGGGCTGTCGTAACCGATGGAGTAACCGGTGGCGGAGAATTCTCGGTTGTAGTCATAAGCGCCACCGCGCAAGACCTGGCGAGCGACGTCGGTGTCGCCGAAGTACTCGATGCTGAAATGGTCGAAGTTGTACAGGCCACGGCTGACCGGCAGGTCCTTGCCCCACCAGTCAGGGTTGCGTTCAAAGGTGATGCTGCGCCCGGAGTCGACTTTTCCGACCCGGTACGGCCCGCTGCCCAGCGGCGGTTCATAGCCGCCACCGCCGGCGAAATCACGGGTCTTCCACCAATGCTCGGGAAACACCGGCAGGGTCGCGATATCGAGCGGCAGGGTGCGGTTTTCGTTGCTCTTGAAATCGAAGCGCACGGTGAGCGGGGCTTCCACTTCGGCGCCTTTGACGTCGGCAAACTGGGTGCGATAACGCAGGCTGCCCTGAGTCATCAGCAAATCATAGGTGTATCGCACGTCTTCGGCGGTGATCGGCTTGCCATCGGCGAAGCGGGCCTTGGGATTGATAAAGAAGCGCAGGGACAGGCCGTCATCCGAGCGCTCCATTTTCTGCGCCACGAGGCCGTATACGGTGTAGGGCTCGTCGAGCGAACGCTGGGCCAGCGGGGAATACAGCAGGCCGTCGATCTGGCTGACGCCGATGCCTTTGTCGATATAGGGCAGGACATGGTCGAAGTGGCCGATTTCGATGGCCGAGCGGCGCATGGTTCCGCCCTTGGGCGCCTGGATATTGGTGTAATCGAAGTGACTGAAACCGGGCGGATACTTTGCCGGTTCGCCATAGACGGTCATCGCATGTTGCGGTGCGGCGTCCACACCGGTGATCCCAAGCAGCAGGGTCACGGCAGTGAACATCAATGTCGGGAAAGCCAGTCGCATTGTCAGCCTTAAAGCCGGGTAATCGATAAGCGCAATTTGTACGCGAGCGGCGCGCCGTTCGCCAGCGGTGCGGTGTAACCAAAACAAAACGGCCCGCCATCAGGCGGGCCGTTGCACAGCAGGTCGGACCGAATATCAGTCCTGACGGCTGGTGACTTCCAACAGGTGGTAGCCGAACTGGGTCTTCACCGGGCCTTGCACGACGTTGATCGGCGCGCTGAACACTACGGTGTCGAATTCCTTGACCATCTGGCCAGGACCGAACGAACCCAGGTCGCCGCCCTGACGGCTGGACGGGCAGGTGGAGTTGGCCTTGGCCACCTCGGCGAAATCAGCGCCACCTTCGATCTGGGCCTTGAGTTCGTTGCACTTGGCTTCGCTGGAAACCAGGATGTGGCGGGCAGTGGCTTTAGCCATGGGGAAACTCTCCAATCAAATCAGTAAAGGGGGGAGCCTACCGGAATCAGTGGCCGATTTCTCGGCAAAGTTCCGGTCGCTTGTCTGATATCGCTAGAGATCAGCTGCTTGCAAACGCAAGGCGTGCTCCAGGTAAAGCCCGATCGAATCGTGTGCCATGGCATATTGCCCGGTGGTTCGTCGCAGAGTGCCCAAGTGGTCGAGTGGGTAGTCGGAACGGATCACGGTCCCCAGGTGAGAGCTGAAACGACCGACAAAGCCGTCGTTCTGCGCGGGTTCTGTAATGAAGTATTCGGACAGGGTGCTGCAGATACTCCGGACCGGGTCGAGTGTCGGCCCGTCAAGCTCCGCTACGACACCACTCCACGAATAATAACGAACGCCATTTACCCACTCGGGACCTTGGCCGCCCCAGGTTTTGGGCAGGCCCTGGGGGTATTTGTCATTAAAGTTGCACACCCCTTCCGTAGTCAGCGCACCCAGCGCGGCCAGTGCACTGCGTGGCAATGTCGTATGCCCGCTGAGCAGGGACAGAAAGTCTGCAAACCTTGTCGCCACATTCTGGGCCACGAGCTCCGGCAGTCTTCCCGGTATCAGCGCCTTGCGCAGGAAGTCGGCCAGTTCCGAGCCATGATTGGGCCCGCTGACCGACGTCACAGAAGCGACGCAGTGTGGGGCAAGCGCTGCAGCGTAGCGTGCTGTGAGTGCGCCCTGACTATGACCGATCAGGTTGACTTTGGTCGCGCCTGTGCCTCTTAACACGGAGCCGATTTGCGAGAGCAGCTGCTCCCCGCGAACTTCATTGTCATGGACCGCCGACAGATGAGGCACAAACACCTGCACGCCGGCCGCTTTAAGCGCCTGTTTAACGTCATGAAACAGTTCGAAAGGTCCAATGCGCTCGAATCCGAACAGGCCATGCACCAGCAGAATGGGATGATTGGTTGTCGCATTTAGTAGCATTTTTCGTCCTTGATCGCAGAAGATCGTCGATGTTTTCTGCGTGCCACTCTAAAACAGTCGTGCGGCTTGGGATGCCTGAAGATTCGCCGTCACGCGTTGGAAACTGGAGCAATGTGTGTGTGAATTTTCACTTCTGGACGAAATCCACTTCGGAACATTTAGACAGCTCTCGCCTCGTTGGAAGTCGTTTTCCCATATTTGCCTACCTCCTCCAGCGCATTTGACTCAGGCCTGAAACGTGATGAGCTGACATCGGGTCGATGATGAAAGGCTTTAAATAGAAGCCCTTCGACGCGGCGTTCAGGCGACGTGTCATTTCCAGGGAGTGGAGAGACGACTGATGAATGATGCACAAGCTACGGTTTTGCAGGAAAAGGCCACAGGGATGGAGGGTGAGAGCGTTCGGTCGTTCGGGCAGTGTCGGGAGGTTGAACGGGAGTTGCCGTTGCCGGCACCTGCACTGGATTCAGTAAAGGGTGCGGTCGTTGATCCGTCATTGAGCAGGGTTGTCATCAGGATCGCGCCCTGGCCTGGAATGGTCTGCGGGGACAGGGTGGTCTTGAGCTGGCATGGCCTTGACATGGAAGGTTTGCCGTATCGCCACGACATTTCGCGATCCGTCAGTGAAGGGCAGCTGGGCAAAGATATGGTTCTGGTCGTACGGGACGTTCATATCGCGGCGCTGGACGGGGGCTCTCTGGAGGTGTTCTGGACGTTGACCAGCGTCACGAGGCCGGAGCCTGTCGCTTCATTGCGTCTACAGCTGGATGTCGGGGACGTCCGCTACAGTCTGTTGCCAGCCCTCATCGAGGATGCCGTCGGAGGCAGTCTCGATCCGGCTCGCGTACCTGACGGAACGACGGCCATCCTTCAACCCTATGCCGGCATGAGTGCAGGCGACCGGGTACAACTGATCTGGGAAGGGCCTTCACCGGAGGCATCGTTTCGAGACATTCTCATCGTGGAATTCTTTAGTGTGGGTCAGCCCCTGGTGTTCGGTATCGCTCCAGAGTTCATCGGCCCGCATCTGGGTGGCGAGGTGGTGGTCCGTTACTGTATTGAGCAGAACACCGGAGCAGTGCGCGAGTCAGGTGTAACGCGAATCAGCATTGCGCCATTGGTGCGAGGTGAGCTGCCGGCTCCTCAGGTGCTTGAAGCGGATGACGGCGTGCTCGATTTGGAGGATGCCATCGATGGTGTCAGCGTGTTGATCAGTGATGCGCGAGTGGAGGAAGGCGAACTGGTTTATCTGAAGTGCGACGGCGAGTCATTTTTTCACCGTGACGACCGGGAAATCCTGAGGGGGATGGCCATGCAGCCTCTGGTGTTCATTGTGCCCTATCGGTTCTGGCGCGAGCACGTGGGTACCGTCGTGCGGCTATCGTACTCGGTCGAGCGGCTGGACGACGTCAGTCAGCAGTCCGGGGTGATGTTGCTGCAAGTGAAGGCGTGACATCTATTGTGAACCTTGTCCCGCCCTCCGGTAGAAAACGCAGCGGAGGGCGGTGCTCATCATCAGGCCGAGGCCTGTTTTCGCAGGCGATGCGCCGCTTCGAGCAGCAACTGCCCGGTGGCTTCGAACCCAAGGCAGGCATCGGTAACCGAAACACCGTATCGAAGCGACTCGCTCAACGGTTGGCATCCTTCAAACAGGTGTGACTCAAGCATCATGCCGATCAGCGAACGATCGCCCTGCAAGCGCTGCTCCAGCACATCGTTGAACACGCCCGGCTGGCGGAGCGGGTCCTTGCCACTGTTGGCATGGCTGCAATCAACCATGATCCGGCTCGGGATTTTCAGGCGATTCAGTTCGGCGTTGATTCGGGAAACGCTTTCACGGTCGTAGTTCGGCCCTTGGTGACCACCACGCAACACCAGATGGGTGTCCGGATTGCCCGGTGTCTGGATGATTGCCGGGTGACCCTGGCTGTCGACGCCGAAGTGGCGATGGGGATGAGCTGCCGAGCGCATTGCATCGACGGCAATGGCGACGCCCCCATCGGTTCCATTCTTGAAGCCGACCGGCATGCCAAGTCCGCTGGCCATTTCACGATGGATTTGTGATTCGGTGGTACGGGCGCCAATGGCGACCCAGCTCAGTAAGTCGTCGAAGTATCCGGCAGCCATGGGCTGTAGCAGTTCTGTAGCAATCGGGAGCCCGAGGCGGATAATTTCCAGCATCAATTCGCGCGATAGCGTCAGGCCGGCCGCCATGTCGTCGCTGCCATTCAGATGAGGATCGTAGGCAAGTCCTTTCCAGCCGACGGTGGTGCGAGGTTTTTCGACGTAGGCACGCATCACCAGCAGCATGTCATCACGGACTTCGCTGGACAGTTGCGCCAGCTTCGCTGCGTATTCGAGTGCTGATTTTGGGTCGTGAATCGAGCAGGGGCCGACAATCACCAGCAAACGCGGGTCATGGCCATCAAGAATCGCACGAACCGCCTGGCGGTGGGCGATGACTTGCTGGTTCAGCGCATTGCTCAGCGGCAATTGCTGTTTGAGTTGCAGCGCACTCGGCAGACGCAGGGTCAATGCTTCGTTGGCCGGGTTCAGGGTGGACAGTGGCAGGGCAGAAACGGACGAGTTCATATTCGGTTTTCCTGGGCGGAGGGCGGGTGCTTCCCGCTCACTCGGCCCTACTGGAGTGTTCGACAATTGGCCGGATTGGCTACGTGTGTTGGCTTGCCACCTGTGGGTGACCGATCGGAGGCGGCAGGCTGTCCCGAGCGGAGGCTGGTAAATCGCCAAGCGGTAAAACTGTCGTAACGGTAATAAGTGGCGTAGTTCATTGGCTGAATCCTCAAAGTGTCTGGTGTATTGCTGAAAAAAGTTCGGGCCTGAAAAAACAAAACCCCCGGTCGGGAGGCCGACCGGGGGTTGAGAAATCTCTGGTAGGCGACCCGTTGAAGTGGGCGCCGTGTTGGGTATCAGGCGCGCCAGTGGCTAAACCAATACCCAAAATAAAAGCTTGCTGGAGCAGTACAGGCGCCATTCACCCGGGCAGCCGCAACCGAGCGCAAGGCGCTGGCGGTACGAAGCTGTGAAAGGGTGTCGAACATGAGCTGTCTCCAATGAGTGCGCCGAGCTTACTAGAGGCTGTTGCGCGTCAGCAATCAGAAAATGCTATCGAACGTGCAAGAGGGCTTCTATGGGGTGAGCGCCCGCCAAGGTGTGACACACTCTGCTTTCTGAGCTTGGGCTCAAGGAAGGGGCATGAATTTGAATAAGATCGAGGCAGAAATGAGTTTTCAGTTGCGCCAGGCAACGTCCGCCGACCTGTCGTTTGTACGAGAGCTGACTTGCCGAAACATGCTTCGGTACTACATTCACTATGACTTGCTGTGGCAGGACGAGGCGTTCGATGTCGCCTGGGCAGGGCGCGAAAACTGGTTGATCCTTCGCGAAGGCGAATTGACGGGGTATGTCAGTCTCAGTCGTGATGCTCGGGCCGTGTATATCCGCGAATTGCAGATCGTCGAAAGCGCTCAAGGCCAGGGCGCGGGATCCTGGGCGATCGATCAGGTTAGTGCGATGGCCCGGCTGGAGCGCAGGCCGGCGCTGCGCCTGACGGTGTTCAAAAACAATCCGGCGCAAAACCTTTATCGAAGAAAAGGAATGTTGGTGCAGGGCGAGGACGAGTGTTTCCTGCGAATGCAGCTCGATTTGAGTACACCTGTGCTCTGAAACCCACGGCCGGCAAGCCCCCGATGAAGAATTGAAACTTTTTATATGTCGCTTGCCGCTAGGTCTGCCCGGCACTTTTTGCTAAGGTGTCCGGCATCCCAATAAGACCATATCGCGAGGTGTCTGCTTGATTAGGGTGCTAGTGGTCGACGACCATGATCTCGTTCGTACAGGCATTACACGTATGCTGGCCGACATCGATGGCCTGCAGGTAGTGGGCCAGGCCGAGTCCGGGGAAGAATCCCTCATCAAGGCTCGTGAGTTGAAGCCCGACGTGGTGCTGATGGACGTCAAGATGCCGGGTATCGGCGGCCTGGAAGCCACGCGCAAACTGTTGCGCAGTCATCCCGACATCAAAGTGGTCGCGGTCACCGTGTGTGAGGAAGACCCGTTTCCTACACGGTTGCTGCAGGCCGGTGCGGCGGGTTATCTGACCAAGGGCGCCGGACTGCCGGAAATGGTTCAGGCCATACGCCTGGTGTTTGCCGGCCAGCGCTATATCAGTCCGCAAATTGCCCAGCAACTCGCCATAAAATCCTTTCAGCCGACCAACGATTCACCATTCGATGCGTTGTCCGAGCGGGAAATCCAGATTGCGCTGATGATTGTCGGCTGTCAGAAGGTTCAGATCATTTCCGACAAGTTATGCCTGTCGCCGAAAACCGTGAATACCTACCGTTACCGCATTTTCGAGAAGCTCTCGATCAGCAGCGATGTCGAGCTGACGCTTCTGGCAGTTCGTCACGGCATGGTTGATGCCAGCCTCTGATCATGACTGAAACCTTCGATTCAGGCGCCTTTCTGTCAACCGTCAGCGGGCGTCCCGGCGTGTATCGCATGTTCGACAGCGATGCGCGTCTGCTGTATGTCGGCAAGGCGAAGAACCTCAAAAAACGTCTGGCCAGCTACTTCCGCAAGACCGGCCTTGCGCCGAAAACCGCAGCACTGGTCGGGCGCATCGCCCAGGTCGAAACCACCATCACGTCCAACGAGACAGAGGCGTTGCTGCTTGAGCAAACCCTGATCAAGGAGTGGCGGCCGCCTTACAACATCCTGCTGCGCGACGACAAATCCTATCCCTATGTCTTTTTGTCTGACGGGCAATTTCCGCGCCTGAGCATTCATCGCGGGGCCAAGAAGGCCAAGGGCAAGTATTTCGGTCCCTATCCGAGTGCCGGGGCTATTCGCGAAAGCCTCAGCCTTTTGCAGAAGACTTTTTTCGTGCGTCAGTGCGAGGACAGTTACTACAAGAACCGGACCCGTCCGTGCCTGCAATATCAGATCAAGCGTTGCAAGGCGCCTTGTGTCGGACTCGTCGAGCCTGAGGTTTACGCCGAGGACGTGCGTCACTCGGTAATGTTCCTCGAAGGGCGCAGCCACGCATTGACCAATGAGTTGTCGACGGCGATGGAAGAGGCTGCGATCAATCTCGAGTTCGAGCGTGCCGCCGAACTGCGCGACCAGATTGCGCTACTACGCCGGGTGCAGGATCAACAAAGCATGGAAGGCGGAACGGGCGACATTGATGTGATCGCCGCGTTCGTCAATCCTGGCGGTGCCTGTGTTCATCTGATCAGCGTGCGGGGAGGGCGGGTGCTTGGCAGCAAGAATTTCTTCCCCCAGGTCGGGATCGAAGAGGACGTTGCCGAAGTCATGGCGGCGTTTCTGGGGCAATACTTCATCAGCAGCCCGGAACGCGACTTGCCGAGCGAGCTGATCGTCAACGTCGTGCATGACGACTTTCCTGCACTGATCGAGGCCATTCAGGCGCTGCGCGGACGTGAGTTGAGCATCAGTCATCGGGTGCGTGGCACCCGGGCGCGCTGGCAGCAACTGGCCGTGACCAATGCCGAACAGGCACTGGGTGCGCGGCTGGCCAATCGTCAGCACGTTGCCGCACGTTTCGAAGCGTTGGCAGAAGTGTTGAACCTCGACGAGCCACCGCAACGGCTGGAATGCTATGACATCAGCCACTCCAGCGGTGAAGCCACAGTTGCGTCCTGCGTGGTATTCGGCCCTGAAGGGGCGATCAAGTCGGATTATCGCCGCTACAACATCGAAGGCGTGACGGCCGGCGACGATTACGCCGCCATGCATCAGGCCCTGACCCGACGTTTCAGCAAGCTGAAGGAAGGTGAGGGCAAGTTGCCGGATATTCTGCTGGTGGACGGCGGCAAGGGGCAATTGTCGATGGCGCGTGATGTGCTCAACGAACTGGCTGTTCCGGATCTGATCCTGCTGGGGGTCGCCAAGGGGGCTACCCGCAAGGCGGGATTCGAGACTTTGTATCTGAATGATGCAGCAAACGAGTTCACCTTGCGGGGTGATTCGCCGGCGCTCCATCTGATTCAGCAGATTCGCGACGAGGCCCACCGCTTTGCAATCACCGGCCACCGTGCACGGCGCGGCAAGACCCGCCGTACGTCAACGCTGGAGGGTGTAGCGGGCGTTGGGCCAACCCGGCGTCGGGACTTGTTGAAACATTTTGGTGGATTGCAGGAGCTGTCTCGTGCAAGCATCGAAGAGATCGCCAAAGCACCGGGGATCAGCAAAAAGCTAGCAGAGTCGATTTATGCAAACCTGCATAGTGAGTAGAATGCCCATTCACCTCGTAGCCAGTTGTGCCGATGAATATCCCTAATCTGATTACCGTTCTCCGCGTCCTGCTTATCCCGATCTTCATTCTGCTGTTCTACCTGCCTTACCAATGGAGCTATATGGCCTCAAGTTCGGTATTCGCCTTTGCGGCGGCAACGGACTGGCTGGATGGCTATCTGGCGCGACGTCTGGAGCAAAGCACGCCGTTTGGTGCGTTTCTCGATCCTGTTGCTGACAAACTGATGGTGGCTGTTGCCCTGGTGTTGCTGGTGCAAGAACATGGCAACCTTTGGCTCACTCTGCCGGCCGCTGTCATCATCGGTCGCGAGATCGTTGTCTCGGCGCTGCGTGAGTGGATGGCCGAACTGGGTGCCCGGGCTCATGTAGCCGTGTCGAATCTGGGCAAGTGGAAAACCGCTGCGCAAATGCTCGCACTGGTTATCCTGCTGGCCAACCCAAAGGTTTTCAGTTTCTGGGTTTTCGTTGGTTATGCATTGCTGATGGTGTCGGCAGGCCTGACCCTGTGGTCGATGGTTCAGTACCTTCGCGCTGCCTGGCCACATCTGAAGACCGATGTTGAAAAGAAATAAAACTTTTTTGAATCAAAGGGTTGACGGGGCATCTGGAATCTATAGAATGCGCCACACCAAGCGGGAATAGCTCAGTTGGTAGAGCACGACCTTGCCAAGGTCGGGGTCGCGAGTTCGAGTCTCGTTTCCCGCTCCAATTTGTACAACGTTTGTTGTTGCGCTACTGACAGCAAATGTTTTGAGGCCGAGTAGCAAAATGGTTATGCAGCGGATTGCAAATCCGCCTACGCCGGTTCGATTCCGACCTCGGCCTCCACTATAAACAAGCTCCGTAGATCCATGATTTACGGAGCTTTTTTATTTGCATTGCTCTGAAGGATTTAGTCTTTGAAACGGCAACTGCAAACTTGCTTCACCGGGAAGTGATGTATATATTTCCCCCTCTGCCGCCGACGTGCAGTTCCTGTCAGGACTGTGAATCGTCATCAGAGCAAAGCAACACCGCGCTACCGCCCGAATGGCGAAACTGGTAGACGCATGGGACTTAAAATCCCCCGCTCGTAAGGGCGTGCCGGTTCGATTCCGGCTTCGGGCACCATGAATATCAAGGGCTTGCATGACATACCTCATGCAGGCCCTTTTTTGTGCTCAGACAAACGCCTGCCCGCTAAACCCTCTAGGTAAACGCTGAAGTCCAGCCATTGCAGTCAACCGCTCGATCCACTCCGAGCGCCAGTCAGACGCCGTGTGGGCAACCCTGGAATGGCGCGCCGCGCGCCGCGCCGCGTTGCGCTGGTTTTTCCGCGCATCCTTATAGGCATCGGTATTGCGGCAACTACGGCATTTCACTCGATTGAGTTCGCTGCTGGAGGAGAGGTTGGCGCCCTTGTGCCCGCAAGCCAGATGCCCGTCGACTTTGAAATGAATGACCATGAGACGTCTCCTTGGTGACGTGTAAAGGTTTTGACCTTTCACGACCAGGGGCGTTCTTTCATGCGCCAGCCGAATCGACGAACTATCTGAAGCGTGGCAGCGGCCGGTCGATCGGTTTGAGCGATGACAGGGTGCTTCGAATCAGCGGAGTATCCTTGTCGATATCGTTCAGCCGGTCGCGGATGCGCAGAGCGGTCGGGTGTCCGCCTTGATGATCGACCCAGTCGGCGATCTCTTTGCAGGCTGCCGCGAGACGCGCCTCCCGAGCCTCGAGCAAGGTCAGGAGAGTGGTGATGGACTCTTTTTCGGACATGGAACACCTCCGTTCATTAAATCCGCTCGGTGCCAGCAAAAAGCCCGCCAAGCACGAGCCTTCTGCCGTTGGGGGCGCTGCTCCTTCAGCTGGTTTGAGTATAGACCCGTAAATGACAGCTATCAGCCCGACGACTCGGGGGCGGTCACTCGCGAACTCGCTGCGTTGAGCCGATGGCATTCCTTGCGGGCGTCTTCTTCCTGATCGTAGCCATCGCCGATGAAACCGCCTGTTCGCGTATCGCAGATGCGATACCAGCCCAAGGCTTCGGCGGGTTCATGGAGGCTTTCTCCGGCGCGCCGGCCGTGGATGACAATCTTGTTGCAGCGCTTCACGACGAATATGTCTTCCATGGCTTCACCGCGGCTGATTCGTATCAGATCAACTATAGAAGCCCTGACCAATCGTGCAAAAAATAGGCAAGTCAGTTCGTCGGGTACAGTTGCCAGGCTGATCGGTGCCAGCGCAAGTGATGAGTTGGATTCAACGCCTCAAGGAAATCCTGATCATGGGAAACGGCGACAATGGTGCCTGGAAAAGTCTGCAACGCTCGTTCGAATGCTTCCACCGAAGGCAGATCCAGATGATTGGTCGGCTCATCCAGCAACAATAACTGCGCAGGATCCGTTCGCCACAAGGCCAGCGCCAATGCGGCCTTCAAGCGTTCTCCACCGCTCAATGAGGCGCAGGGCCCAGTGGCGCGGTTCGCATCCAGTTGCAAGTGGGCGAGATAGCTGCGCAGGGTGCCCTCGCTCAGCGCAGCTCCCTGCGTCATCAGCTGCTCGGTGATGGAGCGCTGATCGTCCAGTTGCGCCAATTGCTGATCCAGGAATGCGAAGGGCACATGTGTTGTGGCGATTCCCTCCAAGGGTGCCAGTTCCCCGGCAAGCACCTTCAGCAAGGTTGATTTGCCGCAGCCGTTTGGGCCGCTGACAGCGATCCGCATCGGGCCGTGGATCGCAAGATTGAGGGCATCGCCCGGCAGCCACGGCAATCGGGCCTCAATCAGCGTGCAGATCTGACGGTTGTTGGGCACGGCGCTCCCGGGCAAGTTAATCAGCACGCTGTCCTCGGGTTGCACCTTGGCGTAAGCGTCGCGCACTTGGGCATCCAGCTCGGACTTGCGGTCCTGATGTCCCTGACGGACACGTCCCATGATTTCCCGGGCGGCGCCCTTGATCGCGACGTATTCGAAACTGGCAATGTTGGCGGACTCGGCGTTACGGCGGGAGTTGGCGGCGTGACGCTGTATCGTGTCGTGCTCGCGGCGAAGTCGAATCCGCTCGCGCTGGCGTTCGCTTCTGGCCTGTTCAAGACGTGCTCGCGCTGCGGCTTGATGGATCCGTTGATGCTCGCGAAATGCCGTGTAATTGCCGCCGAATTCGACAGCCCCCGATGCGTTCAACTCGACGATTCGAGACATCCGGTCGAGCAGTTGCCGATCATGGCTGACGACGATCAAACCGGTTTGCCAGCGCTCCAGTGCACTCATCAGCCATTGCCGTCCCGATGCATCCAGATGGTTGGTCGGCTCATCGAGAATCAGCAGCGGAGCCCGGCTTAAAAACGCGCCAATCAGGGCAACGCGCGCTTGCTGGCCGCCACTCAGGTGCGCGGTCAAATCAGTAAAGGCGACGTTGCTCAGTCCGGCGTCATCGAGCAGGCGGCGCAAGCGGTCCGCCAGATCCCATTGTTCGCCAATGAGGTCGAAATCCTCGACTGAGCCGCAGCCCCGGTTCATTCGCTCCAGCGCCTGAAAAATCGCGGCGCTGCCGGTGGTCTCGGCGACCGTCTCGCCGGGTAGCGTGACAAAGGTTTGCGCCACGTAGGTCGTCGCCACGGCGCGCGTTACGCTGCCACTGGTGGGGCGCCAATGTCCGGCAATCAGGCGCGCCAATACGCTTTTGCCCACGCCGTTGCGCCCGACGATGGCAGTCGGGGTGTGATCGAATTTCAGATTGAGTGCAGTGAAAATCGTCTCGCCATTGGCGAACTGAAAACCCAGCTGGTTCAGGGAGACGAGTGCAGGCGTACGCGAGACGTGAGTCATCGGCACCTCCAAAAAATGTTGTGAACACTGACAAGCGCCATGAACGGCGTGTCGCGATTACATTTTTGAAGGCTTAGTTGTTCACTTCTGCGGTCGTCCTGGAAAGGTAGGAGGGCGTAGCCTAGTCGAGACAGCCGAAGGCTTCAAGTCGCGTCAGCCTGTTCGACCATCCGTTCAAGGAACAGCGCCAGCGCGACTTCTTCCTTGCGCAGGCCTTTGCGGATGCGTGGTTTAGGCAGTTCTGCCAGCGCTCCGAGCATGAAATGTTCGACCACCGCCGGGTGGATGTAGCATTTGCGACAGACCGCCGGCGTGTTGCCCAGCTGCCGCGCAACTCCCTTTACCATCTCGACTACATGTCGCTTGGCTTCGGCTTCGGATTCCCATTGCAGCTCCCGCAGAACCGCCAACGCCAGAGCGCTGCCGGCCCAGGTCCGGTAATCCTTGGCGGTGAAGTCCGCCCCGGTCAGGTTTTGCAGGTAGGCGTTGACGTCGGAAGAGCTGACGGTGTGCCGCTCGCCGTTTTCATCCAGATACTGAAACAGGTTCTGCCCCGGTATCTCAAGGCAGCGCTTGATGATTCGCGCCAGGCGCCGGTCCTTCACCGTGATCTGATGCTCGATACCGCTCTTGCCGCGAAACTGGAACAGGATCGCGCTGCCGTTGACCTCGACATGCCGGCTGCGCAGGGTCGTCAGGCCGTAAGAGCGATTGTCCCGCGCGTATTGCGTGTTGCCGACGCGGATCAGCGTGGCGTCGAGCAGCGTGATGACCGTTGCCATGACTTTATCGCGGCTGAAACCGGGCGAGGCCAGCAATGCCTCCAGCTGTTTGCGCAATTTGGGCAGCGCAAGACCGAATTCGCGCAGACGCGAATACTTGTCCGCATCACGCACTTCGCGCCAACGCGGGTGATAGCGATATTGCTTGCGTCCACGAGCGTCGCGACCGGTGGCTTGCAGATGGCCGCGCGGGTCGGCGCAGATCCATACGTCGGTGTAGGCGGGCGGAACGGCCAGCGAGTTGATGCGTTTGATCTCGTCAGAGTCGGTGATGCGCTGGCCTTCGGGGTTGAAATAGGCAAATTTTCCGCGCAGTTTTTTTCGGCTAATACCGGGCTGGGTGTCATCGACGTAATGCAGATCCGAAGGCAATACCTCGGTGAGCGCAGTATCGGGCATGGCGGATTTCCTTCGCGGCAGATCAGGCTGTTAAAGCCATTGACCGCACGCCATGACGGTCGTGCCCGCGGATTTACGCCAGCACCGCGACGGCCTTGATCTGGGCCCACAATGACTGGCCCGGATGCACGCCAAGCTGATCCCGCGAATAGCGAGTGATGCGCGCCAGCAGCGGTGTGCCCCCGGCATCAAGGCGAATGAGTACGTGCGCGGCGTTATCGGCCGGCTGTTCGCTGACGACCGTGACCGGCAGGCGATTGAGGATGCTGCTGAATTCGCTGTTTTGCAGGGTCAGGCTGATGTCGCGCGCATGTACCTTGCAACGCAGTCTCTGGCCCGTCGTCATCGGCGCGTGGGTCACGCGAATGTTCAGTGACGAGTCCGGCAGTTGCAGGGTGAGCAATTGATAGTCGGCATCGTAGCCACTGACCTGGCCTTCGATGATCACGCCGGCGTTACTGTCCATGGCCAGGGGTAGGTCGAGTCGCGCCAGGGTTTCGCCAATCGGGCCGCTGGCCAGCGCTTTGCCGTCGCTGAGCAGCACCAGATGGTCGGCGAGCCTGGCCACTTCGTCCTGCGCGTGGCTGACATACAGGACGGGGATTTCCAGTTCGTCGTGCAGGCGTTGCAGGTAGGGCAGGATTTCGCCTTTGCGCTGACTGTCGAGGGCGGCCAAAGGCTCATCCATCAGCAGCAGTTGGGGGCTGGTCAACAGCGCGCGGGCGATGCCGACACGCTGACGCTCACCGCCGGATAAGTTTTGCGGGTGACGATCGAGCAAGTGGCCGATCCCCAGCAGTTCGGTGGCTTGGGTCATGTCGACCCGGCGCTGCGCCTTGGGAATGCGCTTGAGGCCGAACTGCAGATTGGCCAGCACCGACAGATGCTCAAACAGGCTGGCTTCCTGAAACACATAGCCGAGCGCGCGTTTGTGCGGCGGCACGAAAATGCCTTTTTCGCTGTCCTGCCAGACTTCGCCATTGATGCGGATAAGCGCCTGCGGCGCGCGTTCGAGCCCGGCGATGCAGCGCAGGCATGTGGTCTTGCCCGAGCCGGACTGACCGAACAGCGCCGTCACGCCGCGACCGGGCAGTTGCAGGTCAACATCGAGGCTGAAGCGCGGCCAGGCCAGTTTCAGACGTGCATCAATCATCGATCAGCTCCAGCCCGCGCGGGTCTTGCGGCTGGAATACAGCGCCAGCAACACCAGAAATGAAAACACCAGCATCGCCCCGGCCAGCCAGTGCGCCTGCGCGTACTCCATGGCTTCGACGTGGTCGTAGATTTGTACGGAAACCACCCGGGTCTTGTCAGGAATATTCCCGCCGATCATCAGCACCACGCCGAATTCGCCGACGGTGTGGGCGAAGCCGAGGATTGCTGCAGTGATGAAGCCGGGGCGGGCGAGGGGAAGAATTACGCTGAAAAAGGTGTCCCAGGGATTGGAGCGCAAGGTTGCGGCCACTTCCAGTGGGCGGGTGCCGATCGCAGAGAAGGCGTTTTGCAACGGCTGCACCACGAACGGCATGGAATAGAGCACCGAACCGATCACCAGGCCGGTGAAGCTGAAGGTCAAGGTGCCAAGCCCCAGCCACTGGGTGAACTGGCCAATGAACCCGTTTGGGCCGAGCGCCAGCAACAGATAGAAACCGATCACCGTCGGTGGCAGCACCAGCGGCAACGCAACAATCGCGCCGATGGGGCCGCGCAGCCAGGAACGGCTGCGTGACAACCACAGGGCGATCGGCGTGCCGACGACCAGCAGGATCGCGGTGGTCAGAGACGCCAGTTTCAGGGTCAGCCAGATCGCCGCGAAATCGGCACTCGTCAGCGCCATTTACAGCTGGTAACCGTAGGACTTGATGACAGCAGCGGCTTTCGGGCCTTTGAGGTAATCAACCAGCGCCTTGGCAGCGGCGTTGTCTTTGCCTTTGTTGAGGATCACTGCGTCTTGCTTGATCGGGTCGTGCATGCTCGCCGGAACGATCCACGCCGAACCGCTGCTGACCTTGCCATCCTTGTAGATCTGCGACAGCGCGACGAAGCCCAGCTCGGCGTTGCCGGTGGATACGAACTGGTAGGCCTGGGTGATGTTCTGACCTTCGACGATCTTGGCTTTGGTGGCGTCGGTCAGTTTCAGCTTTTCCAGCACCTGAGTGGCGGCCAGACCATAAGGGGCGGCTTTCGGGTTGGCGATGGACAGGTGCTGGTACTGGTTTTTCTTCAGGACGTCGCCTTTGGCGTCGACGTAACCTTCCTTGGCCGACCACAGTGCCAGGGTGCCGATGGCGTAGGTGAAGCGCGAACCTTTGACGGTGTCGCCTTCTTTCTCGAGTTTTTCAGGGGTGGTGTCAT
The DNA here is from genome assembly GCF_001594225.2 of Pseudomonas glycinae. Taxonomy (GTDB): domain Bacteria; phylum Pseudomonadota; class Gammaproteobacteria; order Pseudomonadales; family Pseudomonadaceae; genus Aquipseudomonas; species Aquipseudomonas glycinae. Next base: position 1,450,725 of record NZ_CP014205.2, read on the forward strand.
CGGCCGAGAGGAACACTTCGAACGGTGCGCCGTTTTTGATCTGGGTATAGAACTGGCCGGTGGCGCCATACGCAGCGACCAGTTTGTGCCCGGTGTCTTTTTCGAAATCGGCGGCAATCGCCTGGATCGGTGCGGTGAAGTTGGCCGCGACAGCGACTTGCACTTCATCGGCCTGTGCCGCGCCGATGGCGAATAACGCGAGCAGGGCAGGGGCAAAACGTGAGGCACGATTGATCATGTAACGGCTCCGTGGGTGGCAAGTGCAGTGGGCAGTTGTTATTGGATGGGAAGACTGCGCCGATGCGAGGGGGTGAAACGCTATATATAGAAATATATAGCGAAATGCCGTCAAACGGGAAGCACTGGATTAAAACCGGGCGAGGGCGCCACGCTCCTCACCCGTTCAGGTTCATCACCGGGTCAGTTTTGCCAGAGCGCCTTCAGCCAGTTGCCGGGTCAATTCGGCGGTGCCGAGGTCTTTGCCGAGCGTGAAAGCCTGGCCGGCCCATAGGTTGCTGAATTCGGCTTCGCCCTTCGCGCGCAGCGGCATCAAGGCCCCACCCGCCAGCGGAAAGGCAGGAGCCTTGTCCGACATCGGGCCCAGCTCGCGCATCACCCGATTGAGAATCCCCCGCGCCGGGCGCCCGGTAAACAGATTGGTCACCGCCGTTTCGCTTTCCTTGGCGGTGCGCAAGGCCTTGTGGTGCGACGCACTGACTTTCGCTTCCGGAGTAAACAGATACGCCGTGCCGACCTGAACCGCCGAAGCACCGAGCAGGAACGCTGCCGCCACGCCGCGCGCATCGGCAATCGCACCGGCGGCAATCACCGGCACACTCACGGCGTCGACCACTTGCGGCACCAGGGCAAACGTACCGACCTGGCTGCTCAGGTCGTCGCTGAGAAACATCCCGCGATGGCCGCCGGCCTCGTAACCCATGGCGATGATCGCGTCGCAGCCGTTTTGCTCCAGCCAGATCGCTTCGTCGACGGTGGTTGCCGACGAGATGATTTTCGCGCCGGTCGCTTTCACCCGATCCAGCAAGGTTTTTTCCGGCAGGCCGAAGTGAAAACTCACCACTTCAGGGCGAAATTCTTCCAGCACTTCGCAGGCAGCCGCATCGAACGGCGCGCGGTTGGACACCGGCGTCGGTGCATCGAAGTCGACACCCAGTTCGCGATAGTAGGGTTCCAGCAGGTTTTTCCAGTCACGTGCCTTTTGCTCATCGGCGGCCGGCGGTTGATGGCAGAAGAAGTTGACGTTGAACGGTTTGTTCGTGCCCTGGCGAATGGTCTTCAGTTCTTCGCGCAGTTGCTCGATGGTCAGCATCGCGGCTGGCATTGAACCGAGCCCACCAGCGTTGCACGTCGCGATGACCATGGATGAGTTAGTGGCTCCGGCCATGGGGCCCTGGATGATCGGCAGTTCGATGCCGAACAGGTCAAGAATGCGGGTATCAGGCCATTGGCTCATGGAATAGCTTCTCCGACGACAAAACAGGGCAGGGACGGTAGCTGCTGGTTTTTTTAACGCAAAGCCAACCCCATGACCAGCACAGATTTGTAGCTTTTACAGCTGGCACCGGGTCGGCATTCGGGCCCGATTGGCTAAAGGTCGAGTGGGGCAAAATGTTGCGATGTGCTATTCCAGTGCCTCGACATCCTGAATTTCACCGGTAAGAGGCAGTCATGTTTAAAGGCATTGTGATCGATAAAGACGACAGCGGTTATCGCGCCAACCTGCAGGAAATCAGCGACGAGCAGTTACCGGAGGGCGATGTGACAGTGGATGTCGCTTACAGCACGCTGAACTTCAAGGACGGTCTGGCGATCACCGGCAGCAGCCCGGTGGTGCGCAAGTTTCCGATGGTGCCGGGGATTGATCTGGCGGGCACCGTCGAAGTCAGCTCACACCCGGACTACAAGGTTGGCGACGCGGTGCTGCTCAATGGCTGGGGCGTCGGTGAAAGCCACTGGGGTGGCCTGGCACAGAAAGCGCGATTGAACGGTGACTGGCTGATTCCGCTGCCCAAGGCATTCACCGCCGCGCAAGCCATGGCCATCGGCACCGCGGGCTATACGGCGATGCTGTGCATCATGGCACTGGAGCGCAACGGCGTGACACCGCAACAGGGCGAAGTGCTGGTGACCGGTGCCAACGGTGGCGTCGGCAGCTTTGCCATCGCATTGCTGAGCAAGCTGGGCTACCGCGTGGTCGCTTCGACCGGTCGGGTGTCGGAGCACGAATACCTGAAACAACTGGGCGCTGGCGAAATCATTGATCGCGCCACCCTGTCCGAGCCCGGCAAGCCGCTGGCCAAGGAGCGCTGGGCGGGCGTTATCGATTCGGTCGGCAGCCACACGCTCGCCAATGCCTGCGCCAGCACCCAGGCCGAAGGCACCGTGGCCGCGTGCGGTCTGGCGCAGGGCATGGACTTTCCCGCCTCGGTCGCGCCGTTCATTTTGCGAGGCGTGACGCTGGCCGGGATCAACAGCGTGACCCAGCCCAAGGCCCGCCGCATCGAGGCTTGGGATCGCTTGGCGAAGGATCTGGATTTTGCCCTGCTGCCGCTGATCAGCCATGAAATCGGCCTCGGCGAAGCTATCGACGCGGCACCGAAGTTGCTGGCGGGGCAGCTCCGGGGGCGGGTCGTGGTGGATGTGAATCGCTGATCACTGTCGGGTTTTGTCTTCGCGCTCGAGCAATTCTCGCTTGCGCTCCACGCCCCAGCGGTAGCCCGACAGATTGCCGTCGCTGCGCACCACGCGGTGGCACGGAATGGCCACCGCGAGACTGTTGGCGCCACAAGCCTGGGCCACTGCGCGTACGGCTTTTGGCGAGCCTATACGCAGGGCGATGTCTGCGTAGCTGGCGGTGCTGCCGACCGGTATTTCCCGTAGCGCCTGCCACACCCGTTCCTGAAACGCCGTGCCGCGCACATCCAGCGGCAAATCCAGCCCTATGGCCGGCGTTTCAATGAACCCGACGACGCGCGCGATCAGTTGTTCGAACTCCGCATCGGCGCCGATCAGGTTGGCCCGGCGAAACTGGTCCTGCAGGTCGCACACCAACTGGTGCGGATCGTCCCCCAGCAGGATCGCGCAGATTCCGCGCTCGCTCTGCGCCACCAGAATGGCGCCGAGCGAGCACTGGCCGACGGCGAAGCGGATGTCGTTGTTCTGGCCGGCGGCCCGGAAGTCGCCGGGTTTCATGCCCAGCACCTGATCGGCCGCCTCGTAGAACCGGCTATTGGAATTGAAGCCGGCGTCATACAACGCCTCGGTCACCGATCCGCCGTCCGCCAGACGCTGGCGAACCCGGCGCGAGCGATGCGCGGCGGCGTAGCCTTTGGGCGTAAGCCCCGTTGCGGCTTTGAAGACCCGGTGAAAATGGAAGGCACTCAGGCCGGCGGTCTCGGCGAGATCGTTGAGCGCCGGCAGGCTGTCCGACGCTTCGATCTGGCGACAGGCTGCCGCAACGGTAGCGGCGTGCTGCGCTGCGACTTCGGTCTGATCCTTGCTCACTCGTCTGCTTGGGCGATAGCCCGCGGCTTCGGCTTCTTCGGCGGTGTCGAAGAACTCGACGTTCTGCGGTTTCGGCAATCGCGCCAGGCTGCTGGGGCGGCAATAGATGCCGGTGGTTTTCACGGCGTAGACAAACTGGCCGTCCGCCCGAGGGTCGCGTGCCACGACAGCGGCCCAGCGTGGATCGTCTTCAGTGTTCAGCGAGGTGGAAAGCGTTTTCATGATGGAGAGTCCGTTGACCTGTTGAATGTCAGGTTAACCAGTGCCACCGGCCGGCACACTCCGACCCTTGCGGTCAAACTTTGCAGGATTATCCAGCGGTGCGAAACGTGAGGTTGAAACGCTGTTCGCCAAGGCGCGGGTGGCGGCCAGGCTTGATCGGCAGGATGCCGTGATAGCGCAGTCGGTCGACACCGCCCCAGATCACCATGTCGCCGTGCAGCAGCGAGATTTTCTGGCTCCTGTCACCTCGCGCGAAACCGCCGAACAGGAACGTTGCCGGCAAGCCCAACGACAGCGAAACGATCGGCGCTTCGTAGGCATTTTCGTCCTTGTCCTGATGTAACGACATTTTTGCGCCTGGGACATAACGATTGATCAGGCAGGAATCCGGCATGAAGTCGGCAAATCCGGCGCGTTTCGCTGCTGCCTGGGCCAGTTCGCGAAACACCTCGGGCATCGCTGGCCAGGGTTGATGGCTCACGGGATCTTCGGATGAATAGCGGTAGCCGCTTCGATCGGTGATCCAGCCCAGTGCCCCGCAACTGCTGGTGGCCACCGACATGCTGAAGCCCCCGGGCGTCATCATGTGGCGCAACGGGGCGCAGGCGATGATCGATTCCAGGGCCGGCAATAGCTGCTCGATTTGCGGCAGGGCAAAACCGCGCAGAACCCAGGATTGCTCGCCGATCTGTTCGGCGCGCCGAGGTTGTTCGGATTCTGTGTCGGCGAACAGGTCGAAGGTGGTTTGCATGATCGTCAGGTCGCGTCGTGGAAAATGATGCCCAGAGTATGCCGTGTTCCGCTGTGCAGTCGGCTGACGCCGTGGCGCATGGTCACCCGATAGTCACCGCGCACACCTTTGACCGGTCGCTGATTGACGGCAAAGATCAGCGCGTCGCCTTTTCTCAGGTCCATCACGAGTGGGCGCGACTGCATTCTCGGACGTTGCTCGGTCATGACGAACTCGCCACCGGTGAAATCAGCCCCGGGTGCTGACAGAAGAATCGCCACTTGCAGCGGAAAGACATGTTTACCGTACAGATCCTGATGCAGACAGTTGTAGTCCTGCGGACCGTATTGCAGCAAGAGCGGGGTAGGCCGCAGTTGACCGGCGGCATGGCAGCGCTCGAGAAACTCGCTGTGTCGCTCTGGAAAACGTTCCGGCAGACCCATTCGCTTATGCCAGCGGTTGGCCAGAGGCACGAGCCGTGGGTAAAGCGCGCTGCGCAGGCGTTCCACCACGGGAGGAAGCGGATAGCGCAGGTATTTGTATTCGCCGCGCCCAAAGCCGTGGCGGGACATGATCACTTGTGACCGAAACGGTTCGCTGTGCGGGTAAAGCGCACTCAACCGATCGCAGGTCTGCGGACGCAGCAGCGTGCGGATGACGGCGCAACCGTCGTGATCCAGTTGCTGCTCCAGGGCAATCCAGTCGAGCGCTTCGAGCGGGGAGGCGGGTGAGGGTGACATGCTGATTCCTTGGCTCACATTCAGGTATCAGTCTGAGCCGTTCACCCGGCTGGAACACTCCGTCGCTTGCGGTCGAATTGTCACCCGGTTCTTACAGGGCCTTGCTGACGCTGATGTCGCTGATCACATCGTTGCTCTGGCCGTGCAGAGCATCCAGTGCTGCCTTGGCTTCTTCCGGCGTGCCGTTTTCCAGTTGGGCGAACTCGAAGCGGCGCTCACCGTTGAGTTTGTACTTGATCACGTATTTGGTCGTTTGGGCCACGTTGATGCTTACCTGTCTGCGTTGGCGGAATCGCTCAGCTGAGTTTGGAGCTCGAGCGGCGAATGATCTTGATCGAGTTTGTCAGCGTCGGCTTGCGGGTCACGCTGATCGCCCGGCGGCTGACGGTGTCGATGGTGATGTTCCAGAAACCGGTGCTTGGGGCCGTGATGCGGGCCGGGAACGTGTCGAAAGCACCGCCGTGATAGGTGTGGCGGCCGCCATTCTTGAAGCTGCGGAAGTTGGCGTCGTTCATTAAACGGATATTGCAGGTTTGCGAGCATTGAATGACGACGATGTCGTCTTCGTTGAGGTGCTCGCGCTGGTGAATGAATTTCATGGGCGCCTCCAGAAGGGCTTTTTCTACAAAATCAAAACGATAGCATTGTCGATTGGCGCAGTTTATCAGCCCGGACGGGTTATTATCCGGCCGTCGGGCGCCGCTTTGACAATTAAAAACAGATATTCACGTTTCATGTGGGTTTAATACAGCAGGCCTCGGAGAAAAACGGCATACATGCTGTCGGAAGGTCTTTATTGGAGGTTTTGTATGAAGTGGGGTGTGGTGATTCTGCCATTGGCATTGGCAATGGGTGGTTGCGCAAGCGTTTCGGAAATCAATGAAACCCTGCCGACCATGAACGTCATTTCCGGCAAGAAACCCCATGAATATGCTCAGTGCCTGGCCGAAAAGCTGTCCAGCAGCCGGGGCGCCTTGCAGGTGGAGCGGCACAAGGATGAAGTCAGAGTGATCGTTCCGGGCAAGCTGGGGTCAGGCCCGGCTGCGGTGTTCGACATCGAGGATCGCTCGGGTGGCAGCAGTATCAAGTTGCATGAGCGGATGTCCAATGTACCGCTGCGCCCCTGGGATGTGCGCAAAGCCGCCACGGCCTGCATCTCCGGCTGATAGACTGTCGGCCGTCAGCATTTGATGCCGTCACAGCGTTGCTGAGGCGGCATTCTCATTTCTGGAGAAGTGAATGAAGAGAGAGCAGGTGCGGGAGCGACACAAGGAAGGGCTCATTGCGGCGACCCATGTGATCCAGAACCCGGCGAATCCGGGGGAGTGGATCGTGTTTTTCAAGAAAAGCGCCGGTCGCAGTTACTTCCTGGTCGACGATAACGACGAAGTCGAATCCTTCAACCGGCTCGACGACCTGATCGAGGTCGTGCGCGGGTTGGGGATCAAGTTCGCCGAAATTCACATGTAAGGCTATTTACACACAACCACCACGCTGCGGTTTTTGTAGTTGCCGACGTCGACGCCCAGCGTCTTGTCGCTTTCCTTGGGTGCTGGTGTGCCGTCGGTGCCGACGATGCGATAGCCGGTCCCGGCACAGGACGCATCAGCCTTTTCATAACAGCTGGCCCAGGAATTGGCTTCACCGGAGCAGTCGATGCTCAAGCCTTGTTCGCCGTTGTTAAGGTAGGTGGTCTGCGAAGTAGCGCAGCCGGCCAGGGCTGCGAGCGCAATCAGGGGCAGGCAGTTGATGAAATGGCTTTTTTTCATGGCAGTGTCGTCTTCGAGGAGGAGGGGGCTAGACGCTATGACAGCGCAGGCAGGAAAAGGTTATAGCGTTTGGCCACTTCTTTGTGCGCAGCCCAAAAAAAGCCCTGCGTGAAGGCAGGGCCGGGGTTTGTCGTCGCCGATCAGTCTTGATCCTTGCCGCGACGTTTTGGTGCTGCAGGCGTGTAATCGAGCACCGCGGCTACTTCAATCGCCATCGCTTCAGTGGGCAAAGGCCCGGACACATCTTCGCCGTTGGCGGCAGTGATATGCCACTGGCCATCTTTCGCCTTGGCGACGGTGTATCCGTTGATGATTTTTGCTGCAGACATCTAGCGGCCTCGTTGGCTGGTTCAAAGGCCCCATGATAACGGTAAATCGGCAATTGGGCGCAGGTCGATGCGGCGTACCGAGATCTTTGGGCTAAGCTGATTGCGCAGCCTCTGTATGCGGATTGAACTATCCGCCAGATTATTTCTCTATGTTGACATCGGTTAGCCAGCGCGGGGCATTGTAAGGTGCACGCCGCCTGATTAGACTGCGCCGAAACTCGTACACACAGCCCTTTCAAGGACTTATATGATCAAGAAATGCTTGTTCCCAGCAGCCGGTTACGGTACTCGCTTCCTCCCAGCGACGAAGGCCATGCCCAAAGAAATGCTGCCGGTGGTAAACAAGCCACTGATCCAGTACGGCGTCGAAGAAGCTCTGGATGCTGGCCTGAACGAAATTTCCATCGTGACCGGCCGTGGCAAGCGCGCCCTGGAAGACCACTTCGACATCAGCTATGAGCTGGAAAACCAGATCAAGGGCACCGACAAGGAAAAATACCTGGTCGGCATCCGCAAGCTGTTGGACGAGTGTTCCTTTTCCTACACCCGTCAGACCGAAATGAAAGGCCTGGGTCACGCAATCTTGACCGGCCGCCCACTGATCGGTGATGAGCCGTTCGCCGTGGTGTTGGCGGACGACCTGTGCGTCAACCTCGATGGCGACGGCGTACTGACCCAGATGGTCAAGCTGTACAAGCAGTTCCGCTGCTCGATCATCGCCATTCAGGAAGTCGACCCGCAAGAAACCAGCAAGTACGGCGTGATCGCTGGCGAAATGATCCGCGACGACATCTACCGCGTACACAGCATGGTCGAGAAGCCAAAGCCGGAAGACGCGCCGTCGAACCTGGCGATCATCGGCCGTTACATCCTGACCCCGGACATCTTCGACCTGATCGAACAGACCGAGCCAGGCAAGGGTGGTGAAATCCAGATCACCGACGCCTTGATGAAACAAGCCCAGAACGGCTGCGTGATGGCCTACAAGTTCAAGGGCAAGCGTTTCGACTGCGGTGGTGCTGAAGGCTACATCGAGGCGACCAACTTCTGCTTCGAGAACTTCTACAAGACTGGCAAGGCTTACTGATAGCGCCTTATCTGCTTGCACGAAAAAGCCACCTTCGGGTGGCTTTTTCATTTTCCGCCCCTATATCGGCAGGAGTGCTTGCCCAACGGGCGACGACGGGTATGCTGATCGCCTGCCGAGGAGATAGAAATGGCCTACGATTTTGACCTTTATGTGATTGGTGCCGGTTCCGGTGGTGTGCGGGCTGCGCGTTTTGCTGCCGGGTTCGGTGCGAAAGTGGCGGTGGCCGAGAGCCGTTATCTTGGCGGAACCTGCGTCAACGTCGGTTGCGTACCGAAAAAACTGTTGGTGTATGGCGCCCATTTTGCCGAAGACTTCGAGCAGTCTTCGGGTTTCGGGTGGAGTCTGGGTGAAGCGGATTTCGATTGGGCCACGCTGATTGCCAACAAGGATCGCGAGATCAATCGTCTGAACGGCATTTATCGCAATCTGCTGGTCAACAGCGGTGTGACCTTGCATGAGGCTCACGCGAAAATCGTTGGTCCGCACGAAGTCGAGGTCAACGGTGAGCGATACACCGCGAAGAATATTCTGATCGCCACCGGTGGCTGGCCGCAGATCCCCGAGATTCCGGGGCATGAGCATGCAATCAGCTCGAACCAGGCGTTCTTCCTCAAAGAACTGCCCAAGCGTGTACTGGTCGTCGGTGGCGGTTACATTGCCGTCGAATTTGCCGGGATTTTCCATGGCCTGGGCGCGAACACGACGTTGTTGTATCGCGGGGATCTGTTCCTGCGCGGCTTCGACGGTTCGGTGCGTAACCATTTGAAGGAAGAACTGACCAAGCGCGGTATGGATCTGCAATTCAATGCCGATATTGCCCGCATCGACAAGCAATCGGATGGCAGCCTGAAGGCGACTCTCAAGGATGGTCGCGTACTGGAAGCGGATTGTGTGTTCTACGCCACCGGCCGACGTCCGATGCTGGACAACCTGGGGTTGGAGAACACTGATGTGCAGCTCGACGACAAAGGCTTCATCAAGGTCGATGAGCAATACCAGACCACCGAGCCATCAATCCTGGCGCTGGGCGATGTCATCGGTCGTGTGCAGCTGACGCCAGTGGCGCTGGCTGAAGGCATGGCGGTGGCGCGACGTCTGTTCAAGCCTGAGCAATACCGTCCGGTGGATTACAAGATGATCCCGACGGCGGTGTTCAGTCTGCCGAACATCGGCACCGTCGGCTTGACCGAAGAAGAGGCGCGGGAAGCGGGTCACGACGTCGTGATCTACGAAAGCCGCTTCCGGCCGATGAAGCTGACCCTGACTGACTGTCAGGAGCGCACGCTGATGAAGCTGGTGGTCGATGGCAAGTCCGACAAGGTGCTGGGCTGTCACATGGTCGGGCCGGATGCCGGCGAGATCGTGCAGGGTCTGGCAATTGCACTGAAGGCTGGCGCCACCAAGCGTGACTTCGACGACACCATCGGGGTACACCCGACGGCGGCCGAAGAATTTGTCACCATGCGTACGCCGGTCGGCGCTTAAGTCTTTTTCAGTTCTGCTGCGTCTGGCGCTGCCGCAACGGTGGTGGCCAGGCGCAGACTGTTTTGCGCCTTGGTCAATTCCTTCTCCAATGACTGATTGAGCTGCGACTGCTCGTCGACGTTCTGCTTGAGCGTCTGGCTTTCCAGCAGAGCCACGCGCAGGCGTTCCTGGAGGAGGGTGCGCTCGCTGTCGACTCGAGATGCTTGCTCCAGCAGTTGATCCTGACGCTGATTGCTGTGCTTGAGCTGATCCTGCATCAGACTCAGTTCGCGTACGGTGCCGCGATTCTCGGTCAGCAGACGTTCGTTGTCGCGGTGCAACTGAGTGATCTCGTCCTGACGTACCAGGGCGCTTTGCTGCGCCTGGCGCAACTCCATCTGCAATTGTTGCACCTGGCTTTCATGACGGCTTTGCTCCTGCTCGCGCTGTTCCTTGATGGCGTTGCGATAGTGCTCAAGCGCATCGCGGGCGTGCAGGTGCTTCTCTTCCAGCGAGCGGATCTGCTCGTCCTTGTCCTGCAGGCGCAATTCAAAATCCGCCAGTGCCTGATTCAGCCCGGCGTTGCGGGTCTGCTCGGTCTGCAGCATTGAGCGTGTATCACTCAGTGCTTCGGATTCCTTGGCTAGCGCGGCAGTCTGAATGTCGTGTTTCTTCTCCAGTTGCGCATGATCCTGACGAAGCTGATTCAGTTCGTCCTCCAGTGCCTGACGCTGTTGCTCGTACTGCTCGCGTGCCTGATCAATCGGCTCTTGCGCCTGTTCTTTCAGGCGTTGTGCAAGGCGCGTGACGAGCGCCAGCAGTTCGTCATCGATGGGTTCTGCCGACGGATCCGCTGGCTCGCTGCCATCATCCAGTTCTTTTAGATAGCGATGAATCGTGGTTTTTGAGCCCGTATTGCCCAGCTCGATGCGTACTGCATCGATACTGGGGTGTTCGCCACGGGCGAGGATCGCTGCGCGCGCGATCTGGACTACTGCTTTGTTAACGCCGCCACGGGCCATATCTGCTCCTATCATTTCGTACTGTGGTACATGCCACTAAAGTACGCAGTGTACCATGTTGAAAATAAAGTGAAATAAGCGCCGATAAACGGACGGGATATACTGGTATTACCCCATGTGAAACCCATAAAATCCGTTTCCGCACGAACCCTCAGTACGCCACGAGAAAATCAGCCCATGAGCGATATCGATCGCTACTTGCAAGCAGCAACTCGCGACAACACCCGCCGCAGTTATCGCGCGGCCATCGAGCACTTCGAATCCGGGTGGGGAGGGTTCCTGCCGGCCACAGCGGACAGCGTCGCGCGGTATCTGGTGGCGCATGCGGGCGTGCTGTCGGTCAACACGCTGAAGTTGCGTCTGTCGGCACTGGCGCAGTGGCACAACAGCCAAGGCTTCGCCGATCCCACCAAGTCGCCGGTGGTGCGCAAAGTGTTCAAGGGCATTCGCGCCCTGCATCCCGCGCAGGAAAAACAGGCCGAGCCACTCCAACTGCGCGATCTTGAGCAGACCGTCGCCTGGCTTGAGCAGGAAATGAAAGACGCCCGGGAACAACAGGACCGGCCGCTGCTGCTCCGAGCCTGCCGCGACCGGGCGTTGATCCTGCTGGGCTTCTGGCGCGGCTTTCGCAGTGATGAACTGTGTCGGGTGCAGATCGAGCATGTGCAGGCGCACGCCGGCAGTGGCATCACCTTGTACCTGCCGCGCAGCAAAGGCGATCGAGAAAACCTCGGGCAGACCTATCAGGCCCCGGCGCTGCTGAAGTTGTGCCCGGTGCAGGCATATATCGATTGGATCACCGAGGCAGCACTGGTGCGAGGATCGGTGTTTCGCGCCGTCGACCGCTGGGGCAACCTGAGCGAAGAGGGGTTGCACGCCAACAGCGTGATTCCGTTGCTGCGTCAGGCCCTGGAGCGGGCCGGGATCTCCGCTGAGCGCTACACCAGCCACTCCCTGCGTCGCGGCTTCGCAACATGGGCCCATCAAAGCGGCTGGGATCTTAAATCATTGATGAGTTACGTGGGCTGGAAGGATATGAAGTCCGCCATGCGCTATGTTGAAGCGAGCCCCTTTCACGGGATGGCCCGGATTACGGATAAGCCGCTGTCGCCGATATCGTTTTCTTCTATTAATACCTTCAACTAATAGCGAAAACAAATCAGCAGCATCAGGTTTGCCAATGAGCCATCCGTCGAGTGACTGGGTAGGATTCACCCATCGAATTCACAACCCTGACGGAGAGTCATCAATGCCTATCATCAACAGCCAAGTAAAACCGTTCAAAGCTACCGCGTTCAAAAACGGCGACTTCGTACAAGTCTCGGACGCTGACCTGAAAGGCAAATGGTCCGTAGTGTTTTTCTACCCGGCCGACTTCACTTTCGTTTGCCCAACCGAACTCGAAGACCTGGCTGACAACTACGCCGCCTTCCAGAAACTGGGCGTAGAGATCTACAGCGTTTCGACCGACACCCACTTTGCCCACGCTGCCTGGCACAACACTTCGCCAGCCATCGGCAAAATCCAGTACACCATGATTGGCGACCCGACCCAGGTCATCTCCCGCAACTTCGACGTGTTGATCGAAGAAGCAGGTCTGGCAGATCGTGGCACCTTCGTGATCAACCCTGAAGGTCAGATCAAAATCGTTGAACTGAACGATGGCGGCGTTGGCCGTGACGCTTCCGAGCTGCTGCGCAAAATCAAGGCTGCTCAGTACGTCGCTGCTCACCCAGGCGAAGTTTGCCCGGCCAAATGGAAAGAAGGCGAGGCCACACTGGCTCCGTCCCTGGACCTGGTCGGCAAGATCTAAGTCTGTGACACACGCAATGCAGGGCGGGACTCCGCACCTACTCAAGTAAGCTGCACCGCCCAATAGAAAAGCCCGGGCGAGATTCGCTCGGGCTTTTTTTCGCCTCAAATAAAGTCAGGAGATCGCCCGTATGTTGGACGCCAATCTTAAAGCCCAGTTGAAATCGTACCTGGAACGGGTCACCCAGCCGATCGAGATCGTTGCATCACTCGACGACGGTGCGAAATCCCGTGAAATGCTCGACCTGCTGAAAGACGTTGCCAGTCTTTCGCACCAAATTACCTTGATCGACAGTGGCGACGATGCACGCAAACCGTCGTTCTCGATCAACCGCCCCGGTGCCGACATCAGCCTGCGTTTCGCCGGCATCCCGATGGGCCATGAATTCACTTCGCTGGTGCTGGCCCTGCTGCAAGTCGGCGGCCATCCTTCGAAGGCCAGTGTCGAAGTGATCGAACAGATCCGCTCGCTCAAGGGCGAGTTCAACTTCGAGACGTACTTCTCGCTGTCCTGCCAGAACTGCCCGGACGTTGTTCAGGCATTGAACCTGATGGCCGTGCTGAACCCGAATATCCGCCACGTCGCCATCGACGGCGCGCTGTTCCAGGACGAAGTCAACGATCGCAAGATCATGGCTGTGCCGAGCATTTACCTGAACGGCGAAAACTTCGGCCAGGGCCGTATGGGCCTGGAAGAAATCCTCGCCAAACTCGACACTGGCGCCATCGAGCGTCAGGCGGAGAAAATCAGCGCCAAGCAAGCCTTTGATGTGCTGGTGGTTGGCGGTGGCCCGGCCGGTGCTTCGGCGGCGATCTATGCCGCACGTAAAGGCATTCGCACCGGTGTGGCGGCCGAGCGCTTCGGCGGTCAGGTGCTGGACACCATGGCCATCGAAAACTTCATTTCCGTGCAGGAAACCGAAGGCCCGAAACTGGCGACCGCGCTGGAAGAACACGTCAAGCAGTACGACGTCGACATCATGAACCTGCAGCGCGCCGACAAGCTGATCCCGGGCAAGAATGGCGAGCTGCATGAAGTCCACTTCGCGAGCGGCGCGACCCTAAAGGCCAAGAGCGTGATTCTGGCGACCGGTGCGCGGTGGCGTGAAATGAACGTGCCGGGCGAGCAGGAATACCGCAACAAAGGCGTGGCGTACTGCCCGCACTGCGACGGGCCGCTGTTCAAAGGCAAGCGCGTGGCGGTGATTGGCGGCGGTAACTCCGGCGTCGAAGCGGCCATTGACCTGGCCGGTATTGTATCCCACGTCACTTTGCTGGAATTTGACGTACAGCTGCGCGCCGACGCCGTATTGCAACGCAAGCTGCACAGCCTGCCGAACGTCACCGTGATCACCAGTGCGCTGACCACTGAAGTCACCGGCGATGGTCAGAAGGTCAACGGTCTGCGCTACAAGGATCGCAATACTGACGAGCTGCGCACTGTCGAGCTGGAAGGGATCTTCGTGCAGATCGGTCTGCTGCCCAACACCGACTGGCTCAAAGGCACCATCGAGCTGTCGCCGCGCGGCGAGATCATCGTCGACAACCGCGGTGAAACCTCGATCCCCGGCATCTTCGCCGCCGGTGACGTGACCACTGTGCCGTACAAGCAGATCGTGATTGCAGTAGGCGAGGGCGCCAAGGCTTCCCTCAGCGCTTTCGATCACCTGATTCGCACGTCGGCTCCGGCGTAAATCCCGGGCCTGAAAAAGAAAAACCCCATCAGCGATGATGGGGTTTTTTCTTTGCGGGGGTGCTTTCTACCCAGGTTCAGCTTTACAGCGGCGCCGGCTGGATGATCTCGACCCAGTAGCCATCCGGATCCTTGATGAACGCCAAGCTCTTCATGCGGCCATCGGTCAGGCGCTTCTGGAAATCGCAGCCAAGTTCTTCAAAGCGCGCGCAGGCAGCGACGATGTCCGGTACCGAGATGCAGATGTGGCCGAAACCGCGCGGGTCGGTGTTGCCGTTGTGGTAGGCGAAATCAGCGTCGTTCTCGGTGCCGTGGTTGTGGGTCAGTTCCAGAATGCCGGGAATCGACTTCATCCACTCGGTGCGGGCGGCGGCGTCGGCCGGAATCTGCGATTTGTCGACCAGGGCGAGGAAGTACAGGCTGAATTCCGCTTCCGGGAAATCACGCTTCTCTACCAGCGAGAAACCCAGTACGCGGGTGTAGAAATCCAGCGACTTGGTGATGTCTTTGACGCGCAGCATGGTGTGATTGAACACGAAGTGGCGGGTTGCGCTGTCCGGGGTGGCGGTGACGCCAGGGAAGGTGTTCAGTTCTTGCAGGCTCATGGGCCCTCCGTAAAAAATTGGGGCGAGTGAATGGGCGCAATGATACGCATGCCTGGCAGCATCGCCAAACCGAAAGCGCGGGCTTGCCCTGCGAGCGGGCGGGCCTCAGACTTTACGGCTCAATCCGCGAGTGCCTCTGGTAATGATCCGACCGTTCAAATCGCTGTTCGTTTTCCTGGGTTTTTCTCTGCTGGCGCTCCCGGCCTTTGCCGAGGCGCCGAGCATCACCTGGCCCGCCGGCTGGGAAGTCGAGGCGTTACCCGAAACCTCCCCGCAAGTCTCCCGTCAACGCGCGGTGAAGACTGACGCCAATGGCAATCAGGTCATGGTGATGGAGTTGACGATGACCCGCGTGGAAAGTGGTCATCAGGTCAACTTGCAAGGCGTATTGCTTGAGATGCGCAAGTCGGTGCAGAAAGACTTTTTCCAGAGCGGTTATCAGAGTGTCTGCAACAAGGTTCACGCGAGTACGCTGGGCTCGCTGACAGCGCTTGAGACCACTTGTACGGTGACTGAAAACGGCCGTCATGTGTTGTCGCAAACATTGGTTGCAGCGGTCGAGGCGGATAAAGCCTATGTACTTTCGTATGCAGGGCAGGCGGAGGTTTATAAGGCCAGCGGCGACGACATAGTGGCTGCGCGAAACAGCTTGAAATTCTAGTCGTCTGTTCGGGGTCAGTCTGGTGTTAGATACCGGAACTGATTAAACATAAAGTTAATCTCCGGCTAACGGGGCAACATTCGGAAGCATAGTTTCAGCGCGAGAGCGATTTGAAACTCAACTTGCCCGCCAGAAAAATCGTTGCATTTGTTAAATATTGTCCGAAAAAAAGCCCTGCATATGCAGGGCTTTCATGTTTGCAAGGGATTAACCGCGCAACCAGGAGTCAACGGTGGCTGCACCGTATTGTTCCTTCCAGGCCTTCAGGCCGCGGTGATTGCCACCTTTGGTCTCGATCAGCTCGCCGGTGTGTGGATTCTGATAGACCTTGACCACGCGAGCGCGGCGGGTTTTAGGTGCGGCGGTCAGTTGCAGACCGGATTTCGCCGGGTTCGGATCGAGAATGGCGATGATGTCTTTCAGGCCTTTGCCGTAGGTTTTCATCAGCCCCTGGAGCTTTTCTTCGAATTCGATTTCTTTCTTGAGCCCGGCATCGTTCTTCAGCGATTCCAGCTGCTTGAGCTGTTCTTGAAGGGCCTTTTCAGCTGCACGAAATTCAGCGAGTCTGGACAATATCTTTACTCCAATAGTGTGTTTGGCTGATACCAACCGCAAACAAAGCTATAAGCCAAGAGCCTCGAAGCGACTCGGTGATAATGGCTCACCTGCCCATCTTGCAACAGGTAAGAAAAATTGTAGTAGTTAATGCGGCAAGAGTAAATCCTGACTTTTTCTTCATGTAACAACAAGGCTGTTTTGTATCAATTTGGTGCGGACTGTCGGCGAGTCAGGATTTATCCAGAGAAGTTAATGATGAGTTAATGCTTCGATGAAGTCTGCAGCCGGCATCGGTTTGCCGAAAAGGTAGCCCTGCAAAAAGTTGACATGGTGGGCGGCCAGATAATCACACTGGGCTTGCGTCTCCACACCTTCGGCCACAATGCCCAAATCCAGCTTGGTCGAGAGCTCAATGATGGTGTCCAGAATGTGCCGGGACAGGGCATCTTTATCGATCATGGCGACGAATGTCTGGTCGATTTTGAGGAAGTCGACATTGAATGTTCTCAAGTAGCCAAGACTTGAATGGCCGGTGCCAAAGTCGTCGATCGCGATCTTCACGCCCATTGCACGCAGCTGCGCGAACAGTTGATGGGTAATGTCGGACGGCTCGATCAGTTCGCGTTCGGTCAATTCCAGGACCAGAGTGATGCTGCCGGGCCGAAAGGCTGACAAAAATTCACGGCAATCCTCAACCAGCTCAAGATCGCGGCAGTGGCTGGCGGTAATGTTGATGCCGATGTGGAAGGGCGCCTCGAAGGTTGGTGACAACGGCCCCAGTATGGCCGCGGTCTGCTGCATCAAGGCGCGGGTCATCGGTACGATCAGCCCGGAGTGTTCGGCAAACGGTATGAACAGATCCGGACGCACCAAGCCTTCCTTGGGATGGTTCCAGCGCATCAGCACTTCCGCGCCCGACCACCGTTTACTGTCACCGTGCACCACCGGTTGAAAGTACGGAATGAATTCTCCTGCCTCCAATGCCCGACGCATCTCGTGACTGGGCGACGTCGAGCGCTTCTGCAGGGTGTAGCCGATCACCCCCGATACCGCACCAAAGAACATCAGCAGGCTGAACAATGGCGGATACTCTTCTTTCATGTAACGCCAGGTTTCTCCTGGCGCAAAAGCGGCTGTTACCGAGAACGCATAGTGCGATGAGTGCAAGGTACTTTGTGCAACCGGCAGCGCGGGCAGGGCGCCTTGATGCACTTTGCCGTCGGCGCTGAGCCAGTTGTTGCCGACTTGCAGGAGCAACAGTGTGTGTCGGCCGATCAGACGCAGGATGTTGCTCAGGTGATAGCCGTCCAGCGTGGTGAGCGCGCCGCCGCGGCCTTCGCTCAGGCGATAGACCAGCAGCGCGGTGTCAGGCGTGACCGGGTTGCCGTTCATGAGCCACAATTTGCCCTGGGCGTAATCGCCCGGATTCACGGCCTCCTTGAAGTCACCGAACAGCGAACTGCAATAGAGATTGTCGTCCCACACCAGATTGGTCGAGCGCACGAACGGGCGCCGGGTGACTTGTTCGCGTAAAGCCAGCTTGACGGTCTCGCAGGTCTGGCCGGCCAAAGGCAACAGTTCGCGGGCGGCTTGGGCGGTGTTGTCCAGCATCAATTCGAACTGACGCAGGGCTTCATCGGCGGTGTGTTGCGAACTCTGCTGAAGGGCGCGTCCGGCCTGCATATAAAGAATCACACTGCCGAGTGCGATCGGCAGCAAGCCGCACAGCAAAGTCATTATTATCCGGGTGCTGCGCTTGCGGCGGGGCCTGACAGTCAGTGGCATGGGCGCATCCTGTCGCAATGGAGTGGGGCTCTAGATGGCAGGCGAAGCGTGCGCGCAAAGCCCAGGGTCTGAGCCCATGATAGATGGCCAATGACGCCTGCGCTGCTCAACGGTAATCCAGCCGTGTTGCCAGTTGAATGAATGCCAGCGTGGCGGGCGATGCCTGGCGCTGATCCAGTACCGCCAGTCCGACCTGTCGAGTGACCGCAGGGGATAGCAGTCGCTTGACATAGCGCGGGTCTGGGTCGGAAGGCAACGAACCTTAGGCTACCACGGTCATCGCATCGCCCCGGCCAACGGCATCGAGGGTGTGAGCAACTGCGCGTAGCGATAGCGAATGTTCGGGCTCTGCCGGGCGGCGTTGAATAGGCGCGGAACTTTCTGGCGGGCATCTGGCTGTGCAACAAACCCCTTGCAGCGGGCCGAAAAAAGCGGATTTTATAGAGAGGGCAGACAACCCTATTTACGCTGTGTAGAATCGGGTTACGCATACAATAATAATCGTCTTCTGGCAGCAGAAGCCTCGCCCGCAAGAGCCTTGGGTCGACAATGAAGATATTCGGGTTTCAACTGATCTACGGTGACTTCCTCGCCCGCAGTGTGCGTGGCATCTCCTGTGCGCCACCCATCGGTCTCAGCATTACTGACAAATAACTCTGGTTAATTGATAAGAATGATGAGGCGCCAACCATGGCAGATTTATACGAAAACCCAATGGGCCTGATGGGCTTCGAGTTCATCGAGTTCGCATCGCCCACACCTGGCACCCTGGAGCCGATCTTCGAGATCATGGGCTTCACCAAGGTCGCGACCCACCGTTCCAAGAACGTGCACCTCTATCGCCAGGGCGCGATCAACCTGATCCTCAACAACGAACCCCACAGCGTTGCTTCCTACTTCGCGGCCGAGCACGGGCCGTCGGTATGCGGCATGGCGTTCCGGGTCAAGGATTCGCAGAAGGCTTACAAACGCGCATTGGAGCTCGGTGCCCAGCCAATCCACATCGAAACCGGTCCGATGGAACTGAACCTGCCGGCGATCAAAGGCATTGGCGGCGCGCCGCTTTACCTGATCGACCGTTTCGGCGAAGGCAGCTCGATCTATGACATCGACTTCGTGTTCCTCGAAGGCGTTGACCGCAACCCGGTCGGTGCCGGCCTGAAGATCATCGACCACCTGACCCACAACGTGTATCGCGGTCGCATGGCCTACTGGGCTAACTTCTACGAGAAGCTGTTCAACTTCCGCGAAATCCGTTACTTCGACATCAAGGGCGAATACACCGGCCTCACCTCGAAAGCGATGACCGCGCCGGACGGCATGATCCGCATCCCGCTCAACGAAGAATCGTCGAAGGGCGCCGGGCAGATCGAAGAGTTCCTGATGCAGTTCAATGGCGAAGGCATCCAGCACGTGGCGTTCCTCACTGACGACCTGGTCAAGACCTGGGATCAGCTGAAGAAGATCGGCATGCGCTTCATGACCGCGCCGCCGGACACCTACTACGAAATGCTCGAAGGCCGCCTGCCGAACCACGGCGAGCCGGTGGATCAACTGCAATCGCGCGGCATCCTGCTCGATGGCGCATCGGACAAGGAAGACAAGCGTCTGCTGCTGCAGATATTCTCGGAAACCCTGATGGGGCCGGTGTTCTTCGAATTCATCCAGCGCAAAGGCGACGATGGTTTCGGCGAGGGCAACTTCAAGGCACTGTTCGAATCGATCGAACGTGACCAGGTGCGTCGTGGCGTTCTCGCTACCGAGTAATCCGCATCAGATGTAAAAAAGCCCGGCCTGCAGAAATGCAGGCCGGGCTTTTTATTGCGCGTCTTAAGGGCGCCGTTGGCGCATCAAATGCTTGAAGCCTTCGAACACCAGCACCACCACGGCGAGCCAGATCGGGATGTAGGTCAGCCATTCACCGGGTTTGATGCTCTCGCCGAGCAGCAGCGCCACACCGAGCAGCAACACCGGTTCCACGTAACTCAACAAACCGAACAGGCTGAACGGCAGCAAGCGGCTGGCAATGATGTAGACCACCAGCGCCGACGCACTGATCAGGCCGAGCAGCGGAATCAGCCACGTCAGCGCCGGGTACTGATCGAACACGCCGAAACCCTGTTCGCCGCCGCGCACAAACCAGTACGCCACCGGCAGCATCAGCGTCATGTCGACCCACAAACCGCCGAGGTTGTCGGTCTTGAGGTATTTGCGCAGCACGAAATACAACGGGTAACCGACGACCACCACCAGCGTCGCCCAGGAAAACCCGCCGACCTGATACAACTCGTTCAACACCCCGAGGCTGGCAAAAAACACCGCGACTTTTTGCAGGTACGACAGGCTTTCGCCATAAGCGATGCGTCCGGTCAGCACCATGGCCAGCGGCAACAGGAAGTAGCCCAGCGACACGTCGAGGCTGTAGCCATTAAGCGGCGCCCACATGAACAACCACAACTGCACGCCGAGCAGCGCTGACGAAACGACCAAGCCACCGATCAACTTCGGTAGCGCAGGAATCCGACGCAGCAGCTCCAGCACCCGCCGCCATTCGCCGGACAACAACATGAACACGGTCATGCAGGGCACGGTCAGCAGCATCCGCCAACCGAAGATTTCCACGCCGCTCAACGGGGTGAGCAACGAGGTGTAGTAATACATGACGGCAAACAGCGTCGATGCTGTCACCGATAAAACAATGCCTTTAGACAAACTGTCCTCGCGGGTGTGATGGTGAAACGGGGCGCGCAGGATACGTGGTTTTTGTGGTGAATATTGGCCGAGTGATCAATATTTCCAACATTCGACACAGGTCCCGTGAGAGCGGGAACCTGTGTCGAAGCATAGGTGCTTAAGCCTGATGCGGTTTGCGCCCCGACACAAAATGGCTCACATCATTAAACCCCGGCGTAGACGCATGCCCCGGCGTCACCAGCGAGTCGATAAACGCCTCATCCTCGGCCGTAATCTTCACCGCCTGCGCCTTGGTGTACGCATCCCACTGTTCTTCCGTGCGCGGCCCGACAATCGCCGACGTCACTGCGCCGTTGTTCAACACCCAGGCAATCGCAAACTCGACAATCCCGACCCCACGCTCCTGGGTGTATTGCTGAATCTGCTGGGCAATGCGCAACGATTCCACCCGCCACTCGGTTTCCAGAATCCGCTTGTCTTGCCGTCCGGCGCGGCTATTGGCGTCCGGGGTCACGTCCGGTGCGTACTTGCCGCTGAGCACGCCACGGGCCAGCGGGCTGTAAGGCACGACGCCGAGGCCGTAAGTCTGAGCGGCGGTGATCTGCTCGGTTTCGGCCTGACGGTTGACGATGTTGTACAGCGGCTGGCTGATCACCGGGCGATCGACGCCGAGTTTGTCCGCCACGCGGATCACCTCGGCAATCCGCCAACCGCGATAGTTCGACAGGCCCCAATAACGGATCTTGCCCTGGCGAATCAGGTCGCCAATCGCCGAGATCGTCACTTCCAGCGGGGTGTTGTGGTCTTCGCGGTGCAGGTAATAGATGTCGAGGTAGTCGGTGCCGAGCCGGGTCAGGCTGGCCTCCAGACCATTGAAGATGTGCTTGCGGCTCAAGCCGCTGCGGTTCGGCACGCCATCCACCGGGCCGAAACCGATTTTGGTCGCCAGCACCCATTCATGCCGATGACGGGCGATGGCTTCGCCGACGATCTCTTCCGAGCGGCCGTTGGTATAGACGTCGGCGGTGTCGATGAAGTTGATGCCCTGATCCCAGGCCTTGTCGATGATGCGCAGCGAGTCTTCTGCGCTGGTCTGCTCGCCGAACATCATCGTGCCGAGAGTGAGGGTGGACACCTGCAACCCCGAGTGACCCAGTGTGCGATAGCTCATGCCGAAATCCTTTTGTCGGTGGGAAAGCTTCCATCAAATACCAGAAGCGCCCGGCGCGGCAAAGTGAATTTATCGCCGCAACGCCTCGCAACGCTCGCGCAAAAACGCCTGCAACACCTTGACCCGTTCCGACACCTGCACCCGGTGCGGGCACAGCAGATTGAACGGCACGCTCTCGCCCAGCCAGTCATCGAATAGCGTCAGCAGCCGCCCGGCACGCACGTCTTCGGCCACGTCGAGCCAGGCCTTGTAGGCGATCCCGTGCCCGGCAAGCGCCCAGCGGCGGGCGACTTCGCCGTCGTCGCTGAGGTAGTCGCCGCGCACTTCGACCTCGACCGTTTCGTCCTCGCGATGGAAGCGCCAGGTGTTATAGGGCCGGCCGTTGCGCAGGTAGAGCAGGGCGCTGTGCTCGCTCAATTCGGCAGGATTTTGCGGTGTACCGTGGCGTTCCAGATACGCATGACTGGCGCAGGCCACGCGGCGATGCTCAGGCAGAATCGGCAACGCCACCAGCGTCGAATCACTCGGCACGCCAAAGCGCAGCGCCACATCCACCGTCTCGCGAAACAGATCCGCATGCCGGTCGTTGAGCAGCAATTGCAGTTGAATGTGCGGGTGCTCGCGCTTGAAACCGTCCAGCCACGGCAGCAACACGTTGCGCCCGAAGTCCGACGGCGCCGCCAGTTGCAACACGCCGCTCAGGCCTTCGGTCTGTTGCTTCAGCGCCTGTTCGCCCTCGGCCAATGTGGCCAGTGCCAGGCGCACGCTTTCCAGATAGCGCCGGCCCTCTTCGGTCAGACGCATGCTGCGCGTGGAGCGGGCGAACAGGCGGATGCCGAGGCGGGTTTCCAGGCGTTTCAGCGCAATGCTGGCGGCGGCCGGTGTCAACTCCAGCGCCCGGGCGGCGGCGGAAATGCTGCCGGAGTCGGCGGTACGGACGAAGATCTCAAGATCCAAAATCGAACTCATTGGTAAAAATCCTTTAAAGATCCTTCCGATTTACCGGGATTTTTCTGCGATTGGCAACCGGGGAAGATGCAATCTCCTCAAACCCACCGGAGAACTCCCTTGAAACCACTCGACAACCAGACTGTTGTGGTCATCGGCGGCAGCAGCGGCATTGGCGCCGCCGTCGCGTCGAACGCCGCGGAACGTGGCGCCCGTGTTTATTCGGTCGGGCGCCGTGTTGAAACGTCCGAAACCCATGACGGTGTCCGTCACGAAACTGCCGATGTCACCGATGACGCTTCGCTGCGTCAACTGTTCGAACGCATTGGCGCCCTCGATCATCTGGTGATCACCGCCGGGCCGAGCGTCAGCGCCAAGCCTCTGGCCGACAGCGATCTGCTCCAGGCGCAGCAGGCCTTCGACGTGAAATTCTGGGGCACCTTGCGCGCCATTCAAGCGGCACTGCCGTACCTGAGCGAGCGGGCCAGCATCACCCTGACGTCGGGTTTGCTGTCGCGCAAATTCGTAGCGGGGCAATTCATCAAGACCACGTTGAATGGCGCGCTGGAAGCTCTGGCCAAACAACTGGCCAAGGAGCTGGCGCCGCGCCGGGTCAACGTGATCAGCCCCGGCGTGACCGACACTGAAGCGTACGCCGGCATGGATGAGATCCAACGCACCGCGATGTTCGCCCGTACCTCGGCGGCGCTGCCGGTAGGCCGGATCGGCACGCCACAGGACCTGGCCGCCGCGTTTATGCTGGTCATGGAAAACGGCTTCATCAGCGGCAGCATCATTGATGTCGATGGAGGTGGATTGTTATGACCTGGCACTTCGATCACCTGGCGTTCAATGCGCCGGACGGGCAACCGATTCAGGACGCCTTCAATGTATTGCTGGGATTGACGCCAGGGCGGCGGCCTCCGTTTCCGTTTCCCGGGCGGTGGTTGTACCAGGATGGGGAGGCGTTGGTGCATGTGATTGAGCAGCCGGCGCTGGATGAGGCGGCGTTGAGTCATATTGCGTTTCGTACGGATGAAGACGCGGCGGTGGTTTTGAAGCGGGTGCAGGGCAGTGGACTGCCGTATCAGGTGGGGCAGGTGCCGGAGGATGGGATCTGGCAGATTTTTGTGCAAATGCCGGGGGGGGTGGTGCTGGAACTGGATGTAAAAACAAGCATTCTGTGACTCTCGTTCCCACGCTTTGCGTGGGAGCGATCTGAAATCAAGCCATAATTTTTTGGCTGCGGTACTTTTCACATCCAGCATATTGTCCTTTGGTTTTTGAACTTTTCAGTTCGATCAGCGCACTTGGCTATAAATGAGTGTTGGTTATTCCAAAATGCACGTGGAGACTGTCAGAACTGACAGTAGAAATTTTCTTCGCGACATACCAAACTTTATTCAAGTGCCAAGTGTTATTGCGATCAGTATTTCACCTGATATCAAACGTGCAAAATTTACTTCACTGAGTAAAACAGCCAGCCTGAATCGATCTACGTCAAAAGGAATAAATCATGCCTGTCAAACAGAATCAGCCACCGGCACAACTTCCGGCGCCCCTGCCAAATGCCCTTGCAACGGCTCTTGGCCCTGCCGCTCCCATGTTTCCGCCCGGGGTGCCAAAAGCCGCCTCGGCACCGATACTCGACACCTCGAATCGTGTTGTTCAGCACGCTCTTCCGGTTTTTGCAAGGAATGGGCAAACGCTCACTATATATTTGTCAAATACGACCCAGAACCAGTCCTGGACTCTTCACAGTGAGATACTAGATCAAAAATTGTTGTCAGCTATATTCAATGATCAGAACGGTATATACAGGTGGTCGGGGCTCTGGGGCGCGCTAACCAGTAATCAGGTCCCACTAGGGATCTATGACATAGTTATCACATATGCGACTTCTCCAACTTCGCTAGTCATCGTTTCGGCACCGTTAAACATTACGTATTTTTAATTAAGGCAAAAAGCCAGAGCGGGGACTGAGCCGGACAGCACGGCAAGGTCGTAATTAAAGATGCTGGTGAAGTCCAGTTATTTTGAAAGTTGATCAGTAGAAACAAGAAGCCTGCCTTTGTGGGGTATGTGAAAGCCAGGCAATCTGACCGATGTATCCAAAAATGCTCCCGTATTAAAGAAACGGAGCATTTTCGTCATGGGCTGCTCGGTGGCGGATTTATTTTTCGGAATCTTTTGTGCGTTTAAGTCTGGTGTTTAAGGGACACGTTCAGACACGCACCTCAGGCTACACAACCTTGCGCCGTTGCCTACGACTGCGCCAGAATCCGCCGGCTTGTGCGCTTATGGGCCGGGTTTTATCGTTATCCCGTCGCTGAAAAACAGCGATCGGGTTTGGTAGCCCGGATCTGACTTGTTGCGCAATTCACCGTATTCGGACGCTTATCCGTCCGTGCTTTTATGGTGGCCATGCGTGGGGCGTTTTCGAGCGCGCCGGTTCTCCAAGTCACCGGTCTACCAACCCGTGCATGGCCACCACCTCTTCGTTTGGTAGCGAAGTTTGATGGCTCCATTTTTCTGATTTGGAGATTCAAACGTGATCAAACCAACACCCAACCCACCCGAAGCCGATTCAACGTCCCCCTACGAAACCCTCGACTCCAAGAAATTCCACGAAGCCGCCGAACGCGCCCTCGACCACTACCTCAATCCGCTGCTCCCCAGAAAACCGTTGCTCAAACCCAACACCCGCTACCTCATCGCCCCCGGCATCGACAGCGAAGAATTGCTGGCCGACGCCTGCGAAACCCTGACCTCGGCCAAAATCATGGCAACCGACTTCGCCGGGCTGGTGGACGGCTCGCATCGGCATGTGCTGCTGGGGATCGCGCAACTGATCATGCTGGGGGAACTGGCGGTGAATCGGGCGCTGGATAATCTGGAGTTGAAGACAGAAACACCGCTGTAGCCAGATCCTTAGCCTGATCGTTCCCACGTCGAGGCGTCGAACCGTCCGCGTGGGAATGCAGCCCGGGACGCTCCGCGTCCCTTCCAGAGCTGGAACGCGGAGCGTCCCTTGAGGCATTCCCACGCGGAGCGTGGGAACGATCTAAATGAAAAACGGCCCGTAATGGGCCGTTTCTGTATTTCGACTAATGCTTAAGCCCGCAACGTTCGCGTCATCCGCAACGCCAGCAAACTCCCGCCAACAATCACACCCGCCAGCAGATAAAGCGCCGCGTCGGTCGACCCGGTGCTGTCCTTCACCCAACCCACGAGGTAAGGGCTGAGGAACCCGGCCATCTGTCCCATGGAGTTGATCAACGCCAGCCCACCCGCCGCAGCACCCGCGCTCAACATGGCAGTCGGCACCGGCCAGAACATCGGCAGACCGGTCAGCGCACCCATGGTCGCAATGGTCAGACCGAGAATCGCAATCGCCGGATTTGCCGCGAAGTTCACGGCGATCAGCAGGCCGACAGCGCCCATCAACATCGGCACCACCAAATGCCAGCGGCGTTCTTTACGCAAGTCTGCCGAACGACCCACCACCAGCATGAATACCGCCGCCAGCAGATACGGAATCGCACTCAACCAGCCAATTACCAGGTTGTCGCTGAAACCGAGGTTCTTGATGATCGACGGCAGCCAGAAGTTGATCGCGTACACGCCGCTCTGGATGCAGAAGTAGATCAGGCCGAAGGCCCAGATCGCCGGGTTCTTGAACACGGCGATCAGCGAATCGGAGGTGGTTTTCGGTTTGTTCGCCAGGTCTTCGGCCTGATCCGCTTCCAGCACCGCACGCTCATGCGGGGTCAGCCATTTGGCGTTGGCGAAGTTGTCGCTGAGCAGGAAGTAGGCGAGTGCGCCCAGCACCACGGTTGGAATGCCTTGCAGCAGGAACATCCACTGCCAGCCGGCCAGACCACCCTGGCCGGCGGCGAAGTGATTGAGGATCCAGCCGGAAAACGGGCTGCCGAGCAGGCCCGACACCGGAATCGCCGACATGAACAGCGCCATGATCCGGCCACGGCGGAAGGTCGGGAACCATTGCGAGAGATAGAGCACAACACCCGGGAAGAACCCGGCTTCGGCGGCGCCAGTGAACAGGCGCAGGGTGTAGAACTGGGTTGGCGTGGTGACGAAAAGCAGGCAGGTCGACAGCGTGCCCCAGGTGATCATCATTAGCGCAATCCAGCGCCGTGGGCCGAACTTGGTCAGCGCCAGGTTGCTCGGTACGCCGCACAGCACGTAGCCGATGAAGAAGATACCGGCACCGAGGCCGTACACGGTTTCGCTGAATTTCAGCGCATCGAGCATCTGCAGTTTGGCAAATCCAACGTTGACCCGGTCGAGGTAGTTGAACAGGTAGCAGATGAAGATGAAGGGGATCAAACGCAGGGTGATGCGTTTGTAGACGGCATTTTTATCGTCAACGATGGTCTGGGCGGCAGCAGCGCTCTGCGACATGGCGGCTCTCTCTTTATTATGATTTTTTGCGATGCAAAGGGTAACGTTGATCGCCCTGAGAGTCTCGGCCACCTTTGGCCGGATTGTCTTTGTGCCTGAGCACAGGGTTTGCTGCCAGACCCTGTGCGGGTGAACAACCGTCCGCGCCTGTTTTCAAGGATTTCAGCCCTTATGTTCGAACTCGATCACGACCTCGCCCAGGACATCGTCGACCGGGCCATGGCCATTTTGCCGTACAACGTCAACGTCATGGACAGCCAGGGCTTGATCCTCGGCAGCGGCGAGCCGGAGCGGATCAACACCCGCCACGAAGGCGCGCAGCTTGTTTTGGCAAACGGACGGGTGGTGGAGATCGATGCGCAGACGGCGGTGCATCTCAAAGGCGTGCAACCTGGGATCAATCTGCCGCTGTTGCTCGATCAGCGCTTGATCGGCGTCCTTGGCATTACCGGCGAACCGGAGCAGCTGCGCACTTACGCCGAACTGGTGCGCATGACCGCCGAAATGCTGGTCGGCCAGCGCAATCAGCAATCCGAACAGCAATGGCGGCGGCAACGTTGCGATGATTTGCTGGCCTTGCTGCTGAGCGAGGCGGGGGATTCGCCAAGGCTGATCGACGAGGCCCAGCAACTCGGGCTCAAGCCGCAACTGACACGAGTGCCGTATCTGTTCGAACTGGGTCTGGAACACGGGCCGGGGCAAACCGTCGAGGCGCTGAGTGCCTGGCTGATGTCGCGTTATCCGGACAGTTGGTGCGTGAGTTCGGCCAAGTCGTCACTGCTGTGGTGCCGGCCGGCGAGTCAGAACGTCGAGCATGATCGACTGCTGGAAAAACTCGATGGCCTGGGCTGGAACATCCTGCGCATTGCAGTCGGCGGACAGGCCGATGGGCTGGTCGGGCTGCGCCGTTGCTATCGGCGGGTCGGCGACTTGCTCGCCTATGGCCGCGAAGTGCTGCCGCGCTCACGGTTGCTGACCCTCAATCGCTATCGCTTGCCGGTGATGCTCTGGCGCCATCGCAACGACGATGCGCTGGATGAATTGCTCAAACCGTTACGCAAGGTCATCGCCAAGGACAGCAACGGCCAGTTGCTCGCGACCCTGCGCAGTTGGTGCGATCACGACGGGCAGAGCCAGGCCTGTGCCGATGCCTTGGGGATTCACCGCAACAGTCTGCGTTACCGGATGGAGCGGATTGCCGAGTTGAGTGGGGTCGATCCTCTGAAACTCGATGGCATGCTGGCGCTGTATCTCGGGGTGCAATTGCTGCCACAGACTGAATCGACTGCATGAGGTGTTCGTGAGGGCCCTATCGCTGGCAAGCCAGCTCCCACAAGTATCCGGGCGTGCACAAAATATGTGAACGATGCAAAAACCTGTGGGAGCTGGCTTGCCAGCGATAGGGCCGGGACATTCACCATCCATTCCAGAGCCTTTGTGAAAATGAACAATAAACGCCAATCCAACTTGTGCAGCGGACAGGCGTCAACGGGCAAGGCGACTGGCAGCATGAGGGGCATTGGAACTGGAGAAATCGCATGAAAATCGTCATCGCCCCCGATTCGTTCAAGGACAGCCTGAGTGCTCAAGGCGTTGCAGAAGCCATTGCGCTGGGCCTGGCGCAGGTCTGGCCGCAGGCGACGCTGGTCAAATGCCCGATGGCCGACGGTGGCGAAGGCACGGTGGAGTCGATTCTCGCCGCGTGCGAAGGCGAACTGCGCCGCACCCGCGTGCGTGGACCGTTGGGCGCAGCGGTCGAAGCCGCGTGGGGCTGGTTGCCGCACAACCGCACCGCAATCATCGAAATGGCCGAAGCCAGTGGATTGCAATTGGTGCCGCCGGGGCAGCGTGACGCATGCATAAGTAGCACGTTCGGCACCGGTGAACTGATCCGCGCGGCGCTGGATGCTGGCGCACAACGGGTGATTCTGGCCATCGGCGGCAGCGCCACCAATGACGGCGGCGCCGGCGCGATCCAGGCGTTGGGGGTGAAGTTGCTGGATACTCAAGGGCAATCATTGGTGCCGGGCGGATTGGCGCTGGCGCAACTCGCACGACTGGACCTGAGCGAACTCGACCCGCGACTGGCGCACGTCCGGTTCGACATCGCCGCCGACGTCAACAATCCGCTGTGCGGCCCCCACGGCGCCTCGGCGATTTTCGGCCCGCAGAAGGGTGCATCCCCGGCGCAAGTGCAGCAACTGGATCAGGCCCTCGGCCACTTCGCCGAACTCTGCGCGCAAGTGCTGGGCAAGGATGTTCGGGACGAGCCGGGCAGCGGTGCTGCCGGTGGATTGGGCTTTGCGGCCAAGGCGTTTCTCGGTGCGCGATTCCAGGCCGGTGTCGAAGTGGTCGCCGAGCTGGTCGGACTGGCCGACGCAGTAAAGGACGCAGATCTGGTGATTACTGGAGAAGGGCGCTTCGATGCCCAGACCCTGCGCGGCAAAACCCCGTTTGGCGTCGCACGGATCGCCAAGCAACACGGCGTACCGGTGATCGTCATTGCCGGCACCCTCGGCGAGGGCTATCAAGCGCTCTACGATCACGGCATCGACGCTGCATTCGCCGTCACCAGCGGCCCGATGACCCTCGAACAGGCCTGCGCCGAAGCACCGCGTCTGTTGCGCGAACGTGCCACCGATATTGCCCGCGTCTGGCGCATTGCGACTCCGGCCTGACCTGTCGCTCATCATGTAAAACAACGGGTGTTTCACCGCTGAAACACCCGCAACACTTTGAAAAATATTTCATCTTTCCCTGCAAATTTCCTCAAGCCTGGCCGATACAGAAATCAGGCGCACACAAGATTTTCCAAAACAGTGACGCCGGACTGACGCCCACTCCAAGGGCCAGTGATCACGGCATGGACGCTCGTAGTTTCAATCATCCGAGAGTCCTCCTATGTCCTTGCGTAATCTGAATATCGCGCCCCGTGCCTTCCTCGGTTTTGCCTTTATTGCCTTGCTGGTGATTGTGCTCGGCGTGTTCGCCGTCAACCGCATGTCGATCATCCGTCAGGCTTCCCTGGAAATGGACTCTACGCAGTTGCCAAGCGTCACCCAACTCGCGGTGGTTACGGAGAACGTGCTGCGCCTGCGGATTCTCTCGTTCCGCATTTTGGTCAACCGCGACCCGGCCGGTTTGCAGGAAGCCCAGACCCGCATCGGTGTGCTGGTGGACAAGGTGCGCACTGCTCAGGCCAGTTACGCGGCATTGCCGGCCGGTCCGCAGGAGCGCGCGTTATATCAGGAGTTTTCGACGACCCTCGACAACTACGTGCAGGCGCAAAACCAGATGATGGAGCTGTCGCGCCAGGACAAACTCGACGAGATGCGCGCCCTGATCAATACGAAGATCAAGGACGGCACCGACAAGATGGGCGAACAACTCAACAAGCTGATCGCGATCAACGCCGCCGACGCGAAGACCGCTTCCACTCAGGCGGGTGAGTATTACAACAGTGCCATTACCGGCATCATCGCCGTGTCTGTAATTGCCGCGTTGTTGACCGTATTGCTGGCCTGGCTGCTGACCCGCAGCATCGTCACCCCGCTGAACCGCGCCGTCGCTGCCGCGCAAACCATCGCTGGCGGCAACCTGACCAAAGCCATCGAAATCGACGGCAAGGACGAACCGGCGCGCCTGCTTGAAGCGCTGGCGGCGATGCAGACCAACCTGCGCAAGACCATCGAGCAGATTGCCGGCTCCGCCACGCAACTGGGCGCCGCCGCCGAAGAGCTCAGCGCCGTGACCGAAGAGGCCTCCCGTGGCCTGCAACAGCAGAACGACGAAATCGAACAGGCCGCCACCGCCGTCAACGAAATGACCGCAGCGGTGGAAGAGGTTGCGCGCAACGCGGTTTCGACTTCCGAAGCCTCGAACCAGTCGACCCACGCCGCCCGTGAAGGTCGCGATCAGGTGGTGAAAACCGTCGACGCGATCCAGACCATGACCCACGACGTGCAAAACACCGCGCAAATGATCGAAGGCCTGGCCGCTCAGGGGCGCGACATCGGCAAGGTGCTGGACGTGATCCGCGCCATCGCCGAACAGACCAACCTGCTGGCGCTCAACGCCGCCATCGAAGCGGCCCGTGCCGGTGAAGCGGGACGCGGTTTCGCCGTGGTAGCGGATGAAGTTCGCGCCTTGGCCCATCGCACCGCGCAATCGACCCAGGAGATCGAAAAAATGGTCGCCGGCATTCAGAACGGCACCGGTGAAGCAGTCGAGTCGATGCAGCAAAGCAACCAGCGCACCCAGACCACTCTGGAAATGGCTCGCGCCGCCGGCGTCGCGCTGGAGCAGATCACTCAATCGATTCACCAGATCAACGAGCGCAACCTGGTGATCGCCAGCGCCTCGGAAGAGCAGGCGCAGGTGTCCCGCGAGGTCGACCGCAACCTGGTCAACATTCGCGACCTGGCCACCCAATCGGCCGCCGGGGCCAACCAGACCAGCGCCGCGACCCACGAACTGTCGCGCCTGGCGGTGGATTTGAATGCGATGGTGGCGCGCTTTGTGATTTGACCTAGGGTGAAGGCTGGAGACCGCGCAATCAGGAGACGTACATGCGCTATTCAGCCTTGACCCAACGAATCGCCGGGGAGGGAGCAGCAGCCTGGCGGATTCACGACCGAGCGCTGGAGCTGCGCGCCGAAGGCGTCGATGTGTTGCTGCTGTCGGTGGGTGATCCGGATTTCGATACGCCGCTGCCGATCATCCACGGCGCCATCGACAGCCTGCTGGCGGGTGATACCCATTATTCCGACGTGCGCGGCCGGCTGGAGCTGCGCACGCTGATCGCCGAGCGCCATCGGCGCAGCAGCGGTCAGGACGTGGATGCCGGGCATGTGATCGTGCTGCCCGGCGCGCAATGCGCGGTGTATTCGGTGGCGCAATGTCTGCTGGATCCGGGTGATGAGGTGATCGTCGCCGAACCCATGTATGTCACCTACGAAGGCGTGTTTGGCGCTTGCGGCGCGACCGTGGTGCCGGTGCCGGTTCGCCCTGAGAACGGTTTTCGCGTTGACCCGGTGGATGTCGCAGCGCGGATCACTCCGAGGACGCGGGCCATGTTGCTCAACAGTCCCAACAATCCTTCCGGTGCGAGTCTGTCGCTGTTGATCTGGCAGGAGCTGGCGGCCCTGTGCGTCCGTCATGACCTGTGGCTGATCAGCGACGAGGTCTACAGCGAATTGTTATACGAAGGCGAGCACATCAGCCCGGCGAGCCTGCCGGGCATGGCCGAGCGCACCGCGACGATCAACAGCCTGTCCAAATCCCACGCCATGACCGGTTGGCGCATCGGCTGGATGATCGGGCCGAAACCGTTGGCCGAACATCTGGTGAACCTGTCGTTGAGCATGCTGTTCGGTCTGCCGGACTTTGTGCAGAAAGCGGCGCAGATAGCGCTGGAGAAAGATCTGCCGGAAGTGACGCAGATGCGCGAGGAATACCGCTTGCGTCGGGATCTGGTGTGCGAGCGCTTGCGCGGCTGTCCGGGGTTGTACCCGATCAAACCGGATGGCGGGATGTTCGTGATGGTCGATGTGCGTCAGACCGGGATCGGAGCGCAGGACTTTGCCGAGCAATTACTGGAGGGGTATGGGGTTTCTGTGCTGGCCGGTGAGGCGTTCGGGCCGAGTGCGGCGGGGCATATTCGCATCGGGTTGGTGGTGGACCGGGTGCGGCTGGCGGATGCGTGTTCAAGGATTGCTCTTTGTGCTGCGCAGCTTCTGCAAGTGCGCAGTGCCTGACCGCTTACGCTGATCGTTCCCTGAGGGTTTACTCCTGATCGTTCCCACGCTCTGCGTGGGAATGCCTCAAGGGACGCTCCGCGTTCCAGCTCTGGAAGGGACGCGGAGCGTCCCGGGCTGCATTCCCACGCGGAGCGTGGGAACGATCAACGTGAAGGATTCACCAGGTTGGCGGGTTTTTCACCGGCCAACGCCGCCAACAGATTCTCCACCGCACACCGCGCCATCGCTTCGCGCGTCTCATGGGTCGCCGAACCCATGTGCGGCGTCGCCACCACGTTGTTCAGCTGCAACAACGGCGAGTCATGATTCAGCGGCTCGCGCTCGAACACATCCAGCCCCGCCGCGCGAATCCGGTTATGCCGCAAGGTGTCGATCATTGCCGCCTCGTCTACAACCTTGCCCCGTGAGATGTTGATAAAGATGCTTTCCGGGCGCATCAACGCAAACTGTTCAGCACCGATCAAACCTTCAGTCTGCGCCGTCAACGGCAGGGTCAGGCAGATAAAATCCGCCTGCTGCAACAGGTCCTCAAGGCTGCGGTACTGCGCATCGAAGCGCGCCTCGACCGCCGGTTTGCGCGACTGGCTGTGATAGATCACCGGCATCCCGAACCCGAAATGCCCGCGCTGTGCCAGCGCCTCGCCGATCCGGCCCATACCGATAATGCCCAACGTCTTGCCGTGCACATCGGTGCCGAAATGCGCTGGGCCGATGCTGCGATGCCAGTGGCCGCCGCGCACCATGTTCGCCAGTTCGACCACGCGCCGTGCGGTGGCCAGGATCAGTGCGAAACCGGTGTCGGCGGTGGTTTCGGTGAGCACGTCCGGGGTGTTGGTCAGCAGGACCTTGCGCCGGGTCAGGTAGTCGATGTCGTAGTTGTCGACACCCACCGAGACGCTGGAAATCGCTTCGAGCTGCGGCGCCAGATCGAGTAGCGACGCGTCGAGTTTCAGGCTCGCACCGAGTAATCCGTGAGCACCGGGCAGGGCGTCGCGCAGTTTCATCAGACCTTCGGCGTCGAGGCTGTCGATCAGTGTCACCTCGACCTGTTCCTCAAGGCGCGCCATCAGTGCCGGCGACAGTTTTTTGTACAGCACAACCTGCTTTTTCATCGCAGTCATCTCTCCATCAATTCAGGAATGGGCCGGCTGCGGACGCGGTGCGACGCGCTTGGCCGTCACCCGGTCGCTGGCGCCGGGCTTGAGAAAAATCGTCAGCACCACCGAGAGCATCAGCGCGCCACTCATCAACAGATACGAAGCGCCGGGCGAACCGGTGGAGCTGTTCAGGTAACCGACCAGATACGAACCGCCGAACGAACCGAGCGCGCCCATGCTGTTGATCAGCGCCATGGCGCCGCCGGCAACGTTGGCCGGCAGAATCTCCGGGACGATGGCGAAGAACGGCCCGTAGGGTGCGTACATGCAGGCGCCGGCAATCACCAGCAGCGTGTACGACCACCAGAAATGCTCAGCGCCCAAGGCGTAGGAGCCGTAGAACGCCACCGAAGCAATCAGCAGCGGCGGCCAGACGAAGCGTTTGCGCTTTTGCAGTTTGTCCGAGCCCCAGGACACCAGCAGCATCCCGATCACTGCCGCCAGATACGGGAGGGCCGACAGCCAGCCGGCCTCGATCATGTCCATCTGCGCGCCGGCCTTGAGGATCGACGGCAGCCACAGCACGAAGCCGTAGACGCCGATGCTCCAGCAGAAGAATTGCAGCGCCAGAATGATCACCTTCGGCGAACGAAAAGCTTCTGCGTAGTTCTTCACCGCTTTGATCCCGACCTGTTCGGCGGCGAGAGCGCTTTCCAGATCGTGCTTCTCCTGATCGCTGAGCCACTTGGCCTGGGCCGGACGATCATCGGCCAGCTTCCACCAGATAAACGCCCAGAACACCGCCGGCAGGCCTTCGATGATGAACATCCAGCGCCAGCTGAAATGCTGCACCAGATACCCGGAAACCACCGACATCCACAGCATCGTTACCGGGTTGCCGAGGATCAGGAAGGTGTTGGCTCGCGAGCGTTCGGCACGGGTGAACCAATGGCACAGGTACACCAGCATCGCCGGCATCACCGCCGCTTCGACCACGCCGAGCATGAAGCGGATGACGATCAGCCAATAGGCGTTGGAAACCACGCCGGTCAGCGTGGCGAGCCCGCCCCAGAGAATCAGGCTGACGAAGATCAGCTTCTTCACGCTGTGCTTTTGCGCGTAGATCGCGCCGGGCACCTGGAAGAAAAAGTAACCGAGGAAGAACAGCGCGCCGAGCAGCGAGGACAGGCCCGGCGTGATCATCAGGTCGGCGGCCATCCCGGAGGCGGCAGCGAAGCCGTAATTGGCGCGGTCCAGGTACGCCAGGCTGTAGGTGATGAACACGATCGGCATGATGTACCACCAGCGGCGGGTGGCGAGGGTTGCGGTTTTCATGGTCTTGCTCCTGAGCTTGTTGTTTTTGTCGCAGCAGGTTCAATTGATTGGTTGTTGCTCGTTCCCACGCTCTGCGTGGGAACGCCTCCGGGGACGCTCCGCGTCCCATGTGACGCAGAGCGTCACGGGCTGCATTCCCACGCGGGAGCGTGGGAACGATCAGCGGTGAGTTCGGATCGGGTCGGCAAACCCTCCATGTCACCCCGGCTCTGCACCGCGCGACTGCCAATCCAGTTGGCGCGCCTGACCGCCTCGGGAAAACTCTGGTGCTCCAGCAGGGCGCTGATCATCCCGACCGCAAAACCATCGCCGGCGCCCACCGTATCGACCACGGTTTTGACCGGCACCCCGGCGACAAACCCCTGATCCAGGTGGGTGCGGTAATACGCGCCCTGAGGCCCGAGCTTGATCGCCACGGCTTCGGCACCCTGATCGAGATAGAACGCGGCGATATCCGCCGGGTCTTCAAATCCGGTCAGCAGGCGGCCTTCGCTCAACCCCGGCAAAACCCAGTGAGCGAGAGCGGCGAGTCGGTTGATCTCGGTGATCATCTCCCGCTCGCTGGCCCACAGGCTCGGGCGCAGGTTGGGGTCGAACGACACGCTGCGCCCGGCATTGCGCATGCGGGTCATCAGCTCACGGGACATTTCCCGTGCCGACCCGGACAGCGCCGGCGGAATCCCGGTGGCGTGCAGATGCCGGGCGCCGAGCAGTGTCGGGGTGATCGACTGCGGCGACAGATGACTGGCCGCCGAGCCACGACGAAAGTACTCGACCGTCGGATCGCTGCCGTCATCGTTGCGCGACTTGAGCTGGAAACCAGTCGGGTGAGCGTTGTCGACTTCGACATGGCTGCAGTCCAGGCCTTCGCGGGCCAGGGTTTCGACGACAAAGCGTCCCAGTGAATCGGCTCCGACACGGCTCAGCCACGCCACCTTGAAACCCAAGCGCGACAATCCTATGGCAACGTTGCTGTCGGCCCCGGCAATCCGTTTGTGAAACTGCTCGACGCAGGCCAGATCACCGCTTTGTTCGGCGACAAACATGGCCATGGTTTCGCCGAACGACAGAATATCGATCTCAGACATGAGCAGGCTCCAGGCGGGACTGACCGAGGCGGGCGAGGGCGGCGACGTGTTCGGTGGTCAGCTGCACCAGATCATCGCCCTGCAACGGGTATTCGGCGGCGCGCATGACCCCTTGGGCCATGTGCCGCAGCAGTTGTTCCCACAGATGCAGGTCGGTGGCGGCGGGCGGCACGGCCACCAGTTTGCCGTCGGCACGGCGGGCCACGGCTTTGCAATGCACGTAACCGACGTGACGGCCCAACAGTCGTGCGGCGCTGATGGCGGACTGGTCTTGCCACTGCCAGTTGCCGATGTCGAAGGTCATCTTGATCGGCAGGTTGTGTTGCTCGACGGCCGCGAAGAAACGTTGAAACGGTTCGATGCGCCCGCCGTGCAAGGTTTGATCGTTCTCCACCAGCAGTTGCACCGGGCTCTGCGCGAGGATTTGCCCCAGCGTCTGCAGATCGTTGTTGTCGGTGAAGAAACCAAGGGAAACCTTCAGCCACTTCGAGCCGAACGCTTCAGCGTTCTGCAACGCAGTGATGAGTTCGGGGTTGGGCCTTGATTGACCGGCCAGCCACAGTTCGGTGGGCGAGGAATAGATGCTTTGCAGGCCTTGAGCTTGTGTGGCGGTGGAGAGTTGTTCGGGGACTTCGATGGTCAGCAGTTCTTCGCGCCATTCAATGCGATTGGCGCCGGCAGCGGCCAGCACTTCGATGAACGAAGCCTGGCCACGGCGGCGAACGAGGTCGGCGCCGTAGCTGGAAAGGCTGATGGAAACGGCAGGTTTATTCATTGTTATCTACCTCTGAAACCGGTTTCATTTTTGTTCAAAAAAAATCAGTAAATTGTGTGTCGTTCTTTCGGGCCTCATCGCTGGCAAGCCAGCTCCCACAGATACGGGATCGTTCACGAAACTCAAGTACACCCGATTACCTGTGGGAGCTGGCTTGCCAGCGATGGGGCCTGATCAGTCAGCCGATTTCCCTTGGGTTGAACCGCGCTCAATCAGCACCGGCGCAAAATCCAGCGTCCGCGCCGCTTCATCATCTCCCCGCAACCGCTTGAGCAAGCACTCAAACGCCCGCGCACCAATCTCCTCCGTCGGCTGAGCGAGGGCGGTAATCCCGCTGCCCACCAACGGATACCAGTCCAGATCATCCAGCGCGATCAGCCCGACATCCTCGAACAACCGGCAGCCAATCTCGCGCAGTGCCAGGGTGCAAGCCAGCGCCGCCACGCCATTGGCGCAGAACAGGGCTTTCGGGCCGTTATCAGGTGTGTTCAAAAAGGTTTGAAGATCATTCGCAAGGCTCGAACCGGTTTCCAGCACCGTGCCGTTCATGCGTTGGCGCTGGCCAATCTGTTGCTGAAAACTGCTGACCCGCTCGATCCGCGAACTGGTGCCGTCATAGGCTTCGGTCACCAGCAGCACATCGCGATAGCCGCGCTGCTGCAGATGTTCGAGCGCCATTTCGACGGCTTGCGGGTTGTCCAGCCCGACCATATCGCTGTTCAGCCCTTCGACCTTGCGATCGACCAGTACCAGCGGCATTTCCCGCTTCAACTCATCCAGTTCATCCCGATGATGACCCAGGGTGTTCACGATCAGCCCTTCGATGTTGTAGGAGCGCAGTAGCGCCAGGTGCTGACGTTCCTGCTCGTCATCGCGGTCGGTGTTGCACACCACCAGGCTGTAACCGTGCCGGCGGCAGGCGGTTTCCACGCCGTGCATCACGGCAATCGAATAAGGGTTGCGGATATCGGCCACCAGCATGCCGATCAGGCGCGTGCGGCCGCGTTTCAGGCCTCGGGCCATTTGATTGGGGCGATAGCCGAGTTCGGTAATTGCCTGCTCGATGCGCTGGGCGATGGCATCCGAGAGCAGGGCGCGGTCGTCACCAATGAAGCGCGAGACGCTGGCCTTGGACACGCCTGCGTATTCGGCGACATCGAGCATGGTGACGCGGCTGCGCTGGGCGGCGGAGAAATCGTTCACGGATGGGTCTTCTTATTGTCTGAAACCGGTTTCAGAAAACACCATTTGTATAGCAGCCGTCAACTGATGTCTTGGGAATGAAGTTGAATCTGCTTCACGGTTTCCGACGGACGGTGGTTTTACCTGTCAGATCTGACAGTAGGCAACCACTGGATACGGGCGCTTAATTTCTTGCACGTGAAGGGCGAATGAAGAGCGAGAAGTGATCCATGTCAGCAGATGATCCCCGCGCCACAAGCAACGATCTCTTCGCAGGCATTTTACTCGATCTGCCTGGATTCGAAGGCGTCGACCCGTTGGATCCAGCCGGGACATTGCCGCCGGATGCGAAGCAAAACGGAATTGTCTGCATCATCAATATCTGGCCAGCGTTTCCTACACTTCCAAATACGCGTATTGATCGTGTCGAGATCTTTATCGTCGGCAATCCGAATTTCGTTGCATGGGCCGAATATGGTGCTGCCGACTATGCCCCCGAGTTTCATATTCGAATCAGGCCGGATTTGCTTCCCGATCTGCCTACATTTGAAATTTATTACACCGTGCGCTCGGTCAACCAGACAACGTCGCAACCACGGCGCCTGACGTTTGCGATTACACCGCCACCTCAGTTGTTGAAAGAAGCAACCTTTCCCGATGCAACTCTTTGGGGATATATAGGCTGTAAAAAAAACAACCCTCTGGATCCAGATGCTTTATTTATCTGGGAGGGAATACGCATTCTGATTCCATTCAATGACCTGTTTCAGCGAGGCGATGTGATCAGTCTTGCCTGGCAGGGATGGAATTCGTTGAATGGATCGGGAGCTGCGTTAACCCCCGAATTTTTTTTTACCGCTCCGGTAACGGATGTGGCCAACAAACGGCCGGTCTTGATCGTAATAAGACCGTTCACTGCACACATCGAACCTATGCGTGAGAACCATTCAGCGACGGCTAAATATCTGTTAGTGCGAAATGGAATTCCAGAATTCAGTTCTTTTACGGGTCTGGTGAAAATAGACAGAGTGATTCCTGGCACGAGTGGTTTTTGTTCGGATGCAAGCTGGATGAAATAAACATGTTGTTGTAACAGAAAGGCGACTGCTGTCGGCGATAACGCCCTTGTCGATGAAGGAAGTATTGATATCCATTGTTCAGAGTACTGGAGAACACACATGACAAGTTTTCAAACTGGAACCGCGGGGCAGGGTGGTGGGACCCTTTCTGCTCCTTTACCTGAATTGCCAGATGGCCGAGGCCCTGACCGGGATATCGTTCCCGTTACTGCCATTCCGGTGGGCGGGTCGCTTCAGCTATTACTGGATACAACCGTTCCTGATAACCGGCAAAATGGCGATCAGGTCGCAATAGATATAACGCGAACCCAGCCGCCTGCCGTTCCGACCCCCGCAGACTACACAAGGCTGCCACGAGTGACCCTGCCGGATATGCCGGTACGACCGGACAAATTTGCGTATTCAGTGCCCACGGAATATCTGGGGGAGGACGCAACACCCCCCGGCCCGACTACGTTCTGGGTGCGCTGCGTGTACTATGAACGTGGCCTGAACGCATTGACTTCGGCTTTCGTGCCGTTTCGGATTGACCGCACGGCACCCTGGCAAGAAAAACCGATCCAGACTCCGCCCAATCCTGGACAAAGGCCCGGCGTCAAATTAGCCCCGAGAGTGTCATTTCCCAATGCCCCTGGCGATCTGGACGATGCGTGGGCAGGTCTTCCGGAAAGCGCAAAGGGGTTGTTGGTTGCCATCGACACCACATATACCAATGCTCAACCGGATGACCACGTGCAGCTGTATTTCGCCAATCAACGAACCAATCCTCCGCAGGTGCCGCCTTTCTTCGAAGGTGACATGCCCGTCGATGGCGAGGTGTGGATTCCGATTGACGAGTTGAGGAAGATCACCAGCGGCAGGGCTTTCATCTGGTTCAGGATTCTTGATGTTGCAGGCAACGAAAGTGCGTGGTCAGTAAGTTTCAAAAACACTCGCTTTCTGCCGCTGCCCGAATTGGGGCCACTGCGCGTACCGACAAACGATGACGGTCTGATCGACCTGAACGATGCGCGTGCAGGTGTTACTGTCGAAGTCGATCGGCCGGTGAACGCACTCAATGATGATGAGGTGAGCCTGAAATGGGGAAGTCAGGCTGCCCAGGACCTGGAGTTCGGCACCCTGAACAAACTGGTTTTCACTATTCCATGGGCCGCTTTGAGCAAAGAGTATTTCGAGAATCAGACCGGCGCGAATTACGAGGTGCCTGTTCAGGTCAAAGCCGATTTGATGCGTAACTTAGTGTCTGTCAGTGAGGTGGATACGAGAGCAAACACTGACTTCTCGACGCACCCGCCTTATACCGTCGACCCACTTATTCCACCTCCAGTCGTCAATCCCGAGTTCCGAAAGGCTATCGTGCGGGGACAAGCCCCTGTTACCGATAACTTGCTGGGCCCACATGATGCCAATCAAACTGCCACGATATACATTGATGTCTCACCTGTTACTCCGGGTACTACCTTTCCAGACCCGGAAGATGGTGATCTGGTCACCGCGTATTTCCTCGGAGATGCGGGCGAAGTCGTCGTCGGCTCAATGCCGATGGACGTTACAAATATCAATACAGAGATTGAACTCCCTTTGCTTTATTCCATTGTCGGTCCCGGCGGTCTGGGGAAGAAGAAAGTTTGGTGGGTATATGAGAATCCCGGTCGCAACAACATTCAAACTTCGGCCGAAACCGATGTGACGGTCAATACGGTGGTCATTAATCTTGATCCGCCAGAGTTTGTTCGGCCGCTTGCAGACGGGACTGCCGATCCGTTCATTATTTGCGAAAGCCTGACCGTATCGGCCGATGATCATGTGGCCAGATTCCGTATTCCGCCAAACAACCACTTTGTCGACGGTATGCCTATCACGTTCAACTGGCGCGGATTCCGGACGGAGGATTATCAAACGCCGGCACCGTCCGATACGGAGTACACCGAAACCCGGAATATCAACGCGTCTGAATTGATCGCCGGGATGATTTTTGATGTCGGGCCTTATGATCCGGTGATCCGGGATGTACCAAGGCCTCCACCCGCTACTCCGGATCCTTCAGACTTCTACGCGGGTTATGTAAAAGTCTGGTATTCGACACCGACAGTTCCTACATCCGGTGTAACGGAAATGACGGTCTATTTGCTCAACGCAGACTTCCTGTACTGCGAATCAGAGCCGGGTTGGGATCCAGAGCCATAGCATCAATGCCAGGGCTGCATTCACCGGGAGAACAGTGCTCTCCCGGCGAATGCGGTTGCTCTGTCTTCGAAATTGCTGATAGCTCTTCATTCGGCAGGGATGAACCCTACCTGTAAAGAGGATTAGTCCTACATAGATGATTCGAAGTTGTAGGTATTCTCCGACGCCGCCAATGACGGACGTCTGATGGATCCATGCTGCGAACCGTCGTTCTCCCGTCCCGACAAATCTCAGAGAGAAGTTGTTATGAAGTTTGAAAAGATACCGGGATTGACGTTCATGAAATTTACTGGTGTGCTCACTTATGCAGTGGTGATAATGACCACTTCAGAGCCCGCTAATGCCCGTAATCTTCAACCGGGAGAGGTGGCGACCGTTTCCACAGGCGCTACACCCGAAGCCTGGTTTGTTCCCACGACCGCTACGCTGAATATCAACGGCGCCAGTGCACTGGATATTCAAGTCGGTGGCGGAGCTCTCAATGGCGATAACGCCACGACATCACAGATTGATGCCTCGGCAGGCGCTCGAGTCGACCTTGGCGGATCAACTGTTACCAGCACAGGTTTTGAAGCTGCGTTGGCGTTGACTGACAGCCTGGCCACCCTCTCGAACAGCACGTTGATCAGCCAGGGCGCTGCACTGACGCTGGCCCGGGATCTGCTGACCGCTGTGGGATCTACCGCCACTGTCACTGGCAGTACTTTGCATGGCGGGACATTCGGTGCAGCGGTAACTTCACTCAGCACATTGAATCTGATCAATACTCAAGTGAGCGCAACGGATGCGGACGGTATCGGGTTGGCCCTGTTTGGCGGGAATGCCAATGTAAGTGCCCGCAGCAAGATTACCGGCGGTCTCAACGGGGTCACTTTCGGGCAGGACACCGTAGCCAATCCCGGTGATGTCACTGGTCGAAGTCATTTAATACTGGATGACGCGACCGTCGAGGGGATCAGTGGCGCGGCAATTACTGTCGATTTGGCAACACCTGCTGGTCAGCCAGTGCTGATCGATGTCAACAAC
The DNA here is from genome assembly GCF_001594225.2 of Pseudomonas glycinae. Lineage (GTDB taxonomy): Bacteria > Pseudomonadota > Gammaproteobacteria > Pseudomonadales > Pseudomonadaceae > Aquipseudomonas > Aquipseudomonas glycinae. Next base: position 1,493,496 of record NZ_CP014205.2, read on the forward strand.
GGCTCTCGTTTGATCGGGGGTAATGGCAATATCCTCGAAGTAGTCGATGGAGCCGCTGCTCAGTTCCAGGTCGACAACAGTAAATTGTCCGGCAACATCGAAGTCGCTGAGGGGGGCATCGCCAGCGTTTCGTTGAGAAACGCCGCGACATTGGATGGCAACCTGATCAATGTCGATTCGGTAAAGCTTGATACCCAAAGCGTTCTCACCGGTAAGATCCAGGGCACCGGTGCGGGAGCGGTGGTGCTGGACAACAATGCCCGATTCACGGGTGCTGTTTCCGGTGTCAGCAGCATGTCGGTCAGCCGTGGTGCCGAATGGAACATGGCCGGTAGCAGTAACTCGGTCTCGCGCCTGGACATGCAGGGCGGTGCAGTGCGTTTTGGAACAGACCAGGCCTATAGTCAGCTGGATATAGCCACCTTATCGGGCAACGGTCAGTTTTTTATGCGCACGGACGTGGGTACTGCTCAGACGGATTTTTTGAATGTCACAGAGTCGGCAACGGGCCAGCATGGTTTGGTGGTGGAGGCTACCGCCAGCGAGCCCGCCAGTGGGGCGCTGATCAAAGTGGGGAACATCGCTTCCGGAGATGCGCAGTTTTCCCTGCAAAGTGGACAAGTCGATATTGGCGCCCTGGCCTACAAGCTGGTGAGAGAGGGCGAAGGGCTGTATCTGCAACCCGATGGGACCACACCGAGCACGGGTTCTCAAACCGCTCTTGCGATCTCCGGAACGGTGCCCACGGTCATTCAATCCGAGATGACCACCCTCAATACTCGCCTCGGAGACCGGCGCATGGCCGGCACTCAGCCCAGGGCACAATCGGAAGGGGCATTGAGCTCGAATGCTCAAGATTCGTCATCCGGTCTCTGGATTCGAACCTACGGTAATCAGTACAACGTAAAGAGCGCTTACGGTAACGGTTTCAATCAACACCAGACAGGTGTCTCGGTAGGGGTGGACAAAGCATTGCCATTTTGGGACGGCCAATGGTTGATCGGTGTCTTTGGCGGCTACAGCAACACGCGTCTGGATTTGGCGCGAGGCAGTTCCGGTACGATTGACAGTGGTTATGCAGGTCTTTACTTGACCTGGTTTGATCAAGCGACAGGTTATTACGTGGATACCGTCGGCAAGATCAACCGGTTCAATAACGATGTCAAAGTCACCTTGAGCGACGACACTCGAACCAAAGGCAACTTCAAAAACCTGGGTTTGAGCGGGACCGTGGAAGTCGGCAAGCACATTCCCTTGAACCACGGTTATTTCATTGAGCCTTCCGCGCAAATAGGTTTGGCAGCCGTCGAGGGCAAGCGCTACCACTTGGACAATGGCTTGCAAGTAGACAGCGACGAGACTCGTTCGGTGCTCGGCAAGGTCGGGATGACGGTGGGGAGTGAGCTCACGCTGGACAATGGCAGCAAGCTGCAACCACGCCTCCGTGCCGCTGTCAGCCACGAGTTCGTCAATAACAACCGCGTCAGTGTCAACGACACCAGTTTCAATAATGACTTGTCCAGTACCAGCCTGGAATTGACCGGGGGAATGAACTGGGTTCCGGTCAACAAAAAATGGCAGGTTTATGCGGAGGTTGGCACCAGTCGCGGTACGAAAGTTGACCAGGAGCTGGGGGGGAGTGTGGGGTTGAGTTATAACTTCTGAATGGGGTCGAAAATAGAAAGGAAGCTTGAAAGCTTCCTTTTTTTATGGGCTGTTGGGCGAGTTATCTTCGGATCTTGCTGAGGTCAACGATAACGAGGAACTCTCCAGAGATCGGAAACACATTGTCACCATCTGAACCGCCATGATCAAACAAACCCGTCCACGTTGCGGTCAGGTTTTTTTCGGTTTCATCGTATTGAAATGTGATGGTACCGCTTTCGGCCATGTGTAGGTCACCGTTCACCGGGTTGGAGTTATAGGTCACTCGGACATCGTCCATATTCTTGGATAGTGAAGCCGTTCCTGGCGCGGGCTTCGAGGAAAAGACAAATTCGATTGTCTGTGTCATTCCATTTTCTGTGTGCCCGGCTCTGAGCCAGTAAAACAGACCATCGGGAAACGCTTTTAACTCGAGTACAGGCACAGAGGTTGAGCGAAATTCTTTGAATGGCGGGATCTTGACGTGTCTGAAGCCTGGATTGGCATCGCCATTGATGGTGGCCGACAAGTACGGTTGTGCGGTAAGCGTTGGCGCGTAGGCTCGGGCTGCGAAGCTCATGAGTTTATCTCCATACAGAATGGTAAGAGTCATCCAAAGACTGACCGGTCCTACTTCTGGATGTTGTATGGAAGCTCAAAGAGGATGCGGCTGTAAACTGTCAGAGTTGACAGGTTACAGCCGTTTATTTTTGTGATTTTTTAGACTTCCTTTATTTCGGTTTTCATTCTGAGGTTTTCATTCAAAACCGACGAAAACACTGATGTTTTGGGCAACTCAACCAAACAAGCCGGCGGCGATGTTGATTGAAAACCCCAGAATCGCGGTGTTGAACACAAACCCGATCAACGACTGCGCCAGCACGATCTTGCGGATCTCCCGCGTGGCCACGCCGACATCCGCCGTCTGCACCGCCACGCCGATGGTGAACGAGAAGTACAGAAAATCCCAATAGTTGGGCGTCGTCAGGCCCTCGGCAAAACGCAGCGCCGGTTCCTTGCCATCCCAGGTATAAAACAGCCGGGCGTAGTGGACGCTGAAAATGACCCCGATCAGCAACCATGAGCCGATCACCGTCAACGCGGTAAAGCCGTAGTGCAGGAGCTTGTGGGAAGTTTGCAGGTCCTTGCTGCCGACCAGTTCCAGCGTGATGGCCGCCAGACTGGCCAGCGCCGCGATACACACCACGAACAACACCAGCCCGGCATTTTCATCCTCGACTTCGGCGATGCGTCTGACGTCCGGTGCTTTCGCGCGGGCTGTCAGCCAGAACATCAGGATCAGATAGGTCCAGACCCCGGCATTCCAGCCTATGAGGATTTTGCTGATGACGGAATCGGCGGGTACCAGCAGACCGACGGCAAGGCCGAACAGGGCAGCGGCAGAGAGGCGAGGGTGGGTGCGGGCAAGGAAGCGCATGGGGACTCAATGGCCAGGGTGGTTCAGACACCTTAGCCCAGCGCGGCGACCTGTGGCCACCGCGCAGGGAATGGTCAATCAATCAGGCTTGGCGATCCTGCGTACAAGTTTGATCACAACTACGAAGAACACCGGCACAAAGATTACCGCCAATGTGGCCGTAATCATCCCGCCAATCACCCCGGTACCAATCGCCTGCTGGCTCGCCGAACTCGCGCCCGTGGCAATCGCCAACGGCACCACACCCAGAATGAACGCCAGCGAAGTCATCACAATCGGCCGCAACCGCAGGCGCGCCGCTTGAAGCGTGGCGTCAATCAGGTCATGACCTTCGTCATACAGGCTCTTGGCAAATTCGATGATCAGAATCGCGTTCTTTGCCGACAGGCCAATGATGGTGATCAGGCCGACCTTGAAGAACACGTCGTTGGGCATTCCGCGCAGGGTCACCGCCAGCACCGCGCCGAGTACACCCAGCGGCACAACGAGCAACACCGATGTCGGAATCGACCAGCTCTCGTACAACGCAGCCAGACACAGGAACACGATCAGCAGCGAAAGCCCGAGCAGAATCGGCGCCTGACTGCCGGACAAACGTTCCTGCAGCGACAGACCGGTCCATTCCTGACCCATACCTTTCGGGCCTTGTGCGACTAGCCGTTCAATTTCCGCCATGGCTTCGCCGGTGCTGTGACCGGGTTTTGGTTCGCCGGAAATCGAAATCGCCGGGTAGCCGTTGTAGCGGGTCAATTGTGCCGGGCCTTGAGTCCACGTGGCTTTGACGAACGCCGACAACGGCACCATTTTCCCGGCGTCGTTGCGCACGTGCATTTTCAGCAGGTCATCGACCTGACTGCGGCGATCGCCTTCAGCCTGCACGACTACCCGTTGCATGCGCCCCTGATTGGGGAAGTCGTTGACGTACGAAGAGCCGATGGCGGTGGACAGCGCATTGCCAACGTCTGCGAACGAAACTCCCAGCGCATTGGCCTGTTTGCGGTCCACTTCCAGCTGCACTTGGGGGGCTTCAGCCAGGGCACTTTCACGCACGTTCATCAGGATTGGGCTTTTCTCGGCGGCGGCGAGCAGTTGGGTGCGCGCTTCCATCAAGGTTGCATGACCGAGGCCGCCGCGATCCTGCAGGCGGAACTCGAAGCCGCTGGACGTGCCGAGGCCATCCACCGGCGGCGGCAGCACGGCGAAAGCCACGGCATCCTTGATCTGGCTGAGGGCGATGTTGGCGCGGTCGGCAATCGAACTTGCCGAGTCGTCGCTGCCACGCTGCGACCAGTCCTTGAGCGTGGTGAACGCCAACGCAGCATTCTGGCCGCTGCCGGAGAAGCTGAACCCGAGAATCACGGTGCTGTCGCCCACGCCCGGTTCGCTGGCGTTGTGCGCTTCGATCTGCTCGACCACCTGCACCGTGCGGTTCTTGCTCGCACCGGGTGGCAGTTGAATGTCGGTGATGGTGTAACCCTGGTCCTCGACCGGTAGAAACGAGGAGGGCAGCCGCGCGAAGCACAGACCCAGACCCACCAGCAATACAACGTAGATCAGCAGATAGCGTCCGGTGCGTTTCAGTGCGTAGCCGACCCAGCCCTGATAGCGATCAGTCAACTGCTCGAAGCGGCGATTGAACCAGCCGAAGAACCCGGTTTTCTCGTGGTGTTCGCCTTTGGCGATCGGCTTGAGCAGCGTTGCGCACAACGCCGGGGTCAAGGTCAGGGCGAGAAACGCCGAGAACAGGATCGAGGTGGCCATCGACAGTGAGAATTGCCGGTAAATCACGCCCACCGAACCCTGCATGAAGGCCATCGGAATGAACACCGCGACAAGCACCAGCGTAATGCCGATGATCGCGCCGGTGATCTGGGTCATCGCCTTACGCGTCGCTTCTTTCGGCGACAGGCCTTCAGTAGCCATGATCCGCTCGACGTTCTCCACCACCACGATGGCGTCGTCCACCAGAATGCCGATGGCCAGCACCATGCCGAACATGGTCAGCACGTTGATCGAGAAGCCCAGCGCCAGCATCGTCGCAAAAGTACCCATCAACGCTACCGGCACAACCAGCGTCGGAATCAGGGTGTAGCGGATGTTCTGCAGGAACAGGAACATCACCGCAAATACCAGCAGCATCGCTTCGCCAAGGGTGTAGACCACTTTGGTGATCGAGACCTTCACGAATGGCGACGTGTCGTAAGGAATCTTGTATTCCACGCCGGCCGGGAAGTAGCGCGACAGCTCATCCATCTTCGCCCGGATCAAGGTCGCGGTGCTGAGGGCGTTGGCACCCGGCGACAGTTGCACACCGACGGCGGTGGACGGCTTGCCGTTAAGACGGGTGCCGAACTGGTATTCCTGGCTGCCGATCTCGACCCGCGCCACATCCTTGATGCGCACGGTGGAGCCGTCCGGGTTGGCCTTGAGCACGATGTCGGCGAACTCTTCCGGTGTCGAAAGCTGACCCTTGACCAGAATCGTCGCGGTGATTTCCTGAGTGCTCGGGTTCGGCAGATCGCCGATGCTGCCGGCCGAGACCTGGGCGTTCTGCGCGACGATGGCGGCATTGACATCGGCCGGTGTCAGGTTGAAGCCGATCAGCTTCTGCGGATCGACCCAGATCCGCATCGCCCGCTCGGCGCCGTACAACTGGGCCTTGCCGACCCCGTCGATGCGCTTGATCTCGTTCATCACGTTGCGCGCCAGGTAATCGCTGAGTGCCACGTCGTCGAGCTTTCCGTCGCTGGAAGTCAAAGTGATCAGCAACAGGAAACCGGCGGAGACCTTCTCCACCTGCAAACCTTGCTGATTGACCGCTTGCGGCAGGCGTGACTCGACTACCTTCAGGCGATTCTGCACATCAACCTGCGCCAGTTCCGGGTTGGTGCCCGGCTGGAACGTGGCTTTGATCGTGGCACTGCCGAGGCTGCTCTGCGATTCGAAATACAGCAGATGATCGGCGCCGTTGAGCTCTTCCTCGATCAGGCTGACCACGCTTTCGTCGACGGTCTGCGCCGACGCGCCCGGGTACACGGCATAGATTTCGATCTGCGGCGGCGCGACATCGGGGTATTGCGCCACCGGCAATTGCGGGATGGCCAGCGCACCGGCCAACAGGATGAACAGCGCGACGACCCAGGCGAACACCGGGCGGTCGATAAAGAACTGCGGCATAGAAGAGCGTCCTGCTTACTGACCAGAGGTCTGGGCAAGTGGAAGAGGGGTGTCGTCGATCTGCACCACTTCGCCCGGACGGGCGTGTTGCAGGCCTTCGATGACAATGCGGTCGCCGGCCTTGAGGCCGCCGGTGACGATCCAGCGGTCGTTCTGTACCGCGCCGAGCTGTACCGGCTGCTGGGCGACGCGCATCTGGTCGTCGACGGTCAGGACCTGCGCCACACCGGCGCTGTCACGTTGCACCGCGCGTTGTGGCACGGTCAGGCCATGCTGGATCACGCCTTGTTCCAGACGCACGCGAACGTAGCTGCCCGGCAACAGATCGAGATCCGGATTGGGGAACTCGCTGCGCAGGATGATCTGACCGGTGCCCGGATCGACGGTAATGTCACTGAACAGCAACTTGCCCGGCAGCGGATAGAGGCTGCCGTCGTCCTGGATCAGCGTGGCTTTGACCTGATCCTGGCCGACCTGCTGCAACTGGCCGGAACGGAATGCCCGGCGCAACTCGTTGAGTTCGCGGGTCGACTGGGTCAGGTCGGCGTGGATCGGGTTCAGCTGCTGGATCAGCGCCATGGGCGTGGTTTCGTTCTGGCCGACCAGCGCACCTTCGGTGACCAAGGCACGGCCGACGCGCCCGGAAATCGGCGCGGTGACGGTGGCGTAACCGAGGTTCAGCTTCGCGCGCTCGACGGCTGCCTTGTTGGCGGCAACGTCAGCGGCGGTCTGCCGGGCATTGGCGCGGGCGTTGTCGTAATCCTGAGCGCTGATGGCCTTGTCGTCGATCAACTGGGCGTAGCGCTGCTCCTGCAGTTTCGCCTGGAACGCGTTGGCCTCGGCCTTGCGCAGGGCGGCTTCGGCGCTGTCGAGGTCAGCCTTGAACGGCGCCGGATCGATGCGGAACAGCACGTCGCCCTTTTTCACGTCGCTGCCTTCGCGATAGGTGCGTTGCAGCACGACCCCGGCCACCCGAGCGCGGACTTCGGCGATGCGCGGGGCGGCAATCCGCCCGCTCAGTTCGCTGCTGATCGACAGGGGGCGCGCCTCAAGGGTTTCAATCCGCACGGTGGCCGGCGGCGCCTGTTCCTCGGCGTTGGAGGATTTATCACAGGCACTCAGCGTCAGCGCCAATGCGATCAGGCCGAGCCCGGCCAGCAGATTCTTCGACATGTACAACCCCCAATATTGATCTGCGCATCCTACGGACAGTCGCAGAGGGTAGCGGTGAAGCTTTGTAGGTGCTGTGTGAAATTGTGTAAGGGTTTTGCTCGGGGACGAGTGAGGGCGTATATCCTTTACGCCTTGATATTTATTGCGACAGATATGCCGTCTTCGCGGGTAAGTCGAGTCGTCGCACCGCCGCTCCCACAGTGATTGTTGGTTTTCACAACATCTGTTTTCACACTGGACCTGTGGGAGCGGGCTTGCCCGCGAAGAGGCCCTGCCAGTCGCCACAGCACTTTCTGGATCATCAATGCCCAACATTCTTCTGGTCGAAGACGACACCGCCCTCGCCGAACTGATTTCGAGCTACCTGGAGCGCAACGGCTATTCCGTCAGCGTGATCGGCCGCGGCGACCATGTGCGCGAACGGGCGCGGCTCAATCCGCCGGATCTGGTGATTCTCGACCTGATGCTGCCGGGCCTCGACGGTTTGCAGGTCTGTCGCTTGTTGCGCGCCGATTCGGCAACGCTGCCGATCCTGATGCTCACCGCCCGCGACGATAGCCACGATCAGGTGCTGGGCCTGGAAATGGGCGCCGACGATTACGTGACCAAACCCTGCGAGCCACGGGTTTTGCTGGCGCGAGTTCGCACCTTGCTGCGGCGCAGCAGCCTCGGTGAGCCGATGACCGCCAACGACCGGATTCTGATGGGCAACCTGTGCATCGACCTGTCGGAGCGCACGGTGACCTGGCGCGAACAGCCGGTTGAACTGTCCAGCGGCGAATACAACCTGCTGGTGGTGCTGGCTCGTCACGCCGGGGAAGTGCTGAGCCGCGACCAGATCCTGCAACGCCTGCGCGGTATCGAGTTCAACGGCACTGACCGTTCGGTGGACGTGGCGATTTCCAAGCTGCGACGCAAGTTCGACGACCACGCCGGCGAGGCGCGCAAGATCAAGACCGTGTGGGGCAAGGGGTATCTGTTCAGCCGTTCCGAGTGGGAATGCTGATTCGATGTTCAGAATCCTGTTTCGCCTCTATCTGGTGACAATCGTCTCCTACAGTGCGGCGATCTATCTGGTGCCGGATCTGGTAGTGATGGCGTTCAAGCAGCGATTCGTCACTTACAACCTCGACTATTCCCGAGGCCTGCAATCGCTGATCACCAAGCAGTTTCGCGCGGTGCCGCAGGATCAGTGGCCGGCACTCGCGGCGTCGATGGACAAGGATTTCCAGCCGCTGCACATCGTGCTTGCCCGTATCGATGACCCCGGCTTCACCGCCATCGAGAAAGAACGTCTGCGACGCGGCGAGAACATGGTGCGGGTCGGCGACTGGGGCTGGCGCACGCTGGCGGTCACGCCGCTGAACGACGAAATGGCGGTGCAGATGGTGGTGCCGCCGGATCCGATGGACGTGAGTCTGTTGTACTGGAGCATCAACGTGCTGATCGGCGCGAGCCTGCTGGCGTGCCTGTTGCTCTGGTTTCGTCCGCACTGGCGTGATCTGGAACGCCTCAAGGGCACGGCCGAACGCTTCGGCAAGGGCCATTTGAGCGAGCGCACGCAAATCGGCCCGAGTTCCAATATCGGCAGCCTGGCCCACGTGTTCGACACCATGGCCGGTGATATCGAAAACCTGCTCAATCAGCAACGGGATCTGCTCAACGCCGTGTCCCACGAGCTGCGCACGCCGCTGACCCGCCTGGACTTCGGCCTGGCGCTGGCGCTGTCCGACGACTTGCCGCAAGCCAGCCGCGAGCGCCTGCAAGGGTTGGTCGCGCATATTCGTGAACTCGATGAATTGGTGCTGGAGTTGCTGTCCTACAGTCGCCTGCAGAATCCGGCGAAGTTGCCGGAGCAGGTCGAAGTGTCGCTGGACGAGTTCATCGACAGCATTCTGGGCAGCGTCGATGAAGAACTGGAATCCCCGGAAATCGTCATCGATGTGCTGCTGCACAATCAGCTGGAACGCTTTTCCCTCGACCCGCGCCTGACGGCCCGCGCGATTCAGAACCTGCTGCGCAACGCCATGCGCTACTGCGAAAAGCGCATTCAGATTGGCGTGCAGGTTTGTCCGAAGGGTTGTGAGATCTGGGTGGATGACGACGGCATCGGCATTCCGGAAGATGAGCGGGAGCGGATTTTCGAGCCGTTCTATCGACTGGATCGCAGCCGCGATCGGGCGACCGGCGGGTTTGGCCTGGGCCTGGCGATCAGCCGCCGGGCGCTGGAAGCGCAGGGCGGGACGTTGACGGTGGAAGGTTCGCCGTTGGGTGGGGCGCGGTTCAGACTTTGGCTGCCAACCCCCATGTAATGCTCGTTCCCACGCTCCGCGTGGGAATGCATACCGTGACGCTCCGCGTCACAGTGGACGCAGAGCGTCCATGGCGGCATTCCCACGCAGAGCGTGGGAACGATCAGTGCGCTGGGTGGAAATTAGAGGATCTCAGTGGACTGGATCAACCCGACCCCGGCCACCTGCATCCGCTCGATCGCCGTCGCCAGCGAGCCATTCAAATCAATCGCCCGGCACGCATCCAGCACCACAAACGCATTGAACCCCGCCGCCCGAGCATCCAGTGCGGAGAACATCACGCAGAAATCCAGCGCCAGACCGACCATGTACACCGTGTCGATACCGCGTTCCTTCAGATAACCGGCCAGGCCCGTGGTCGTGACGCGATCCGCTTCCAGAAACGCCGAATAACTGTCGATGTCCGGGTTGCAGCCCTTGCGGATGATCAATTGCGCGTGGGGCAGATCGAGTCCCGTGTGAAACTCGGCACCGCGTGAACCCTGAATGCAGTGATCCGGCCACAGCGTCTGCTCGCCGTACGGCAGTTGAATCACGTCATAGGGCTGGCGGCCTGGGTGGCTGGAGGCAAACGACGCATGCCCGGCCGGGTGCCAGTCCTGTGCGATGACCACTTGCTTGAACTGCCCGGCGAGCCGGTTGATCAACGGAACAATCAAATCACCTTCCGGCACGGCCAACTGGCCGCCGGGAATGAAGTCGTTCTGCACGTCGATGACCAGCAGGGCTGTACGTGGCGAAATCGGCATAAATCCATCCTTCTGGGAAAATCACCCGAGCAGCATAGTGACAAAATTCTTTAAACGTTCAGCCGGGTCTTAAACATTTTTGCCATGTCCTCCAGCTCGGAAGCCGGGTGGTGGCCGATCAGCATCCAGGCGTGTTCGCGTTCGGTCCAGTACACCACGTTCATCCCGTGCCGACGTTCATGGGCCAGCGGCTGGCTGCCGCTGTTGGTGCGCGTGACGCAAAGCGCCAGCGGGCCGTGGGTGGCGTCGAGCCAGGTCATCTGGGCGATGGGCACTCCGTCGTACTCGAGCAATTGCGCGCGTTTGAACTGCGCGCCGGGCAGTTTCAGTTTCGCCGGCGACAGGTTTACGCCCAGCCGCGCGTCGACGGTTCGCAACTGCGCCTGTTGCGAGGCTTCATCGGTGGGCAGATGTTCGAGGGTCTGCGGCACATACAGCGCCATGTAATCGCCCACCCGTTCGCGCCAGTTGTGCGATTGCTGAGTTTGCCAGGCCAGGAACAAGCGGTCCGTCGCGACACCTGCAAGCGCCACGCCCGCTGCCGCTGCGCCGATGAACCAGCGCCGGCTGAAACCGGGTTTCTGCGGTGACGGCGCGGCATCGAGCCGGGCCTGCAAGCGATCGAGCGGCGCCTGTTGCGCCAGTTCGTCGTAGGCAGCCTTGAACGGCAGGTTGCTGCGGCTCAGCCATTGCACCCGCAAACTCAGCAGCGGATCGTCGGCGATGAGGCTGTCGAGCTGGCTGCGCTGTTCGCGGTCCAGTTCATCGTCCAGATACGCCACCAGTTGCTCGTCGGAAGGCGCATTCATTGCCGATCTCCTGCGGGGCTCTTCGGTACCGCTTGCAGCGGCGGGTATTCGGCCAGTTTCAGGCGCGCGGTGGCCAGCCGGCTCATGACTGTGCCGATCGGCACTTGCAGGATCTCGGCAACTTCGCGGTAGGACAGCCCCTCGACGTAAGCCAGATAAACCGTTTCGCGTTGGGTTTCCGGCAACGCATCGACCCGGCGGATCACCTGCGCCGCCATCACGTGGGTCTGCGCGGCGTATTCGCCATCGAACGTCAGCTGGCTGTCGGCGTCCGCCACGCCCTGGCCCTGGCGCACCCGGCGGGCGCGCACTTCGTTGAGCCAGATCGAATGCAGAATGCTCAGCAGCCAGCGATCCATGCGTGTGCCGGCCACATACTGCCCCGAACGCTCCAGCGCCCGCACGCAGGTGGCTTGCACCAGATCCTCGGCCACGTGCCGATTGCGCGACAGCAGCAAGCCGTAACGCCACAGGCGCGCCAGGTGTTGCCCGAGTTCGGCTCTGAAGGCCTGATCGCTGAAAATGTTCGCCTCCGCGTGTCGTGTCAGGTTTTCGATGAATCGTTGATGGCTTCGGCCAGGTCCCGGTATTCCTCGCAGGTCGTGCCGCAGATCTTCTGGATGTGCTGCAGCTGTTCCTGCGCCAGATCGACGCGGCCCTTGATGACGTAAGCCTCGCCCAGGTATTCGCGGACCTGCGCGTACTGCGGATCAAGCTTCACCGATTGCAGGTAATAACCGATGCCTTCGTCGGTGCGCCCCAGTTTGCGTGTGGCGTAACCGCGATAGTTGAGAGCCTTGGCGGTGTTCGGTTGCTCCAGCGTATCGAGCAGGGCCAGGGCTTCTTCATAACGGCCGGCCTTGGCCAGACGGTAGGCGTAGTCGGTCCGGTCGGCGTCGGGCACCAGATGGCTGGTCTGCATCACGCACTTCTGCGTCTTGGTGTCGAACACCTGGCCTTTCGGGCAGTTGGGTTTCTGCACCGGCTCGTCTTCATCGCCGTGGGCCAGGGCCAAAGGGCTGGACAACATCGCGGCCACCAGCAACGGGGCGGCGAACATAACGGAACGGATAGTCATGGGCAAGGCTCCACAGGGGGTCATGTTTCACTTTGAACACCACAGGGTGAACATTTATTCATTGCTTTGTCAGGCTTTGTTAAAGGAAAGCCCTTTTTCCGGCGCTATGCTGGTCATCGTTCGTCGTTGATCTGCAGTTCTACCATGGGAGTTTGGCCATGAAAGATCAGGTTCACCACTCGGCCGCCAGCGGCTACAAGACCGCTGCCGACACCTACGTCAAAGGCCGGCCCGACTATCCGCCGGCGGTCAGCGATTGGCTGACAGGCACACTGGGCCTCGATGGCCACAAGACCGTTATCGACCTCGGCGCCGGCACCGGCAAGTTCACCGGACGGCTGGTGACGACCGGCGCCCAGGTAATCGCCGTGGAACCGGTGGCGCAGATGCTGGAAAAACTGTCGCTGGCCTGGCCGCAGGTGCTGGCCGTCAGCGGTACGGCAACGGATCTGCTGTTGCCCGATGCCTCGGTGGATGCCGTGGTCTGCGCGCAGGCCTTTCACTGGTTTGCCAGTCGCGAGGCGCTGGATGAAATCGCTCGGGTCCTCAAACCGGGCGGCAAGCTGGGCCTGATCTGGAACCTGCGCGACACCCGGATCGACTGGGTGCCCAAGCTGGACGCCATCGTCAATGCGCTGGAAGGCGATACACCGCGCTTCTACACCGGCGAGTGGCGCAAGGCCTTTCCCCATCCGGGTTTCGGGCCATTGCAGGCGCAGCACTTTCAGCATGGTCATACAGGCTCGCCGGAAGATGTGATTTTCAACCGGGTACGCTCCACCAGTTTCATTGCCGCGTTGAGCGATCAACAGCGCGCGAAGATCGACGAGCAGATTACTCAACTGATTGCCGGCGAGCCGCAACTGCGGGGCAGGGAGGTGGTGACAGTGCCCTATGAGACCGCCGCCTTCGTCGCGGTGAAGAACGGCTAGAGTCCCGCATTTGGCCGAACCGCCGTGCTGATGCCTTGTTATAGTTCGGGCCTCATTTTCAGCCCGGTAAAGGATTTCTGCCATGACTCAATACACCGCCTTCAGCGTCGAACTGGCCGACAACATCGCCCATGTGCAGATCAATCGTCCGGAAAAGATCAATTCGATGAACGCCGCGTTCTGGAGTGAAATCGTCGAGGTGTTCCAGTGGATCGACGACACCGACGAAGTGCGGGTGGTGGTGCTCAGCGGCGCTGGCAAACACTTTTCCTCGGGCATCGACCTGATGATGCTGGCCGGCGTGGCCAATGAGCTGGGCAAGGACGTCGGCCGTAACGCGCGCCTGCTGCGCAAAAAGATCCTGACCCTGCAAGCCTCGTTCAATGCGGTCGACAATTGCCGTAAACCGGTACTCGCGGCGATCCAGGGTTATTGCCTGGGCGGCGCTATCGACCTGATCGCCGCCTGCGACATGCGCTACGCCGCCGAAGACGCGCAATTCTCGATCAAGGAAATCGACATCGGCATGGCGGCTGACGTCGGCACCCTGCAACGGTTGCCACGGATCATCGGTGACGGCATGCTGCGTGAACTGGCTTACACCGGTCGCACCTTTGGCGCCGAAGAAGCGCGCAGCATCGGCCTGGTCAATCGCGTCTACAGCGACAAGGACGGCTTGATCGAAGGCGTGATGGACATTGCCCGGGACATCGCCGGCAAGTCGCCGATCGCGGTCACCGGCACCAAGGAAATGATCAGCTACATGCGCGACCATCGCATTGACGACGGTCTCGAGTACGTTGCCACCTGGAACGCCGCCATGCTGCAATCCAACGATTTGCGCGTGGCCATGGCCGCCCATATGAGCAAACAGAAACCTGAATTTCTGGATTGAGAAACCATGACATCTCGCTGGACCACTGCAGTACTGGACACCGATCAACCCGGCGGCTGGGCCGTGGCGCGCAGCCCCGAGGGTTTCCTGTTCGATGACAACGGCGCGCTGTTCCCCCGGGAATGGCTCAAGCGCCAGGACTTGTCGATCCTGGCCGAGCACGGTATCGGTCATCTCGATGGCGAGCCGGTGTATCTGCTGGAACTGCACAGCACCAGCGAGGTGCCGGGCTGCAACTGGAAAGGCCTTCGGGCGTTCATGCTCGACGGCGATCACACGATCTACAAAGTGCTGGGTTACGCGGCGCAAATCGGGACCTGGGCCCGTGAGCACCGGTTCTGCGGCAACTGCGGTCAGGCCATGACCCAGGTGCCACGGGAGCGGGCGATGTATTGCCAGCCCTGCGATCTGCGCAGTTATCCGCGAATTTCGCCGAGCATGATCGTGCTGGTGACCCGTGGCGATGAAGTGCTGCTGGCGCGCTCACCGCGTTTCGTCACCGGGGTCTACAGCACGCTGGCCGGGTTTGCCGAACCGGGTGAGTCGGCCGAGGATTGTCTGATCCGCGAAGTGCGCGAAGAAGTGCAGATCGAGGTGAAGAACATCCAGTACATGGGCAGCCAGTGCTGGCCATTCCCGCACTCGATGATGCTCGGCTTCCATGCCGAATACGCCGGTGGCGAGATTGTCTGCCAGGAGGACGAAATCGAAGACGCCCAGTGGTTCAACGTGCACGATCTGCCGCCGTTGCCGGCGTCCAAATCGATTGCCCGATACCTGATCGACGTCTACGTGGCGCGGCGCTTAGGCCACGCTGAACCAGTGTTGCCAGGCTAGACGCACGGTCAACCCCAGTACCACGGTGATGAACACCGGACGAATGAACTTGGCGCCGCCGCTGATCGCGGTGCGCGCCCCGAAGAACGCGCCAACCATCACCGACAGGCCCATGCTCAGGCCGATGATCCAGTCCACTTGCCCGGAAAACACGAACACCGACAGCGCCGCAATGTTGCTGACGAAGTTCATGCTGCGCGCCACGCCGCTGGCCTTGACCAGATCGATCGGGTACAGCAGCAGACTGCTGACGGTCCAGAACGCACCAGTGCCGGGACCGGCCACGCCGTCGTAGAAACCGAGGCTGAAGCCCTGGGTCGATTGCCACTTCTTTTTGATCGGTGCGTCGCTGTCCAGCGGCGCTTTCGGCGTGCCGCCAAACAACAGGTATAGGCCACAGGCGAAGACGATCACCGGCAGCATCTTGTTCAGCCATTCGGCGGGCAGGTAATGGGCGACGATGGCGCCGGTCAGCGCACCGACCAGCGTGCCGACGATGGCGTGCATCCACTGCTTGGGATGGAACAGCTTGCGTCGGTAGAAGGTGAAACTGGCGGTGGCCGAACCGAAGGTCGAACTCAGCTTGTTGGTGCCCAACACAAGGTGTGGCGGCAAACCGGCCGTGAGCAGCGCAGGCGTGGTCAACAGACCGCCACCGCCGGCGATGGCGTCGATGAATCCGGCAATGAAAGCGACAAGGGCCAGAACGGCCAGGGTGGTGAGGTCAACGCTGAGTTCGAAAGGCATGGAATCGGCTTATTTCGGCAGGGCGCAGAGCTGGGCTGCGGGGAGGGCAGTCATGTTACTCATTTCCAGGTGTTGCGGCGACCCATATGGCCTCATCGCTGGCAAGTCCTTTCCCCGACTGTTCAACTGTTGCCCACCGAACAGGCACCCAACAAATCACCCTCCCACCATGCATGCCGATTGCCTGCATCCCCAATAAAACCGGGCCTCCTGTCGCTGGCACGCTTGCTGCTCTAGCTCACTCATCTTCATCAACTGTCCCGAGGACACGCCAATGAGTCAGCAAGCCGTTAAATTTGCCTACTGGGTGCCGAACGTCAGCGGTGGGCTGGTGGTCAGCAAGATCGAGCAGCGCACCGACTGGGGCATCGACTACAACCGCAAGCTGGCGCAACTGGCCGAAGCGGCGGGTTTCGAATACGCCCTGACGCAAATCCGCTTCACCGCCGGTTACGGCGCCGAGTTCCAGCATGAATCGGTTGCTTTCAGCCATGCGCTGCTCGCGGCCACCAGCAAGCTCAAAGTCATCGCCGCCATTCTGCCCGGGCCGTGGCAACCGGCGCTGGCGGCCAAGCAGTTGGCGACCATCGATCAACTCACCAACGGCCGGATTGCGGTGAATATCGTCAGCGGCTGGTTCAAGGGCGAATTCCAGGCCATTGGCGAGCATTGGCTGGAGCACGACGAGCGCTATCGTCGTTCGGAGGAGTTCATCCGTTCATTGCGAGGGATCTGGAGTCAGGACAACTTCACCTTCCGTGGCGATTTCTATCGCTTCGACAACTACAGCCTCAAACCGAAACCGCTGGGCCGCCCGGAAATCTTTCAGGGCGGCAGCTCCCGGGCCGCGCGGGACATGGCGGCACGGGTGTCGGACTGGTATTTCACCAACGGCAACAGCGTCGAGGGCATCAAGGCGCAGGTCGACGACATTCGCGCCAAAGCGGCGGCAAACCATCATTCAGTAAAAATCGGGGTGAATGCTTTTGTGATCGCCCGAGATACCGAGGAAGAAGCCAAAGCGGTGCTGGCGCAAATCATCGATCAGGCTGACCCGGAAGCGGTGAATGCCTTCGGTGATGCGGCGAAACAGGCGGGCAGGGCGTCGCCGGAAGGTGAGGGCAACTGGGCCAAATCGACCTTTGAAGACCTGGTGCAGTACAACGACGGCTTCAAGACCAACCTGATCGGTACGCCGCAGCAGATTGCCGAGAGGATCGTCGCATTGAAAGCGGTGGGGGTTGATCTGGTCTTGGCGGGGTTCCTGCATTTTCAGGAAGAGGTGGAGTATTTCGGCCAGCGGGTGTTGCCTTTGGTGAGGGAACTGGAAGCCAAAGCGCAATCGGTACAAACCGCTGAAGTCGCCTGAACACCAAAAAACTGTGGGAGCTGGCTTGCCAGCGATAGTGGTCTGTCAGTCAACTCAGGTGTTGAATGTTCAATTGCTATCGCCAGCAAGCCAGCTCCCACAGGGATCAGGTCGATTTCAAGTTACAGACCCAGTTCCGACAACCCCGGATGATCATCCGGGCGCCGGCCCAGTGGCCAGTGGAACTTGCGTTCGCTTTCCTTGATCGGCATGTCGTTGATGCAGGCATAACGCTGGAACATCAGACCGTTGTCATCAAATTCCCAGTTCTCATTGCCGTATGAACGGAACCAGTTGCCCGAGTCGTCGTGCCATTCATAGGCGTAGCGCACGGCGATGCGGGTGTCGGAGTAGGCCCAGAGTTCCTTGATCAGGCGGTAGTCCAGTTCCTTGGCCCATTTGCGGGTCAGGAAACCTTTGGCTTCTTCGCGATTGTTGGCGAATTCGGCGCGGTTACGCCATTTGGTGTCCAGGGTGTAGGCCAGCGACACGCGCTCCGGGTCGCGGGAGTTCCAGCCATCCTCGGCCAGACGAACTTTTTCAATGGCGGATTCACGGTTGAACGGTGGCAATGGCGGACGAACTTCGGCTGCAGTAGACATGTTTGTCTCCCGATCTATTAACAGTTAAACAACGTGTCAGGCTTATTAAGGCGTTACAGGTCCAATAACTTTCGCGCCATGCATTGCGCATTATCGGCGGCACTGTGATCACCCATCACAAGCGCTATGGTAATGGCACCGTCAATCAGGATCAGCAGCTGTTTGGCCAGCAGTTGCGGGTCCTCGGTACCATGTTCGGTACACAGCTCGCACAGGTAGTCGAGCAGTTTCTGTTTGTGGTCTTTGGCGACCCTGCGAACCGGATCCTCGGGATCGCCGGTCTCGCCACTGGTATTGATGAAGGCACAGCCCCGGAAGCCTTCCGAAGCGAACCAGCCCTTGAGCACGGTAAACAGGTTGAGCAGGCGGTCGGCCGGGGTTTCGGCCTGATCGACGGCGCTTCTGTACCAGTGCATCCAGCGCACGTCGCGGCGTTGCAGGGCGGCGACGGTCAACTCCTCCTTGTTGGCGAAGTAGCGGTAGATACTCTTTCTGGAAACACCGGCGGTTTTCACCAGAAGATCCATGCCGGTGGCCGCGATGCCACTTTTGTAGATCAACTTTTCGGTGACATCCAGAATGATGTCTCGGGTCGTGTCGTTGCGTGTGATTTCGTTCATGTGGCGAACAGTAGAACGATCGTTCTCCTTGGTCAAGCAGTTATTTTATGATCGCTCACTTGATCGTTCCCATGCTCTGCGTGGGAATGCAGCCCGGGACGCTCCGCGTCCCTTCCAGAGCTGGAACGCGGAGCGTCCCTTTAGGCATTCCCACGCAGAGCATGGGAACGATCATTAAAGGAGCGTGGGAACGATCAATCAGGCGGGAAGACCCAAAGGAGTTGATGGTGTAAGCTCTCGGGTTCTTCGGATTCGACCCATTGCGAGCCCTATGCCGTTGCTTTTCAAACGCTCTCTGCTGCCCAAACTGCGCAGCTTTCCGCTGACCGCCGAGGCCGTGACGATCCTGCCCGGTGCCGCCGATTTCCGCCGTTGCCTGCTGGAGAAAATCGCCCAGGCGACCCAGCGCATCTACCTCGTCGCGCTTTATCTGCAAAACGACGAAGCCGGCCAGGAAATTCTCGATGCCTTGCACGCCGCCAAACTCAAGCGGCCCGAGCTTGAAATCGCGGTGGTCGTTGACTGGCTGCGGGCCCAGCGCGGCTTGATCGGGGCCGGCAAGCAGCCGGGCAACTCGGCGTGGTATCAGGAAATGACCCGCACCCACCAGAGCGTGGTGCCGGTTTACGGCGTGCCGGTGCAGACCCGCGAGCTGTTCGGCGTGCTGCACCTCAAAGGCTTCGTGATCGACGATTGCGTGGTCTACAGCGGTGCCAGCCTGAACAACGTCTACCTGCACAAGTTCGACAAGTACCGTTTCGACCGTTATCACGTGTTGCAGAGCCGCGAACTGGCGGATTCGATGCACCATCTGGTCAAGCACGGCCTGATCGAATCCAAAGCGGTGCATCGCCTCGATCTGCCGAACCTGCCAACCACCCGCAGCCTGCGTAACGACATCGGCGACCTGCGCAGCCGTCTCAAATATGCGGCGTACGACACCAGTGCCGGCAGCGCGGCGCATACCGGCCTGTCGGTCAGTCCGTTGCTCGGCGTGGGCAAGAACAACCCGCTGAACCGGGTGATTCTGGAACTGATCGCCAGCGCGCAGAAGCAACTGACCATCTGTACGCCGTACTTCAACCTGCCGCTGGGGGTGATCCGCGAGATCAACCGGGCGCTGGCGCGTGGCGTGAAGATCGACATCGTGGTCGGCGACAAGACCGCCAACGACTTCTACATCCCGCCGAGCGAGCCGTTCAAGGTGATCGCCGCGCTGCCGTATCTGTACGAGATCAGCCTGCGCCGCTTCGCCAAGCGGCATCAGCGCAACATCGACAGCGGCCAGTTGAACCTGCACCTGTGGCGTGAAGGCGACAACAGCTATCACCTCAAGGGTATGTGGATCGACCAGCGCTACACGCTGCTGACCGGCAACAACCTCAATCCGCGGGCGTTCCGTCTCGATCTGGAAAACGCCTTGCTGATCGATGACCCGAAAGGCGAGTGGCTTGAACCGCGCCGCGTGGAGCTGGAAAACATCTTCGAACACACCACGCGGATCGCACGTTTCCAGGATCTTGAAGCCCTGCCGGATTACCCGGCGGGCGTGGCCAAGTTCCTCAAGCGCGTGAGCCGGGTGCGGGTCGAGCGGTTGCTCTATCGCATTCTTTAAAACCGGTCCACAAAAAATCCCCCGAACGCAGCACGCGTCCGGGGGATTTTTTTATGCGCGGACTCAGTTCAGACCGAGCTTGCCACGCAGTGTCGACAGGTCTTCCGCCAGGGTATTAACCGGGCCGACCAGCGCCTTGCGGTCGTTGTCCTTCACCTTGTCGTAAGTCTCGAAACCACCGTCCCTGGTCTTGTACTTGGCCAGGATCTTGTCCACGGTCGCGAAGTTCTTGTCGACTTTGGCGACGAAGGCCTTGTCCTGTTTCTCGATCTGCGGACGGAACAGGTCGACGATTTTCTTCGCGCCGTCGATGTTGCCCTGGAAGTCGTACAGGTCGGTGTGGCTGTAACGATCCTCTTCACCGGAGATCTTGGTCGCGGCGACTTCTTCGAGCAGCGCAGCCGCGCCGCCGACGACTTTCTCCGGCGGGAAGGTCAGGCCGGCGACGCGGGTCTGCAGGTCTTTCACGTCCTTGTTCAGGCCATCGGCCAGGGCGTCGAGATCCTTGGTGCTCTTTTCCGAGAACAGCGAGTATTCGATGCGGTGGAAACCGGTGAAGTCTTCGGCTTTCACGCCTTGCTCGTGGTCGTCGACGCGGGAGTCGATGGACGCGTCGAGGTCACTGAACAGCTCGGCGATCGGCTCGATCGACTCATAAAAAACGCGGGTTGGCGCGTAGAGCTTTTGCGCGGTGGCCAGGTCGCCTTTTTTCACCGCGTCGGTGAACTGCTGCGTGTGGCTGGCCAATTCATCCAGTTGTTCGGTGACGTAAATCTTGTAGTCCGACACCGGCCCCACCAGATCCAGTGGCGCGGTCGCGGCGAACGCCGACAGCGAGGTGTTGAGCAAACCTAAGGTCAGCAATAACGCGAGTGGCGTCTTTTTCATGGGGGCGGCTCCTGTTGAATGCTATGCAGTTGTTTTTGGTTGAGTAGCGTCGAGCAGCGAACGACCGATGAAGTCCTTGTCGCCCGTGACACCCGGCAGGGTGAAGAAGTAACCGCCGCCGACCGGCTTGAGGTATTCCTCCAGCGGTTCGCCGTTTAGGCGGGTCTGCACGGTGATGAAACCTTTTTCCAGATCCGCCTGGTAACAGATGAACAGCAGGCCCATGTCGAGCTGGCCGTTCTTGTTCACGCCGTTGGAGTAGTTGAACGGCCGGCGCAGGATCAGGTTGGCCTGGCTCGCGGCGGTGCGCGGATTGGCCAGGCGAATGTGCGCGTCGAGCTTGGTCAGCTTGCCTTCCGGGTCCTTGCTGTAATCCGGGGCTTCGGTTTCATGGCTGGCGCCCATCGGCGCGCCGGTGGTTTTCACCCGGCCGATGATGCTTTCCTGTTCCTGCAACGGCGTGCGGTCCCAGCGTTCGACAAAGTTGCGGATGATCCGCACCGCCTGATAACTGCCATGGGCCGCCCAGGCCGGTTCGTCGCTGCCCGGTTGCACCCAGACAATGCGATCCATGGCCTTGCCGTCGTTGGAATCCGGGTTGGCCGAACCGTCGCGAAAACCCAGGAAATTACGCGCCGATTGCGCCGGCACGCCGGGCTTGGCCGGGGCTTGCGGCGGCACGCTGCCTTCCTGCTTCCAGCGCACCAGCAGCAGGTCCGGCAGGTTTTTCACGATGTCGCGCAGGGCGTGGATGTTGGTGTCGGCGGTGTTGGAGCAGAACTGCAGGCTCAAATCGCCGTGGCAGCAATCGGCTTCCAGCGCATCGTTGGGGAAACCGACCATGCGCACCAGACGCTTGGGTTTGGCGGCGGCGAGGCCGAAGCGCTCGTCGAACAAGGATTCGCCGACAGACACGGTGATGGTCAGGTTGTCCGGTGTCACCACCGGGCCGAGGATGCCGGAATCCGGTGGCGGCAACTTCTGATCGATCTGCGCCACCGGGCCGCCCTTCATCAGGAATGCGATGCGCTCGTTGAGGGTGCGGAACAGACGCTCCAGATCTTCACGGTCGCTGGCCAGCACATCGAACGACACCAGCATGCCGGCCGCCGGACGCGGGGTGACGATGCCAGTCTGGTGCACGCCATGGAAATCGTGGTGATCCTGGGTCTTGTCGCTGCTCGGCGCTTCGGTGACTTGCGCAGGCGCGGCGGCCATCGCCGGGCAGCTCAGGGCAGTACCGGCCAGTGCGACGCCGGCGGCGCCCATGCCCATCAGTACGCGGCGACGTTGCAGGTTGAAGTGTTCGGAATCGTTCATCGGTAGTCGTCTTCTGCTTACAGGCCGGAGAGGCCGAGGGCGGGGTCAATGGCGTCGAGGGCGTCGGCCAGGGCCTTGGCCTTGTCGGCGATCTGCTTGCGTTGCTCACCGTTGACGGTGTCGTAACTGGTGTAGCCGTCCTTGACCTTGAAACCGTTCAGCGTGGTATCGAAATCAGTCAGCGCACCGTCGATTTTCGGCAGCAGGTCGGCGGCGGATTTGCTCAGCAGCGGGCGCAGCAGTTCGACGACTTTGCGCGCGGTTTCCTGATTGGCCGCGAAGCCGTTGAGATCACTGTGACTGTAGCGTTCCTCTTCGCCGCTGGCGGCGCGCACGTCGGCGAGGGTGTTGAGGTTGCGCACGACGATTTCCACCAGTTGCTCCGGCGGCAGCGACTGGGCCAGCAGTTGTTGTTTCAGCGTGGTGACGTTGTCGAGCAAGCCTTGGGCAATCGGTGTCAGCCCGTCGAGTTTGCGTTGCTGGAACAGCGCGTATTCGAGACGGTGGAAACCGACGAAGGCCGGATCCTGCTCGCGTTTTTCGAAGTAATCGGCGCGGGCGTTGATGCTGTTGTCCAGCTCGGCCAGGCGTTGTGCGGCCGGGGCCAGACGCTGATACGCGGCGCGGGCCGGCAAATACAACGCCTGGGCCTGGGCCAGATCGCCGCTATCGATGGCTTGATTGAGCGCCGTCACGGCTTTGATCAGCGCGCTGCCCTGGCTGGCCAGGTAGACGCGGAACTCCGACAGCGGCCCGACGAAGGCAACCATCGACGGCTTGGCCTTGGCGGCGGCATCCGAGGCGGCGGTCGGCGTCACGTGCAGGGTGCCGCGCGGGTTGCTCAGCAGGCCACAGGTGATGGCGTAGTCGCCGGGTTGCAGGTTGGCGTTGATCACCTGGCTCAGGCCCGGCGCGATGTTCTCGCGCTCTTCGATCACCAGCACTCCGTCGAGAATTTCCCATTCCACTGCCCGGTCGGAGCGGTTGACGATGCGGAAGCTGGCGCGGCCGGCCGGAACGGTGAGGGCGTTCGGCTCGCAACTGTGCGGATGGATGTTGACCACCACTTCGTCACGGTTGTGCTGACGTTTGGCGGCGGCCATTTTCGAGGCGTAGTAGAACAGGCCGCCGGCGGCGATCATCACGACCACCGAACCGGCCACCGCCCAGCGCAAGGCGCGGGGAGGCGAGGCCTGAGGAGTATTAGGCTTTGACATGAAGGCCCTTATTGGCTGGAAACGGAAGACGATTGGGCAGCGGGTTTGGGTGCTGGCATGAAGAACATGACCAGCGCCACCAGCAGATAAATCAGGTACGCGCCGAGGGTGCTGACGGTCGGTGCATCCTGATAACCGAACATGCCGGCCAGCACCGAGCCCAGCGGGCCATCCATCGGCAGCGTCGCGCTGAAGTCGAAGAGCACGGTTTGCAGGTGGTTCCACACCCCGGCTTCATGCAGGGCCTGCACCGAGTTGGCGAGAATCCCGGCGGCGACCACGAGGATGAACAGCCCGGTCCAGCGGAAGAACGCCGACAGGTTCAGGCGCATGCTGCCGCTGTAGATCAGGAAGCCGACGATCACCGCCAGAATCAGGCCGAGCAGGGCGCCGATCGGCGCGGCCGGGCCTTCGCTCTGCTGGAACACGGCGAGCAGGAAGAACACGGTTTCCAGACCTTCCCGGGCGACGGCGAAAAACACCATGGCAATCAGCGCGATGACCTGATGCTTCGACGCGGTCAGCGCATGATCGAGGGAGGCTTGCAGTGAATGCTTGATCGAACGCGCCACCTTGCGCATCCAGAACACCATTGAACTGAGAATGCCCACGGCCACCAGCCCGACCACGCCTTCGAACAGTTCCTGCTGCTTTTGCGGGAATTCGGCGCTGACCAGTTCCAGGCCACCGCCGACCAGCAATGCCAGCGCGGCGGCGAGAAAAACCCCGATCCACACCGCCGGCATCCACTGGCCACGGCCGGTCTGTTGCAGGTAGCTGGCGATGATGCCAACGATCAGCGCGGCTTCGATGCCTTCGCGCAACATGATCAAAAAGGGAACGAGCATTCGGCGATCACTGTGTAACGAAATGAGGTTACAAGTTGTAACATAATGAAAGTCATTCTCACATGGCATTCATTGACATTTAGCTGAACCGGAGCTGAACGAGTCTGAACATCCACGCCACCGAGTCAGCTGCGCTAAGATGCCCGCCACTCGAACAACAACAGGATTGCGCGCGTTCCATGTCGGAAAAAGACACCATCGCCATTCAACTGGTGCGCGAAGCACTGCTGCAAAGTTGTGCTCCGGGCGTGGCCACGGACGAAGTCTTGAGCAAGGTCGGGATCGATCCGGCGTTGCTGGCCACCGATGACGCCCGTGTGCCGGCCAGCCAGTACGCGCGGTTATGGCGCCTTTTGGCCAGGCGCGGCGATGACGAATTCTTTGGCATGGACCCGCGCAAGCTGAAATCCGGCAGCCTGGAATTCCTCTGCCGCAGCGCCATGGCCCAGCCGAACCTGGCGGCCGGGCTGAGCACGGGGTTGAGTTTCCTGTCGTTGATGCTCGAGCGCCTGCCGGCGCAACTGGTGCATCAGCAGAGTCTGGCGGAGATCGTTTTGCTGGAAGACGACCCGGAACCGCGCCGCGCTTTCACCTATTTCACCTACTGGATGATCGTCCACGGCGTGGCGTGCTGGCTGGCGGGGCGGCGAATTCCGATCCTGGCCATCGAGCTGCGCTGCCCGGCGCCGGATTTTTGCGATGACTATCGGGTGATGTTCTCGGAAAACCTGCGCTTCGACCGGCCGCGCACGCGGATGATCTTCGCCGCTGACGTGCTGGATCTGCCGATCAAGCGCAGCGCCGAGGAATTGAAGCGCTTTCTGGCCCATGCCCCGGCCAACATTCTGGTGAAGTACCGCGACCCGGAAAGCCTTGCGAGCCGGATCAAGCAGGATCTGAGGCAATTATCCGCAGATAAGTGGCCGGAAACCGACGCGCTGGCCCAGCAGTTGTGCATGTCGGCCTCGACCCTGCGTCGGCGACTGGCCGAGGAAGGGCAGACTTATCAGGGCTTGAAGGACAGCGTGCGCAAGGAGCTGGCGATCACCTGGCTGGCCGAGCCTTCGATCAGTTTTGCCGAGATCGCCACGCGGCTGGGGTTTGCCGATGCGAGTTCGTTCTACAAGGCGTTTCGCAAGTGGTCGGGGACCAATCCGGGGCATTACCGCAGCTTGATTCTCAACGAAGCGGTCTGATCCACCACAGACTCACCGCCCACCGCCAACTCTCGTTCCCACGCTCTGCGTGGGAATGCAGCCCGGGACGCTCCGCGTCCCTTCCAGAGCTGGAACGCGGAGCGTCCCTTGAGGCATTCCCACGCAGAGCGTGGGAACGATCATCGCGGCACGGCGTGGGAGCGATCAAAGTCCGGAACCTTGGCCAAACCAGTCATCCACTTTGAGGGCTTTGACCATTGCCGCAGGCGGCGTGCGGCGCGAGTATTCCTCTGTTGTTTACGGTTCCCCAACCTAATAAGAACAGAGGGATTCTGGCAATGCGCGATTACTTGTCTGCCACCGCACAGTTTGATTATCAGCACACCGTGGACGCCGCACTCAGCGGCACGCTCGAGGCGCTCAACGCCTGCGTCGAATGTTGTGACCGACACGCGCTGCCGGGGCGCATTGCGCTGTTCTGGGAAGGCCGCGATGGCGCCAGTGCGACGTACACCTTCAGCGACCTGCAGGACAAAGCCGCGCGTTTCGCCAATTTCCTTCTCGCCCAGGGCGTGCAGAAGGGCGACAAGGTCGCCGGTCTGCTGCCGCGCAACATCGAACTGCTGATCACCGTGTTCGCCACCTGGCGCATCGGCGCGGTATATCAACCGCTGTTCACCGCGTTCGGCCCCAAAGCCCTCGAGCATCGCCTGAACAGCTCCGGCGCCAAAGTCGTGGTCACCGACGCCGCCAACCGATCAAAACTCAGCGAAGTCGCCGACTGTCCGACGCTGGTCACCGTTGGCGGTCCGAAAGGCCAGGGCATCGTTCGTGGCGATTTCAGTTTCTGGGCCGAGCTGCCCAATCATTCAAATGTCTGCGAACCGCTGATGCTGACCGGCGAAGACCCGTTCCTGCTGATGTTCACCTCGGGTACTACCGGCCCGTCGAAGGCGCTGTCGGTGCCGCTCAAGGCCATCGTCGCGTTCCAGAGTTACACCCGTGACGCCGTGGACCTGCGCCCGGAAGATGCGTTCTGGAACGTTGCCGATCCGGGCTGGGCCTACGGCATCTATTTCGGCGTCACCGGCCCGTTGTCGATGGGCCATCCGATCACGTTCTACGATGGCCCGTTCACCCTCGAAAGCACCTGCCGGGTGATCAACAAGTACGGCATCACCAACCTCACCGGTTCGCCCACCGCGTATCGCCTGCTGATTGCCGGCGGCGACGAGTTCGCCAAGTCGATCAAGGGCAAGCTGCGCATCGTCAGCAGCGCCGGCGAGCCGTTGAACCCGGAAGTGATCCGCTGGTTCGCCGATAACCTCGGCGTGGTCATTCACGACCACTACGGCCAGACCGAACTGGGCATGGTCCTGTGCAATCACCACGGCCTCGAACACCCGATCCACCTCGGCGCTGCCGGTTTCGCCTCGCCGGGCCATCGTATCGTGGTGCTTGACGAGCAAAACAACGAACTCGGCGTCGGCCAGCCCGGCATCCTCGCCATCGACCGCACACAGTCGCCGATGTGCTGGTTCGCCGGCTATGAAGGCGTGCCGACCAAGGCCTTCGTCGGCAATTACTACCTGAGCGGCGACACCGTCGAGTGGAACCCGGACGGCAGCATCAGCTTCGTCGGCCGCAGCGATGACGTGATCACCACTTCCGGCTATCGCGTCGGCCCGTTCGACGTGGAAAGCGCACTGATCGAACACCCGGCCGTGGTCGAGGCGGCGGTGGTTGGCAAACCCGATCCGGAGCGCACCGAACTGGTCAAAGCCTTTGTCGTGCTCAACCCGCAATACCGCGCCGAACCAGCGCTGGCCGAAGAATTGCGCCAACACGTGCGCAAGCGTCTGGCCGCGCACTCGTACCCCCGTGAAATCGAATTTGTCAGCGAGTTGCCGAAAACCCTAAGCGGCAAATTGCAGCGCTTTATCTTGCGCAACCAGGAAATCGCCAAGGCTCAAGAGGCCGCGGCGCACAACGTTTCAGCTTGAATCAGGAAGTCAGTCATGCAGATCGAGAACAAGGTTTTTATCGTCACCGGCGGCGCGTCCGGCCTGGGTGCCGCCACCGCTGAATTGCTGGTGAACGCCGGCGCCAAAGTGATGCTGGTGGACATGAACGCCGAAGCCGTTGCCGCCCAGGCCCAACGCCTGGGCGCGCAAAGCGTGGTGGCCGACATCAGCAACGAAGCCGCCGCCGAAGCCGCCGTGCAGGCGACCGTTAAAGCCTTCGGCAGCCTCAACGGGCTGGTGAACTGCGCCGGCATCGTTCGCGGCGAGAAGATTCTTGGCAAGAACGGCCCGCACGCCTTGTCCAGCTTCGCCCAGGTGATCAACGTCAACCTGATCGGCAGTTTCAACATGCTGCGTCTGGCAGCCGCTGCGATTGCCGAAAGCGAAGCCAACGCCGACGGCGAGCGTGGTGTGATCATCAACACCGCTTCCGTTGCGGCGTTCGACGGCCAGATCGGCCAGGCCGCGTATTCGGCGTCCAAAGGCGCCATCGCCAGCCTGACTCTGCCTGCCGCTCGTGAACTGGCGCGCTTCGGCATCCGCGTGATGACCATCGCCCCGGGCATCTTCGAAACCCCGATGATGGCCGGCATGACCCCGGAAGTGCGCGACTCGCTGGCCGCTGGTGTGCCGTTCCCGCCGCGCCTGGGCAAACCTGCCGAGTACGCCGCGCTGGTGCGGCATATCATTGAAAACAGCATGCTCAACGGCGAGGTGATCCGTCTCGACGGCGCCTTGCGCATGGCCGCCAAGTAAGGAGGATTTCCCATGACCATCTCCAACGATCCGATTGTCATCGTCAGCGCCGTCCGCACCCCGATGGGCGGTTTTCAGGGCGAACTGAAAAGCCTGACCGCGCCGCAACTGGGCGCCGCTGCAATCAAGGCGGCGGTTGAGCGTGCCGGTGTCGCCGCCGGTGTGGTCGATGAAGTGTTGTTCGGCTGCGTGTTGCCGGCCGGTCTCGGTCAGGCGCCTGCGCGTCAGGCTGCGCTGGGAGCCGGGCTGGACAAATCCACCCGTTGCACCACGGTCAACAAGATGTGCGGTTCGGGCATGGAAACCGCCATTCTGGCCCACGACATGCTGCTGGCCGGCAGCGCCGATGTGGTGATCGCCGGCGGCATGGAAAGCATGTCCAACGCGCCGTACCTGCTGGATCGCGCCCGTGCCGGTTACCGCATGGGCCACGGCCGGGTGCTGGATTCGATGTTCCTCGACGGCCTCGAAGACGCCTACGACAAGGGCCGCCTGATGGGCACCTTCGCCGAGGATTGCGCCGAAACCAACGACTTCAGCCGTGAAGCGCAGGACGCCTTCGCCATCGCCTCGACCACCCGTGCCCAGCAGGCGATCAAGGACGGCAGCTTCAAGGCCGAGATCGTTCCGCTGACCGTGACCGTTGGCAAAGAACAGGTTGTGATCAGCAACGACGAGCAGCCGCCAAAAGCCAAACTGGACAAGATCGCTTCGCTGAAACCGGCCTTCCGCGAGGGCGGCACCGTGACCGCTGCCAACTCCAGCTCGATCTCCGACGGCGCCGCTGCGCTGGTGCTGATGCGTCAGTCGCAAGCGCAGAAACAGGGTCTGAAACCGCTGGCGGTGATTCACGGCCACGCAGCCTTCGCTGACACCCCGGGCCTGTTCCCGGTGGCGCCGATTGGCGCGATCAAGAAGCTGATGAAGAAAACCGGCTGGTCGCTGGATCAGGTCGATCTGTTCGAAGTCAACGAAGCCTTCGCCGTGGTCGGCATGGCGGCGATGACCCACCTGGAAATCCCGCACGACAAGCTCAACATCCATGGCGGCGCCTGCGCCCTGGGCCACCCGATTGGCGCGTCCGGCGCGCGGATTCTGGTGACCTTGCTCTCGGCCCTGCGCCAGAAAGGCCTGAAACGCGGCGTCGCGGCGATCTGCATCGGCGGCGGGGAAGCCACGGCGATGGCTGTCGAGTGCGTCTGAACCCGAGTTAAGGATTTGCCATGATTCCCAATGACGACCAACAACAAATCCGCGACATGGCCCGGCAGTTTGCCGAGGAACGGCTCAAACCGTTCGCCGCCGAGTGGGATCGCGAGCACCGCTTTCCGAAAGAAGCCATCGGCGAAATGGCCGGGCTGGGCTTCTTCGGCATGCTGGTGCCGGAGCAGTGGGGCGGTTGCGACACCGGTTACCTGGCCTACGCCATGGCCCTGGAAGAAATCGCCGCCGGCGACGGCGCCTGCTCGACGATCATGAGCGTGCACAACTCGGTGGGTTGCGTGCCGATCCTCAAGTTCGGCAACGACGACCAGCGCGAACGCTTCCTCAAGCCGCTGGCCAGCGGCGAGATGCTCGGCGCGTTCGCGTTGACCGAACCCCAGGCCGGTTCCGATGCCAGCAGCCTGAAAACCCGCGCTCGGCTGGAAGGCGATCACTATGTGCTCAACGGCTGCAAACAGTTCATCACTTCCGGGCAGAACGCCGGGATCGTGATCGTGTTTGCCGTGACTGATCCGAGTGCCGGCAAGCGCGGGATCAGCTCGTTCATCGTGCCGACCGACTCGCCGGGCTACAAAGTCGCCCGCGTCGAAGACAAGCTCGGCCAGCACGCCTCGGACACCTGCCAGATTCTGTTCGAAGACGTGAAAGTGCCGGTAGCCAACCGGTTGGGCGAGGAGGGCGAGGGCTACAAGATCGCCCTGGCCAACCTCGAAGGCGGGCGCGTCGGCATCGCTTCGCAATCGGTGGGCATGGCCCGCGCCGCGTTCGAAGCGGCCCGCGATTACGCCCGTGAACGTGACACTTTCGGCAAGCCGATCATCGAGCATCAGGCCGTGGCGTTCCGCTTGGCGGACATGGCGACCCAGATCGCCGTGGCACGGCAGATGGTGCATTACGCCGCCGCCCTGCGCGACAGCGGTCAGCCGGCACTGGTCGAGGCGTCGATGGCCAAACTGTTCGCCTCGGAAATGGCCGAGAAGGTCTGCTCGATGGCATTGCAAACCCTCGGCGGTTACGGTTACCTCAACGACTTCCCGCTGGAGCGCATCTACCGCGACGTGCGGGTCTGCCAGATCTACGAAGGCACCAGCGACATTCAGCGCATGGTCATTTCGCGCAATCTTTGAAAAGGAATCTGCACATGAGTTACGAAACGATTTTGCTGGAAACCCATGGCCGCGTCGGCCTGATCACCCTCAATCGCCCGCAGGCGCTGAATGCCCTCAACGCGCAACTGGTCAGCGAAGTGAATCGCGCGCTCGATGGGTTTGAAGCCGACGCGAACATCGGCTGCATCGTCATCACCGGCTCGACCAAAGCCTTTGCCGCCGGCGCCGACATCAAGGAAATGGCCGATCTGACCTACCCGCAGATCTACATGGACGACCTGTTCAGCGACAGCGATCGCGTGGCCAACCGGCGCAAGCCGATCATCGCCGCGGTCAACGGTTTTGCCCTCGGCGGCGGCTGTGAGCTGGCGCTGATGTGCGACTTCATCCTGGCCGGCGACAACGCCAAATTCGGCCAGCCGGAAATCAACCTCGGCGTGCTGCCGGGCATGGGCGGCACCCAGCGCCTGACCCGCGCGGTGGGCAAGGCCAAGGCCATGGAAATGTGCCTGAGCGGCCGCATGATCGACGCGGTGGAAGCCGAACGCTGCGGCATCGTCGCGCGGATCGTGCCGAGTGCCGAGTTGCTGGACGAAGCGCTGAAAGTCGCGGCGGTGATCGCCAGCAAATCGCTGCCGATTACGATGATGGTCAAGGAAAGCGTCAACCGCGCGTTTGAAGTGAATCTGACTGAAGGCGTGCGCTTCGAACGCCGCGTGTTCCATGCGGCGTTTGCAACGCAGGATCAGAAGGAAGGGATGGCGGCGTTTGTGGCCAAGCGGCCTGCCGAGTTCCAGGGCAAGTAACGCGGCGTATTCACTGACGCCATCGCTGGCAAGCCAGCTCCCACATTGGATCTGAGGTTTACACCAATCTCTGTGGGAGCTGGCTTGCCAGCGATGCTTTTGCCTTTTAGAGCTGATAGTTCTTCAACTCCCGAGCAATCACCATCCGCTGTATCTCGCTCGACCCCTCGTAAATCTGGGTAATCCGCGCATCCCGGTAGTACTTCTCAACCGGGTAATCCTCCAGATACCCATACCCGCCATGAATCTGAATCGCTGACGAGCACACCTTCTCGGCCATTTCCGAAGCAAACAGCTTGGCCTGTGAAGCCTCCGACAGACACGGCTTACCCGCCGTCCTCAGCCGCGCCGCGTGCAGGATCATCAAGCGTGCTGCGTTGATCTGCATCTGCATGTCCGCCAGCAGGTTGGCGATGCTCTGGTGCTCGACAATCGCCTTGCCGAACTGCACCCGATCACGGGCGTAACCCAGTGCAGCTTCAAACGCCGCACGGGCGATGCCCAATGCTTGCGCGGCGATACCGATACGTCCGCCTTCCAGGTTGGAAAGGGCAATCGCCAGACCTTTACCGCGTTCACCCAGCAGATTGGCTTCGGGAATGCTGCAGTTGTTCAGGGTCACCGCGCAAGTGTCGGAGGCGCGGATGCCCATCTTGTGTTCGGTGCGATCAACGATGAAACCCGGCGTATCGGTCGGCACCAGAAACGCCGAGATCCCGCGCTTGCCCAGATCCGGATCGGTCACCGCAAACACGATCGCCAGTTTCGCCCGCTTGCCATTGCTGACAAATTGCTTGGCGCCGTTGATTACCCATTGGCCGTCGCGCAGTTCGGCGCGGGTGCGCAGGTTGTGTGCTTCGGAGCCGGCCTGGGGCTCGGTCAGGCAGAAGCAGCCGATCACCGCACCGCTGGCCAGATCCGCCAGCCAGGTCTGTTTCTGTTCTTCGCTGCCGTAATTGAGCACCGGCCCGCAGCCCACCGAGTTGTGGATGCTCATGAAGGCGCCGGTGGCGCCGTCGCCGGCGGAAATCTCTTCCACCGCCAACGCATAGGCCACGTAGTCGACGTAAGTGCCGCCCCATTCCTCCGGCACCACCATGCCCAGCAGGCCGAGTTCGCCCATCTTCGCCACCAGACCGTCATCGATCCAGCCGGCCTTTTCCCAGGCTTGCGCGTGGGGGGCGATTTCGCCACGGGCAAAGTCCCGGGCCATGTCGCGGATCATTACCTGGTCTTCAGTCAATTCGAGATCGTGCATGGCTCAGCTCCCGCTCTCAGCGAAACCGTGGAAGAAACTCGCGACCTGTTCGGCGTGCAGTGCAGCCAGGGTCGGCGGATTCCAGCGTGGTGATTTGTCTTTGTCGATCAGCAAGGCGCGGACGCCTTCGATCAGGTCGCCGCGTTCGAACCATTGGCGATCCAGATGCAGTTCGAGGGCGAAGCAGTGTTCCAGGCTCAGGTGGCGGCCGCGACGCAGCATTTCCAGGGTCACGCCCATGGCCAGCGGCGAGCGAGTTTCCAGCAGGTCGGCGGTGGTGGTCGCCCATTCATGGCTGTCGGCGACGGTCACGGCGCGCAGTTGCTCGACAATGCTCGGCACGTCCGGCAACGCGAAGAAGTGGTCGATGGCCGGGCGCAAGGCTTCCAGCGGCGCATCCGGCAGGGTTTGCACGGCGTGGCGGGCCAGCAGGTTTTGCAGGTCTTTAAGCGGCGTGTCGTGCCACTCCAGGTGATCGAGTTGTTCGTCGAGGATGCCGAGTTTGCTGCTGTCCAGATACCAGTCGGCCAGCCCGCAATACAGCGCATCCGCCGCACGGATCTGCACGCCGCTGACGCCCAGATAAATCCCCAGCTCGCCGGCAATCCGTGGCAGGAAATAACTGCCACCGACATCCGGGAAATACCCGATCGCCACTTCCGGCATCGCCAGACGGCTCTTCTCGGTGACCACCCGCAGATCGGCGCCTTGCACCAGACCCATGCCGCCGCCGAGGACGAAACCGTCCATCAGCGCCAGCACCGGTTTGCGGTAATGGTGGATCGTCAGGTCGAGGGCGTATTCCTCGACGAAGAAATCTTCGTGCAGCGTGTCGCCGCTTTTGTGGCTGTCGTACAGGGATCGAATGTCGCCACCGGCACAGAAGGCTTTCTCGCCAGCACCGCGCAGCACGACCGCGTGGATATCGGCATCGGCGGCCCAGGCGTCCAGGTGTTGCTGGAGCTGGCGCACCATGTCGAGGGTCAGGGCATTGAGGCCGGCGGGGCGGTTGAGGGTCAGATGACCGATGTGATTGCGAACCTCGGCCAGCACTTCGTGCGGCGTGGCATCCATGGACGAAGTCCGCGGGGATGAAGCCTGAGCAGTCATCACTAACTCCCTGCTTTTATTGTCTTTATTCGAGAAGCTCGCGCGCGAGCGTTACCGGATCGTAACAGTGCAAATTTGCCGTGTACAACGGGGATATGTGCATGGGGTGTCTGCATTTTTGCCTTGTCTGGAAAGCGGCTTGCAGACGCTGACTCGAGTCCCTTTCATTACTCTGCGCGAAGCTGTGCCTGAAGGGTTCGGGCGCAAAGCAGCAGTGCTCGTCGGGCCTCATCATGGGCGGCCGGGTAGTTCATGAAACCGTGGCGCATCCCTGAAAACTCTTTGTGTTCGACAGTGACACCCGCGGCCCGCAGTTGCGCAGCGTAAGCACGGCCTTCATCGCGCAGGACATCAAGTCCGCAGGTGATGATCATTGTCCGGGGCAATCCATGCAGCGAGTCACTGAGCAGGGGCGACAGCCGTGTATCCACGCGCGATGTTCCGGGTGGCAGGTATTGGCCGAGGTACCATTCGAGCAGGTCGACAGTCAGTCCATATCCTTGCCCGAATCTCGTGTGGGAGCGGCGGCGAGTGTGACAGTCGAGCAAAGGGTAAAGCAGCAGTTGAAAGCATATACATGGCTTGTCACATTTAGCGTCGCGCTGGCTGATGACGGCGGCCATCCCGCCTCCTGAACCACCCCCTGCGACTGCAATGCTTGAAGTATCCAGCTTGCAATCGGCGCCTTGACGTGTCACCCACTTGAAAGCTGTCCAGCAGTCTTCCAGAGCTGTCGGAAACAAGTGTTCCGGAGGGCGGGCGTAATCAACGGCGACGACGGCGCAACCAGCCCACTCACACATCAACCGACAGAACCCGTCATGCGTGTCCAGGTCTCCCGTGACCCAACCACCGCCATGGAAGAAAACCAGCACGGGAAACGGCCCCTTGCCTGGTGGCGCGTAGAGACGCAGCGGCAGTGACCGGCCATGGCTTTCGATCGCCAGATCATGAACGCAGGTGACTTGCGCCTGACGCAACGCCGATCTGGCGTCCTCTACAGTCAACGAGGTTTCATCCACGGCCGCAGCCCTTGCCCGAACGGGCCTCTGCCTCGATCTCGATAACGTATTCAGGGCTGACCAGTCGAGAGACTTCCAGCAACATTGTCGTCGGTGGATGCCCTTCGAAAAACGCTTTGTGCGCCCGCGCGATTTCTGGCAAGAGATCCATGTTGGTGGTGTACATGCGCGTGGCAATGATGCGGGTACGATCCTCACCCAGTTGCTTTAGCGCCTGTTCGATGATTTTCAGACATCGCCGTGTCTGGGCATAGGCATCGCCGGGTTTGAAGGGCTTGCCGTTCTTGCGAAATGCCACCGTACCTCCGACCAGAATAGTGTTACCAGCCTTCACGGCTCTGCAGTAACCGGCAAGGCGTTCCCAAGGTGCTCCGGAATAAACACGTTTGAATTTCATGGTTCAGACTCCTGTTCCCAGATCGACCGGAAGCGTCTTCAACCCCCGGAACTGCAGGTTGCTGTTGCGCCACGTGGCAGGCCGCCGCGCGATGAGGTGCAAGTGGGGGAAGCGTTTCAACAGCGAGCTGAATACAATCTCGGCCTCAAGTCTGAACAGCGCCGTGCCCATGCAGAAATGTTCACCTCTTCCAAACGTCAGGTGCTCGTTCTTCGCACGACGAATGTCGAATTTGTCGGGATCGGGGAATTTTTCCGGATCACGATTGGCGGAGGCCCGGATCAGGTAAACCAGCTGTCCTTTTTTCATCGTGACGTCATCGATGGTGACGTCTTCCATCAGCAACCGATGGCTCAGGGAGCCGGCAGGATCGAAGCGCAGCATTTCTTCAATGAAGGAGCCGATCAATGTCGGGTCTGCCAACAGGGCTTCGAGTTGTTGGGGATGCTTCAGTAAATGCAACAGGCCGAGGCATAGCTGGTCTGCGCTGGTGGTATAACCCGCCACCAGAATGAACACGATCTGTGCCAGCACTTCATCAAGACTGGCGTCGCTGTTCTGGCCACTCTCCAGTACCCGGCTCACGAGATCATTCCTGGGTTGCCTGCGCCGTTGTTCAATGAGCTCAGCGAAAAAGGCGTACATTTCCTTGATGCCTTCCAGAGCCTGGTCCGGCCCCTGATCCGCGTCCTGGCTGCCGCCTAGAAACATGACGATGTCTCGTGTCCAGCGGCGAAGCCTCAATGCCTCGTCATCCTTCATGCCGTAAAGCCTGGCCAGAATCAGGGCGGGGACCCGGTCGAAGAGCGCGGTCTTCAAATCGGTCTGTCCGTGCAGGCGGGACAGCTCTCGATCAGTGATGTCTTGAATGATTGTCCGCAAGGCCTCGATGGAGCGAGGGGTGAAGGCATTGCCCAGCAAGTGGCGACTGGCCTTGTGAGTATCGCCATCCTGGGAATACATCCACCTGGACGCCAGCTTGATGAATTCGTTCAGATGCGTGCGCTTGTTTTCAGGTACACGTGCGTTGATCAGTTGTTGCATGCGGTTTGAAGAAAATCGTCGGGAATCGGCCTGTGCGGCGATGACATCGCAATAACGGGTCAAAAACCAGGCCTGTAAGTGTTCGCACCAGTACACCGGCTGATGTTTTCGCAGCCACGTATACGCCCGGTAAGGGTTACGAATCGTGTTGCGGTTCGAGAAGTCCGGCTTGTTGTCGTACAGCGGTTTTGTGAAGTGCTTTACGTAGTTCTTTTTGTCGATGGGGGCCCTGACCAGCTCTGACGGCGGTTTGAGCAGCTTGTTTAACAAGATCAGTTGAGCTTCGGTGGCGTTCTGCTCCAGCTTGGTGCTGGCAACAAGCTCCCATTCGTAAAGTTTCGGCGAAAAGACGTGGACGATGTCTTCGAATATCTCGGATGACACGAGCGGATGGTGTTTACCCTCATTGATGATCAGATCCAGCGCTCGAGCATAGGTGAGCGCAACCGCCTGGCGATGGGAAAAATCGCCGGCACGGCGACACTGATCGACAATCAGCGATTCAATTCGCTGGGCGATGTTCTCGTTGGCAAATCGTGGCCGGTTGATGGCGTCCCGTGCAACCTGACAGCACAGGATGTTGTTATCGCCCGCGAAGGTGGTGCTGATGCCGTGATCCATGACCAAAGTGACAATTCGGTTGTGATGGTGGAAGCCTTGCGAACCACAAAGCTCCCTGCATGCACTCATGACTTCGAGCCCCAGCCAGGTGCCGACACTTTTGACGACAGCGGCGAGAATATGCAGCTCCTTTCGCCGTGCTGGCTGATGCCAGCACGCTTCGAACCGCGACAGAACCGCCTGCTCCAGCAACTTCAGGGCCAATACCTTAAGTTGTTCGGCATACAGCCGTTGTCGGAAAAGTGCCTTGGTCAGGAGAGACTGGCTTCCCTCGTTCCCCTTGACCAGGCGATGGCAAGCGAAACGGTACGCCAGATAAACACACATGCTGGCGGCACCACGGGCGCCAGCGATGAGGAACAGGCGCTCCTGGATGAATGTCTGCATAGCGCTTTTCAGGCGATCCTTT
Organism: Pseudomonas glycinae; assembly: GCF_001594225.2. Lineage (GTDB taxonomy): Bacteria > Pseudomonadota > Gammaproteobacteria > Pseudomonadales > Pseudomonadaceae > Aquipseudomonas > Aquipseudomonas glycinae. The sequence goes on from NZ_CP014205.2 coordinate 1,530,703, forward strand.
GGCGGGATCTCACTGCTGAAAACGCCTTGCGCAGAAAACCTGGCATAGTGTTGCATCAGTGCGTCGAGTGGCAGCTTCATGTTGCAAAAACGGATGCCGGCAACTTGATTGGCGTGAATCCCTCCCTTGGGATCGCAGGTGGTGATCCTGACACCTGGCAGGAGCGGGCCATTCTCTTCCTCGCGAATTCGTACCCGAAACCAGTGCAAGCCCTCATCCACACCCTTGACGATCAGACGTCCCAGCACCATGACCACCACCGCCGCGTGCAATGCGTTGCCTATCCAGAACTTGCAGGACTGCGGCGTGGGTGAGTTCAAAATCAGGCAATGTTTGTGTGGGTCGTAGTTGATCGTGGTTTGCAGGTTAGCCACATCGGAGCCGCTGGCGATCTCCGTGCAACCAAAGGCGTAAACCGCTTTCAGTTGGCAGATTTCCTGGTGGTACTGCGCAATCTGGTGCTGACTGCCGTGTGCAAAAAATGCGTCGCCGGCAATGAAGTGGTCGACGATGCAGGCAAGCAGGGAGTAATCCACGGCACCGATCAATGCTGCACGTTCAAGCATCAACCGGAATTCAGACTGACGGGGTTGGCTCAGCCACATGGCATTGGTCATGAGACCGTTGCCGATGATTGCGCGCATCCGATCGATATTCAGATCCATGTATTCGCGCAGAGACACGCGATGGCGCTTTTCGGGGTCGAACAGGGGCTTTTGCAGCAACTTCAGCAATGGGTCGCTCATGAAACGGTCCTCTCGCAGATTTCGAAACCATGGATTCGAAAACCACCAGATTCACGGAGCTGGCGAAAAACACACGTGCCCGCATGCTACAGGCGGGGCATTTGGGCGGACTGCTGGTTACGCAGAAATGCGGTGTTTGAGGAAAGTAACGTTTCAGTCAAAGCGCAAAGCCAGCTCGCTTCTCAACAACGTTGAGCGTTTTTCCATAGCCAGACTACCGATGTCATCGCTACTGGACATTACAGCGGGCCAGACTTCCAAGTGAAAGGCAGACAAATCTGTGCGGTACAAAGCTGAAAGGTAGTCGTTGGTCATGTCTTGGCAAGGGCGTTCGACAACCTTCGGTCGGATCACGTATTACCTGCGACCACCCAGCACTTCACCAATGCTCCGCCGCTTGGCGTGCCGTTCACTGGCATGAATCAACTGTTCCAGATCCTCCGGCGTGACATCGATAAACGCCTCCATGTCCGCCAGTGCCAGTTTCAGATCCTCGGCCGTAATGGACTGAATATCCACCGGCGCCACGGCCGGCGCCGGTTCGGCGGGGCGTTTCGGGTAGCGGATGCGGGTGAGGTTGTTGTAGGCCAGTGCGGCCAGCAGCAGGCAGGCGGCGCTGAGCATCACCGGTTCCAGGGCTTTCCAGTCCATGGCGATGGTCATCGGGTCGGCCAGCACCATGGTCAACGCGACGGCGCCGGCCGGTGGGTGCAGGCAGCGCAGCCAGCACATCAGGATCAGTGCCATGCCCGCCGCCAGGCACGCGCTGCCGAGGGTTCGGCCGAGGACGTGGGCCACCAGCAACGCGACCACGCCTGCACACAGGTAGCCGCCGATGATCGACCACGGCTGGGCGAGGGCGCCGGAGGACACCGCGAACAGCAACACCGCCGAGGCGCCCAGCGGGCCGATCAAGTGGTGAGCCACTTCAATGCCGAACACCTGACTGCACGCCCATACGCTGAACAACGTGCCCAGCGCCATGCCGATGGCGGCGCGGCTCCATTCGGTGGGGCGGGTGTTGATGGCGGCGGGCAACCAGCGAGCGAGCATGCAGAATCGATCCTTTGCGAAATTCAGGGCAAAAAAAAGGACTTGTCCGTAAGCGCGGAAAGTCCTTCGAAGTGTTCCAACTATTGGGGGAGGAACGCGCACAGTGTGCCAATCAATCACGATGCTGACAAATTCATATAAATGCAGTTTCAGTGCATTATTTGTGAAGTAAAGCCACGCGCCGCCCGCTCATGAAACACAGGAAGCCGCCCATCGCCGTCAGTGCGCTGAGGGCGTAGAACATGGTCGGCGCCGGCGTGTGCATCAGCAGGAAACCGCAGATCACCGGGCTCAGCGCGCCGCCCAGCGCCGCGAGGTTCTGCGCGCCGTAATAGCTGCCGCGCAGTTCTTCCGGGGCCAGGGTGTCGACGAACAGGAATTCCGACGGGTAAATGATCATCTCGCCGAGGGTGAAGATGAACATCGCGATGCACCAGCTCACCAAGCTGTCGGCCAGGCTGAAACCAATCAAACCGAGGATGAACAGGCTGGTACCGGCGGCGATCCAGTAGCGCAGTTTCTCCCGGTTGAGGAAGCGGCCGATCTGGTACTGCAACAGGATTACCGCGATGGCGTTGCAGGCGAGCAGGGCGGCCATGGTTTGCAACGCGCGCTGCGAATCCTCGACCACCAGCAGGTATTGCGACAGGTACAACGTGAAACGCCCGTGAACCACGGTGCTGAGCAGGCAGCCGCAGGTGAACATGATCAACGTGCGGTCGTTTTTCAGGGTGATCAGGGTTTTCAGAAAGCTTTGCGGCTGGCCGATGGCGGCGACCGGGCTGGCATCCTTGGGAATCCCGATCATCAGGAAGATGCTGCCGAAAGCAATGCCGGCGGCTATCAGGAACGGCGCAATCGGGTAGACCCCGGCGATGACCACGCCGAGCATCGGGCCCGTGGCGTAGCCGATGTTGGTTAGCGTGTAGCGCAGGGAAAACGCCTTGGCCCGCTGACCCATGGGCAGGTTTTCACTGAGGATCGCCTTGGAGCCGATCAGGAACAACGCCGAGGCGGTTTCAGTGATGACCAGGGTGGCGGTCGTCAGGTACAGGTCTTTGGCGAAGGTCAGCAGTACGAAGCCGATGGCGCTGGAGAGCATTGCCAGAATCAGCAACCGGCGCTTCTCGAGCCGGTCGATGATGTAGCCGCCGTAAAGCGCAAGCAGGGTGGCGATGAACACCGCGATGCCCAGCAACAACCCGACGTCCTGTTGGTTGAGGCCGAGCTTGTTACTCAGGAACAAGGTGAGCAACGGACTGGTGATGGCGCGGCTGACGACGATGGTCAGCGAGACGATCATCAGGCGGCGGATAACGAGCGAGTAGGTGGCCACGGAAAATCAAATGTCCTTATTCAGATAGTATTTTGCTCGACTGGAAACCGCGTGGCCTCATCGCTGGCAAGTCGAATCGTCGCACCGCAGCTCCCACAGGATATTTCGGTGAACACAGATGCTGTGTACGAAACAAAATCCTGTGGGAGCTGGCTTGCCAGCGATGAGGCCAGTTCAAACGACACATTCATTCCATCAGCCACCGTTCCAGACCAGCCACCGAATCCAGCGTATCGAGCCGCCGCAGTTGATCGAGCAAGACTTCGGCCGTTTCCTGCGCCAACACCCGCAACGCCAGACTGAAAAACTTCTCCTCCAGCGTCGCCTCGCTCAGCGGATTGCCCGGCGCGCCCAGCGGAATCTCGACACACAGACTCGCCTCACGCCCGTCGCGGGTTCGCACGACGACCACCGGCTCGCCATCCTCCGACAGTCGCTCATCCACTTCAAGGCGAATGCGCGTCAGCCAGTGGGCAATGGGCGGATCGTTGCGCGGCTGTTCGTCGTAAGCCTCCAATCGGCAATGACCGTGCACCAGTCGCGCGGCGAGGGCGTAGGGCAGGCTCATCTGCGCAGCGGCCAGACTGCGGGTGTCGCGGCCGCCGCACATGTCGAGCAGAAACCCGCACAGGTTGACCTGCACGTCCTCCACCTGATCCGCGCTGACCTGCAATTGCTCCAGCAACAATCCGAGTGCATCGATGGACGAATGGGTGCCACGACATGCGGCGTAGGGTTTGATCGAACAGCGCGCGAGTTTCCACACCTGGCCCAATTCGGCATCCAGCGCATCCGGTTGCGAGCTGCCCGGTGCGAGGGTTTTGAGAAATCCACCCCAGACATCCTCGAACAACACCGACGGCCCGCTGACGCCTTCGCGGGCAAAACGCGCGGCGAGCAAGCCACCCTCGGCCGCCCGGCCACTGTGCAGTTTCTTGCTTTGCGAACCGTCATGGATGAACGCCCACAACCCACCGCTGAAACTGCCAGCGATGCCCAGCGTCGACACGGTTTGCCCGACATCCAGTGTAAATATCCGCGCACAGGCCGCCGCCGCGCCGAACACGCCGCAAGTGGCGGTGGAATGCCAGCCGGCGCCGTTGTGCGCCGAATAACTGCCGCAGGCTTCCAGCACCCGCCGGCCGATTTCGTAGCCGATCACCACGGAGGTGATGAACTCACGACCGTCCACCGCCCGATCCACCAGCGACAGCGCGGCCATCACCGCCGGCAGCACTACCGCGCCGGAGTGATCGCACCCGCCGGTGTCGTCCAGCTCCAGCGCGTGGGCGGCGATGCCGTTGAGCAACGCCGCATGCCCCGCACCGACGCGCAACGACGAACCCCAGACCAGCGCGGTGCCCGGCTCGGCGCCGAACACCTGCCGCGCCTGAAGCGCCACCGCACTGTCGGCCCCGGCCAGTGCTGCACCAAAGGTGTCGAGAATGTGCCGCTTGGCCTGTTCCACCAACGCTGGCGGCAGATCTTCAAACCGCGTTTCGACGCAAAACCGCGCCAGCCGCTGCATGCGTTCCGTCATTCGAGGTAGTCCCGATAATGGCGCTCATACACCGACGCCGGATGATCCTGCGCGACCGGCGCCGCCGTTTGCGCCCACCACTGCGCGACTTCGGCACCGGTGGCGATCCACACGTCGTCGTGTTGCTGAATGCCCTGTAGCAATTCGCGCAACACGCCGATGCGCCCGGGCGTAGCGATGATTTCCGGGTGCAGGCGCAGCACATAGCACAGGCCGAAACGGTGGAATCCGGCGAAGTCCATTTGCAGGTTGCCCAGGGTGTGGCTGTAAGAGGCGATCCGCGATTGCGCCGGCGGCACGGCCGGGCTCAGGTTGAAGGCGAAGTAAGGCTCGTCTTCCAGTTCGTAATGCAGCGGCAGCTCGACCACTTCCGGCGCCGTCGGATGCAAGAACGGCAGGTCATCGCCACGCCAAGATGACGACCAGAGAATGCCGTGATCTTTCAAGGCTTCGATGAAGCCCGGCGCGCCGTTACCCGCAGGAATCCGGAACCCGGTGGGATGCACGCCGGTTAATGTTTTCAGCGCTGCACAACCCTTGGCGACTTCCGCGCTCTGCGCCGGCAGATCCAGCGTGTCGTAATCCTGGTGGCGGTAACCGGCGCAGGCGATTTCATGGCCGTCAGCCTGAATCGCGGTGATCTGCTGCGGGTTTTCCTCGGCGACAATGCCGGGCACGAACCAGCTGCTGCGCACCCCGAGTGCCCTGAACAGGCCGAGCAATCGCTCGACGCCGCGTTGGGTGCCGTAGCGCCACACCGACAGTGTCTTGTCGCGCCCGGCGACTTCTGGGGCCTGAGTGAGAATGCCGTGGATGTCGTTGTAATCGACGGTCAGCACCACCGCGCAGCGTTTGCCGGCGGGCCAGAGTTTGCTGGAGTCAGCCATGGTGATGCTCCTTCAGCCACCAGCGGGCAACGTCGCGGCACGTGGCGAACCACACGTCATCGCGCTGGCGCATGTGTTCGAAGAGTTTCTCCAGCAACAGGATGCGCCCCGGTTTGCCGGTGATTTTCGGGTGGAACAGGGTGGTCAGGCACAGGCCTTCGTCCATCGCCCCGTCGTACTCGCGCTGCCAGTTGTCGAGGGTCAGCTCGTAGCTGGCGGTGCGGTCGAGGCCGGACGGGAAGTTCGGTGCGCGGGTGTAGGCGAGGGAGGCGTAGTCATCCATTTCCCAGCGGCCGGGGATTTCCACCAGCGGGGTGTCGTGGCCGGGGACGTTGACCAGGTATGGGCGATCATCGCCGCGCATGCTGCTGGAATAGATGACGCCGTTGTCGGCCAGCATCGCCGGGGTTTCGGCGCGCCAGTCGCCGGAAGGGGTGCGAAAGCCCTCGGCGCGGATGTGCAGGTATTGCCAGAACACGTCGCGGGATTTGTTCATCACGGCCTGCTGCTGGTCCAGCGTCAGGGCGTAGAAGGATTCGTGTTTGTAGCCGTGGTAGGCGACTTCATGACCGCGCTCGACGATGGCCTGGCACTGTTTCGGCCAGTTTTCCACGACCCAGGCGGGAACGAAGAAGGTGGTCGGGATCTTGAAGGCGTCGAGCAGGTCGAGCAGGCGGGGCAGGGCGCGGTAGGGGCCGTAGCCGCCGAAGCCGAAGTATTCGGGTTTGTGCCAGATCGAGTTGTTGAGCATGGCGTCGCCGGTCGGGCCGTCGAGGTCGAAGGCCAGGGCGAGGCAGGCTTTGTGCTGGTCGGGCCAGGTGGGTTGCAAGGAGGACATCGATAACTCTCCAACTGTTCACGACCCCTGTGGGAGCTGGCTTGCCAGCGATGAGGCCGGTACATTCAACATTGATGTCGACTGATCGAGCGCCATCGCGGGCAAGCCCGCTCCCACAGAGGAACCAGTTACTTGCCGGCGTTAATGGTCACGTCCTTGATCGCACCCAGCTCCAGATCCCACTTCTTCAGGATCGCGCCATAGCTGCCGTCATCCACCATGCTCTGCAACGCCACTTTCACCGCTTCACTCAGCTCCGGCTTCTTCTTGCTCACACCCAACCCGGTGAACTGCACGGAGATCGGCTGGCCGACCGTCTTGTACATGTCCTTTTCCTGAGTCTTGAGGTACGACAGGGTTTCGCTGCCCTGCATCGCCGCATCGATGCGGCTCTGGCGCAGTTGCGCACGGGCGTCGGCCGAGCCTTCGGTGCCGATCACGTTGATTGCAGGCTTGCCTGCGGCTTCACAGTTTTCCTTGCTCCACGCAGCGATTTCCGCCGGGAAGGTGGTGCGGCGGCTGGTGCCGACTTTCTTGCCGCACAGGTCGATGATCTCGTTGGTCGCCGCGTTCTTCTGCAAGGTGTAGAACTGCGGGCCGCTGGTGAAATAGTCGACGAAGGTCACGCTGGCCTGACGCTCGGCGGTGTCGGTCATGCCCGACAGAACCATGTCCACGCGCTCGGTGGTCAGGGCGTTGATCATTTGCTCGAAGCCGGTTTCCTGCCACTTGATCTTCACCCCGAGGCGTTCGGCCAGGGCGTTGCCCAGGTCGTAGTCAAGGCCGGTGAGCTTGTTGGTGGCCGGATCCTTGAAGTCCATCGGCGGATAGTTGGGCATGATCGCGACGACGATCTCGCCTTTTTCCTTGATGCTGGCCGGCAACTCGGCGGCCACGGCGAAACCGCAAGACATCAGGGAGGTGAGTACTGCTGGAATGACGAAGTTCTTCATGGACGTTCTCTTATGAGTGTTGTGAAGGCCAAAGGGGCCTCAGGTTCGAACGGCAGAAATGAAGCTTTGGGTGCGCGGGTTTTGCGGACTTATTAGTATTTCTTCGGGGCTTCCAGCCTCCACGATCTGCCCGCCGTCCATGAACACCATGCGGTTGGAAACCTCCCGGGCGAAGCCCAGTTCATGGGTGACGACGATCATGGTCATGCCGGTCTGCGCCAGATCGCGCATCACCGACAGCACCTCACCGACCAGTTCCGGGTCGAGTGCCGAAGTGGGTTCATCGAACAGCATCAGCTTGGGGCGCATGGCCAGGGCGCGGGCAATGGCTACCCGTTGCTGCTGACCGCCCGACAGTTCGATCGGGTAACTGTCGCGCTTGTCAGCCAGGCCGACCCGGGCCAGCAGTTCCAGGGCTTCTTCGTGCGCCTCCTTGGGCGAACGCTTGAGCACCTGGCACGGGCCTTCGATGATGTTTTGCAGCACGGTCATGTGCGGGAACAGGTTGAAACGCTGGAACACCATGCCGGTGGCCAGGCGCTGGCGGGCGATCTGTGACTCGTTGAGTTCGTGCAGCTTGTGCCCGACCACGCGGTAGCCGACCAGTTCGCCGTCGACCCAGAGGCCGCCCTTGTCGATCTTTTCCAGCTGGTTGACGCAGCGCAGCAGGGTGCTCTTGCCCGAGCCGGACGGACCGATGATGCACAGCACTTCGCCTTGCTCGACCTCGATGTTGATGTCCTTGAGCGCGTGGTACTGGTCGTAATATTTGTTCAGGCTCACGGCCTTGACGATGCTTCTCATGACGTATTCCTCAAGAACGCTTGCCGGCGCCGCGAGCGAAACGACGCTCCAGACGGCTTTGACCAAAGGACAGGACGGTGACGGTGGCCAGGTACCAGATACCGGCGACGATCAGCAGCTCCATGACCCGGGCGTTGGCGTAGTAGATGTTCTGGGCGTTGTAGAGCAGTTCCGAGTACTGGATGACGCTCGCCAGCGAGGTCATTTTCACCATGCCGATGAATTCGTTGCCGACCGGCGGAATGATGATCCGCATGGCCTGGGGCAGGATGATCCGGCGCAGCGCTTGCAGGCGCGGCATGCCGATCGACTTGGCCGCTTCGTACTGGCCGGTGTCCACCGACAGCAGGCCGGCGCGCACCACTTCAGCGGTGTAGGCGCCCTGGTTGATGCTCAAGCCGAGCAGGGCGGCCACGAACGGCGTCATCAGGCTCACGGTGTCGAGTTCGAACAGACCGGGAATGCCGATGGTGGGGAAGATCAGCGCCAGGTTGAACCACAACAGCAGTTGCAGAATCAGCGGCGTACCGCGAAACAGCCAGGTGTAGGTCACTGCCACGTAGCGCAGGATCGGGTTGGCCGACATGCGCATGATTGCCGTGATCACCCCGAACACGATGCCCAGCGCCATGGCCAGCACGGCCATGATGATCGTGTTGAACAGGCCCCACATGATCGCTTCGGAGGTGAGGAACTGGCCGATGTACGACCATTCGATCTTGCCTTCGGCGAAGGCCCGCACCAGACCGATGATCGCGATGACGATCACGGTGGCGAAGAAAATCCGCCCGTAATAACGCCGTGGCACATGCTGGTACTGGGTAATGTCGAACTGGTTTTCCGCCAGTTTGCGCTCCGCCTGGAGTCGTTCTGCCTGAGTCTGGCTCATGGTGTTTCTCCGAACTGTACTTTCAAATCCAACACTGGCCCTTGTGGGAGCTGCGGTGCGACGACTCGACTTGCCAGCGATTGCGTTGGGTCATCCAGCATCAATATCGACTGGCTGGACGCCATCGCTGGCAAGCCAGCTCCCACAGGGACCGCGGTGGTGTCTTAAAGGCGGAAGCCCTGGTAGTTTTCGGTCCACTGTTGTTGCGCGGCGAGGGCGGTTTTCAGGCGGCCGATCTGCTCGCGCACCTGTTGCGGCGCGGTGCCGCCCCAGCCGCTGCGGGCCGCGATGGCGGCTTCCAGGGTCAGGCTGTCACGCACGTCTGCCGTGAGGCGCGGGTCGATCTCGGCCAGCAATGCCGGTGAGGCTTCCCACAATTCGAGGTCGTGTTTCTCGCAGGCCTGCACCAGCGCGCCGGTGATTTCGTGGGCCTCCTTGAACGGCACGCCGCGCACCGCCAGCCAGTCGGCGACTTCGGTGGCGAGGGTGAAACCCAGTGGTGCCTGACGGCGCAGTTCCTCGACGTTGACGGTCATGGTCGCGACCATCCCGGCCATCGCTGGCAGTACCAGCAGCAGGGTGTCGACGCTGTCGAGCACGCCGTTCTTGTCTTCGCTGAGGTCGCGGTTGTACGACAGCGGCAGGGATTTGAGCGTCGAGAGCAGACCGGTCAGGTTGCCGATCAGACGCCCAGCCTTGCCCCGGGCCAGTTCGGCGATGTCGGGGTTTTTCTTCTGCGGCATGATCGAACTGCCGGTGGCGTAGGCATCGTCCAGATCGACCCAGCGGAACTGGCGCGACGACCACAGGCAGAACTCTTCGGCCAGACGCGAGATGTTGATCCCGAGCATGCTGGCGATGAACAGGAACTCGGCGACGTGATCGCGGCTGGCCACAGCGTCGATGGAGTTTTCGCAGACCCCGGCATAACCCATTTCCTTGGCCGATTGCTGCGGCTGACGAGCGATCGCGGAGCCGGCCATGGCTGCGGCACCGAGGGGCGACAGCGAAGTGCGGGCGTCCCAGTCCATCAGTCGCTGCACGTCACGCAGCATCGATTGCGCGTGGGCCAACAGGTGATGGGCGAACACGATCGGTTGCGCTTGCTGCAAGTGGGTGAAGCCCGGGCAGATGCTTTCGACGTGCTGCTCGGCCTGATCAACTAGCGCCGTTTGCAGGGCCAGCACTTCCACGGCCAGGGTGCGGACGTGATCACGCAGGAACAGGCGCAGGTCGTTGGCGGTCTGGTCGTTGCGCGAGCGGCCGGCGCGGAGCTTGCCTCCCAGCGCGCCGAGGCGTTCGGTCAGCAGGCGCTCGATGAAGGTGTGAACGTCTTCATCGTCCAAGGTCGGGGCGATGCGCCCGGCGGCGAAATCGGCACCGATGCCGTCCAGGGCTTCGATCATCGTGCGGGTTTCCTGCTCGTCGAGCAGACCGGCACGTTGCAGTTCCCCGGCGTGGGCCTTGGAGCCGGCCAGATCGTACGGCGTCAGCCGGAAATAGCGCTCGGGGCAACGGGACAGGGCCGCCAGGGCTGCGGACGGGCCGCTTTTGAAACGGGCGCCCCAGAGACGGTCGGTGGTTTGAGACATTTGTTGTTTTCCTCGTCGGTAACGCGAACTGAAATCGGTGTGCCGGGCCTGTCGAACACGCTGAAAAGTGAGCAGACGGAATCAGGCCAAAGCAGTTTTCTAGAGGGCAGTTGCAAAGAGACAAGAGCTGATCGAAGTGTCAGCTTTTAATGTTTGGCGATCAGTGAGTTGGCACTGATGTTCGGAATTTTCTGGCGGTTGCCAAGGCTGGTTTTCTGTGATCATTATTATTAGCCGGCGATGTTTTTGTTGTTGGACACAGATTGTTGAACATTGCGCCAGAGGTAAATCAGCATTATGGAAACCCCACTTTCCAATTCCGGAAACCCACCGGTCAAAACCGCTCACCGGGCACCTTTGGCCCTCAGCGGACTGGATTTCAAACTGCTCAAGGTGTTCAAGGCGGTGGTCGAGGCCGGCGGCTTCAGCGCGGCGCAAAACGAGCTGAATGTGGGCCTGGCCGCGATCAGCAAACAGATCTCCGACCTGGAAATCCGCATCGGCATGCGCCTGTGCACCCGGGGGCGCGAAGGGTTTCACCTGACCGAGGAGGGGCGTCTGGTGTATCAGGCGTCAATCGATCTATTTGCCTCGGTCGACAACTTTCGTGACCGGCTTAGTTCGGCGCAGAACGAACTTATCGGCGATCTCGGAGTGGGGGTGATCGACAATACGATTAGCGATGATAATTCACCGTTAGTTGCCGCGCTTAGAAAGATAAATGAACATTCACCGAAGGTAAGGTTTCAACTTCAGGCGACCCAGCTGGATGAAGTGGAAAGAGGCGTAGTTGAAGGGCGCTTGGTTGCCGGAATAGTCCCGGTATATCAAAAGCGCGAAGAGTTCGATTATTACCCGCTCTATGAAGAACGCTCGCAGGCCTACTGCGCGGTCGGCCACCCGTTGTTCGACATGCCGGCGGAGCAGATGGGCGGCAATGTGCTGCAGGACTACGAGTGCATCAACCACCGTTATGCGATCCATCGCGATAAGCTCAACTTCGCCCGCTACGACAGTTTTTCCGCTTCGGCGACCCAGGTCGAAGCGGTGGCACTGTTGATCAAAACCGGGCGTTTTGTGGGCTTTCTACCGCAACACTATGCCGCCACGCTGGTGGCCGCCGGGCAGTTTCGCGCGGTGTGCCCGGAGCTGATTCACTTCGACACGCCATTCAATCTGATCCTGCGGCACAACACCGTGCGCAGTCCGCTGGTCAAGGCGTTTGCCCAGGCGCTGGGGGTTGATCTCAAGGCGACGGCGTGAGCATCAGGCGCATGGCGCAACGTCGCTCGCCGGGCAATCCATGAGCGATTTCATCGCGCAATACATGCTTCAGACGCACGTCGATGTCGTTGGCGTTCAATAACGCAAAACCCATGCGTAGATAGAACGGTGCATTCCACGGCAGATCACGAAAGGTAGTGAGTGTCACCGCTCGAAGTTGCCACAGACGCGCCTGTTCAATCGCCGCCAACAGCAACTTGCGACCGACGCCCCGGCCCTGAAAGTGTTGGCTGACGGACAGTTCCTCAATGTGCAACTGTTGGTCGACCGTCACCGCCCTTAAAAAACCTGCAAGTTGCCCGTCGTTGTTTGGCGCGACCCACATTTCACCGCGCTCGATGGCCGGTAAATGCGCTGTTGCCTGAGGTACGTCGGCATCCGCCAGCCAGGCCAGTGACGGGTCGAGGCGAAACAACTCGGCGGCCGAACGCTCGATGGCGGGGAGGACGATGGCATCGGCTGCCAGGGCCTGTCGCACGGTAAAGGTCATCAGTCAGCGGTCCCTGTGGAAATCACGTCACGCAGGTTAAGGCGTCAGCCACAGCAACACATAATCGTTTTTGTCGAAACGCCCGCTCAGCACCGGTTGCAGCGCCCCAAGCGGTGTGCCTTGCAGGGCTTGATAGTCGCTGCGATCCATCATCAGCCACGCCGGCCCCTTGAGTGCTTCGAGCGCTTGCGTGGTTTCAGTGAACAGCGGTTGCAGATCCTGCTCGACGTTGACGATGAACTTGATGGCCTTGGCGTCCTTGCCCATGCCGTGCAGCACCAGCGGTGCGGGTTGCTCGTGGATCCGCACCATGGCGGCCTGGCTGAAGGATCGCGTGTCATACAGCTGGCGCTCCACCGGCTCGAACACCAGCGCGTACGCCGCCCAGACCGCCAGCACGGCGCTGAACGCGAGGACTTCGGTTCGCCAGCGCGGTAGCCACAACCGTGACAACGCGGCCACTTGCAGCAATCCGAGCACGACCAGTACCGGCGTCAGGCCGGTCAGCGACTCGGGAAACCGTCGCTTCGCTACCCATAACAGGACGATCAACAATCCGGGAATCAACAACCACAGCCCCTGTATGCCGACACGCAGCCAGGCAAACACCCGGCCATGCAGCACCTGAAACGGATACGCCGCAATGATCGCCGCCATGGGCAGCATCGGCAGCAGGTAACGGGCCTTTTTCGCCTGTGGAATCGACAGCCCGACCATCACGATCAACCCTGCAGCGGCGCAGTATTGCACCAGTCGCAAAGCCTGGCCGCGTTGCCGGGTCATGCTCAACCATGCCGCCGCCAGCGCGAGCAGTGCCAGCGGATAGGCCAGCGCGTAGTTGCCCAGGGAGCTGGTGAAGTAATACAGCGAACCGCTGACGCCTTCGCTGCCGTCCATGCGCCCCATGAACTGCATGCGGATCACGTCCTGCCGAAACGCCGGCCCGCCGCTGACCTCCGCCAGCCACAACAACAGCCCGACGCAGGCCGCCAGCAGCAGCGAAGCCAGCACCCCGAAGAGCAACAGGCGTGACCATTGGCGATCCAGCAGGTAGTAGCTGCACAGCATGCCGGTCGGCACCACCAGTCCGATCGGCCCGCGAATACCGAACCCCAGCAGCAACAGAATGAACACCAGCGGCCAGCGCCGACCGGCAGCGAAATGGTCGTGGGCATAGCCGAGGTAGAACACCGAAAACGCTACGGCGGCGAGCATCAGGTCCTGCGACACCGCGCGCGTTTCGGTGATGAAGGTGCTGGTGAGCATCAGCAACGCGATGCTGACGATCGCCCAGCGCACGGACGAGGGCGCGAGCAATCGATACATCAACGTCACGATCACCGCGCCGGCAACCGCGCTCGGCAGCCACGCTGTCAGGCTGTTGACCGTGCCGAACGGCAACGACAACAGCCAGATGAACAGCGTCGACAGCGCCGAATAATCGGCGTACGGCTCACCATAAGTGGTGGGAAACACGCTGGGCCCGTGTCGCAGCATTTCCTGGGCGAACAACACGAAGCGCGAGTCAAAACCGATGGGCGCCTGCCCGTACACGCCGGCGATGAACAGCAGAAACGCCAGCAGCCCTGCGATCAGGGACTGCCGGCGCAGGGCAGGGGTTAAACCGATCAAGCCACGTCCGAGGCGTGCGGCCACTGATGCAAAGGAATCGGCAGGGAGCGCGATTCGCCACGGCCCATCGGGAAATAATGGAAGCCGTTTCGGGCCAGGCGTTCAGCGTCGTACAGATTGCGACCGTCGAAGATCACCGGGGCCTTGAGGCGTTGTTGGATGAGGTCGAAATCCGGCGCCTTGAACTGCTGCCATTCGGTACAGATGATCAGTGCATCGGAACCGGCGAGAACCGATTCCGGGGTGCCCATCAGCATCAGTTTTGATTCGTCCGGGTACAGATGCTGGGTTTCCTGCATCGCTTCCGGATCGAATGCCCGAACATTGGCGCCAGCGGCCCACAGCGATTCGAGCAAGACCCGGCTTGGCGCGTCGCGCATGTCGTCGGTGTTCGGCTTGAAGGCCAGGCCCCAGACGGCGAAGGTCTTGCCGCGCAGTTCGCCCTTGTAGAACGCGTTGATGCGTTCAAACAGCTTGTGTTTCTGCCGCTGGTTGATCGCTTCCACCGCTTGCAGCAGATCGCTGGAGCAGTGCGCTTCTTCGGCGCTATGGATCAGCGCGCGCATGTCTTTGGGGAAGCACGAGCCGCCGTAACCGCAACCGGGGTAGATGAAGTGATAGCCGATACGGCTGTCGGCGCCGATGCCCTGGCGCACCGACTCGATGTCCGCGCCCAGGTGTTCGGCCAGTTCGGCGATCTGGTTGATGAAGCTGATCTTGGTCGCCAGCATGCAGTTGGCGGCGTACTTGGTCAGTTCGGCGCTGCGCAGGTCCATGAACATGATGCGATCGTGGTTGCGGTTGAACGGCGAGTACAGGTCACGCATCACGTCGCGCACTTCTTCGCGTTCGCAGCCGATGACGATCCGGTCGGGCCGACGGCAATCGGCGACCGCCGAACCTTCCTTGAGAAATTCCGGGTTTGACACGATATCGAACTGCAGCAGGCGCCCGGCCTTGACCAGGGCTTTGTCCAGGTGCGTGCGCAAGGTATCGCCGGTGCCCACGGGTACGGTGGACTTCTCCACCAGAATCAGTGGCTGCTCACGGTGCCGGGCCACCGCGTCGCCCACCGACAGCACGTAACGCAGGTCGGCCGAGCCGTCTTCTTTCGACGGGGTGCCGACGGCAATGAACGCGACCTTGCCGTGCTGCACCGCGAGTTTTTCATCGCAGGTGAATTGCAGGCGTCCGGCGTCCAGGCCTTCGCGGACCAGACTGGCCAGCCCCGGCTCGAAGATGCTGACGTGACCCTGGCGCAACAGCTCGACTTTTTTCTCGTCGATGTCCATGCACACCACGTCATGGCCGACCTCGGCCAGCACGGCGGCCTGCACCAGGCCGACATAACCGCTACCAAACACTGTGATTTTCATGGCGAACTCCTCAATTCGGGCGCACGGGCCGGACGAGTGTTGATGGTGATGACCCCGAGCATGACCAGCGCCACACCCAGTGATTTGGAGAAACTGAAGGATTCGTTGAACAGCGGCAGGCTCGCCGCCAGCAGGTACACCAGCGCGTAGCTGATGCTCAGCAGCGAATAGGCCCGGCCCAGCGGCAGATCGCGCAGGGCAGCGAGCCAGCAGAGCATCGACAGCGCATAGGCGAAGATCGCCGCCAGCACCACGACCAGCGCGACTGAGTCGACACCGGGCAGGGCCAGCCACTGATCCGGGCGG